>JBLYYR010000174.1:0-4625 GCA_048550195.1 Arenicellales bacterium
AAGGGCTTTATCAAAATCAAATGATTGGGACATGAGTCACTCCTTAGTGCTTTCGCATTGAGTTTAATGGAATGACACAGAATATTGAACACTACCGAAATATGCCTGATTTTGGTTTTGATGTTCCTTTCCTCCTTTCCTCCTTTCCTCCTTTCCTCCTTTAACCTGACTCACCTCCCTCGAAGGCTTATGGTAAAATGATCGTTTAGATATATGCTTTGGATCACAAATGCCACAACTACGCGCACCGCTTGCCAGTACTACTGATCCTGATTGGGTACAGGTAATTCTGGAAAATTTTGATGACTTTTTGATCGATCACGCTAGCTGTGAACGGAAAGCAATGGCATATGCCATGTCGGTAATCGTTAAGTACCCGGACCGTACCGAAATTATTCCTGATTTGCTGCAGGTGGCGCAGGATGAACTGGATCATTTTCGTGATGTGCTGGAACTGATGGAGCAGCGCGGACTGCAAATGGTGCCTGATGAGCCGGATCCCTATGTCAATCAACTGATCAAGATATGCCGGCATGGCCGGGATGAGCGATTACTCGACCGCCTGCTTGTGGCATCTGTTATCGAGACACGTGGTGCCGAACGTTTCAGGATTATTGCAGAGTCTTTAGAGGATGCTGAATTAAGTGAATTCTACCGGGATCTGTGGGCCACGGAAGCAAGACACGGCGATGTGTTTAAAAAGATGGCATTGCATTATTTTTCTGAAGCAGAGATTGAACAGCGAAACCAGGAGATTATTGAGGCTGAGGCAGAAATTCTTGCCGGTCTTGAATGGCGAGCCTCACTGCACTAAACAACCCCTGTTTATTAATAAATAAAGAAATCAACAATGAGTGAACTGCAGGACCAATTATTACGGCGCCGTACTTTTGCCATCATCTCGCATCCGGATGCCGGTAAAACGACGCTGACCGAAAAACTATTGCTGTTTGGTGGAGCGATACAGCTGGCCGGAGCGGTGAAGGGGCGCAAGGCGGAGCGTCATGCTACCTCTGACTGGATGGAGATGGAGCAGCAGCGCGGTATCTCAGTAACCACTTCTGTTATGCAGTTTCCCTACCGGGATTACATTGTCAATCTTCTTGATACGCCGGGTCATGAAGATTTTTCCGAGGATACCTACCGTACCCTGACGGCTGTAGATTCGGCCCTTATGGTGATCGACATCGCCAAAGGTGTTGAAGCCCGCACCATCAAGCTGATGGAAGTTTGCCGTTTACGCACCACACCGATCATGACTTTTGTCAACAAGATGGATCGCTTCGGACAGGACCCATTGGATATTCTTGATGAAGTTGAGCAGGTACTTGATATTCGCTGTGCACCAATGACCTGGCCTATTGGTATGGGCAAGGAATTTCGTGGTGTCTACCATCTTTATGAAGATCGTATCTATCTTTACGAACCAGGCAGCAAAGCCATTGATGGTGAAATTATCGATGGCATAGATTCAGAACAGGCCGTTTCCAGGCTAGGCTCGATTTATGATGATTTGAAAGAAGAAATTGAACTGGTACGTGGCGCCAGCCATGAGTTTTCACTCGACGATTATCTGGCAGGTACGCTGACACCGGTTTTCTTCGGTTCAGCAATCAATAACTTCGGTGTACAAATACTTCTGAATAGTTTTGTTGAGTATGCCCCCCATCCGGAGCTGCGGGAAGCAAAGCAGCGGGATGTTGTACCGGGCGAAGAAAAATTTACCGGTTTCGTTTTTAAAATTCAGGCAAATATGGATCCAGCCCATCGTGACCGGATCGCATTCTTGCGAGTCACCTCAGGAAAATACCGGCGCGGAATGAAAATACATCATGTCCGCCTGGGGCGAGATGTAGTCGTTAATAATGCCCTGACCTTCATGGCCGGTGAACGATCAACCGCTGAAGAAGCCTGGCCGGGGGACATTCTTGGCCTGCACAACCACGGTACTATCCAGATTGGTGACGCTTTTAGCGAAGGTGAGGACCTGAAGTTTCTGGGCATCCCTCATTTCGCACCAGAACTTTTTCGCCGTGTGATCCTAAAAGACCCATTGAAGAACAAGGCACTGTTGAAGGGCTTGCAGCAACTCAGTGAAGAGGGTGCCACGCAACTGTTCAGGCCACTAAATACCAATGAACTGATTCTGGGTGCTGTCGGTATCCTGCAGTTTGATGTCGTTGCTTCCCGCTTAAAATCCGAGTACCGGGTTGAATGTATCTTTGAACCAGCGAATGTTGCTACTGCCCGCTGGGTTGAATCCGATGATGAGCGGGAGATTGAACTATTAAAACAGAAGTCCTCGAACAATCTGGCACTTGACGGTTCGAATAGCCTGACCTATCTGGCGCCGACGAGAGTGAATCTTGATCTGGCGATTGAGAGGTTCCCGGAGGTGGATTTCCGGGCAACGAAGGAACATTGAAATCAGTCTGAGGTCGTAAGTCAAAATCATGGAGACGTAAGACTAAGACCTCGAGAGTCTTACCCCAAAGCAAGCCTGTTATTCAACATCAGCCAGTCTTTTTTCTGCTGCAAAAAATTATCTTTAAGCTTTTCTACTTTTTCCTTTAATGCATCAAGATCACAGCTTTCAACTGCCATCTTCTTCCGCGCTTCTATCCACTGATTTCTAGCTTTGCTAAATTCATCTATTTTATCCATCAGTAAATCGTATTCTTTCTGCAGCCGGGCACAAAATGCATCGGCGTAGGGGCTTTGAATGAGTTTTCGTCTGGTGTTGATGAGTAGCATTTGCGCACGCATGGTTTCAATGCGCTCCAGTGGTACCCGGTAAAGATTTTTAGCAAGGCCCAATGATGCCAGGCTGCGAATCAACCATTTAGTCGGGTCAAATTGCCACCAGTGAATGCCGTTACGGTAGTCACGCTGAAAACTGTGATGATAATTGTGGTAACCCTCGCCCATGGTCAAAAAAGCAATAAAGCCATTGTCTTTTGAGCTGTTCGAATCCGAATAAGGCTGGCTTCCCCAGACGTGGGCCAGTGAATTAATAAAAAATGTCATGTGATGTGAGATCGCCAGTCGTGCGACGCCTGCCAGCAGTAGCATGCCTATGATGTCTCCATGCCATAAGCCCAGCAGTAACGGAATACCAAAATTAAGGCCCAATACCAGCGGTAGATAGTGCCGATGCTGCCACATCACTACAGGGTCTTTTTTCAGGTCCTGGCAGTTTTTATATTCATTGTCATTGTGGACGTTATATTCACGCAGCATCCAGCCCATATGTGAATACCAGAAACCCCGTTTTGCAGAGTAGGGATCTTTGTTATTGTCATCTACATGACGGTGGTGCATGCGGTGATCAGACGACCAGTGCAGTATGCTGTTCTGGGTGGCAAAGGTGCCACCTGTCATAAGTATTATCTTAACCAGCCAGTGGGCTTCATAAGCATGGTGTGACCATAAACGATGGTAGCCTGCGGTAATTGAAATTTCACAAAAAACTACACCCGCCAGCATGGCGGCTATTTGCCAGCCATCAAAGCCGTGAGCAATGGCGTAATAGGGCACGCCAATCAGTGTAATCAGGCCCGTTAGGGTGAAGACGATAGCATTGAGCCAGATAAGGCCAGGCTTGCGCGAGGAATTGAGTTTAGACATTAGTGCACCCCATTTATTTATTATAGAGTACAAGTGTAAGCTGAAAGTCATGATTTGTACAGAAATAAATATATTTATAGTATTCATACAAGTACACTTGTTAGCTAAATACCTGATAAGTAGTAAATATAACAAGACATGGCAGGCAATAGAGCACAGCAAAAAGAAAAAACCCGCCGCACCATTATCGATGCAGCGTTTCGTCTGCTGAGCCAGGAGCGCAGTTATTCCAGCCTGAGTCTGCGGGAAGTCACGCGTGAAGCCGGCATTGCACCCACATCATTTTACCGTCACTTTGAAGATATGGAAGAGCTCGGCCTGACCCTGGTTGATGAAGGCGGTGTGGCGTTACGGCAGTTGATGCGCAAGGCCAGGCAGCGGATACGTGACGAGGGCAGCGTGATATCAACGTCAGTTGAAACATTTATGGAATTTATTCATAACAACCCGCATGTCTTCCGCCTGCTATTACGTGAACGTACCGGTAATTCCCTGGCCTTTCGCAAGGCAGTCTCTCGCGAGTTACAGTATTTTGTGGTGGAACTGGCAGATTATATTCAACAGACACAGGGCTATGTGGCCGAAGAAGCGAAGATTCAGGCTGATGCGATGGTGATTCTGGTATTTAATGCCGGTGCAGAGGCGTTAGACAGTAAGCCGGCTGAACGAAGGTTGCTTACTAAGAAGGCGATTACACAATTGAGGTATGTGGCCAGGGGAGCTGATGGGTATAGCAGGAAGGGAAAAAGGTCCGGCGCTTAGAGGACGCTGAGGGAAGCAGAGGTTGCTTAACTCTTCGACGACTTAAACGTATGTTATATGTTGAAGTATGCTTATCGCGGTCACCACTTAAGGGCACCTCTATTAATTAATGAATATTCATCTCACATCCAAAATCGTCCATCTCTGCGTTAAGAATCTTCGCAATAGCTTGCTATTACGATGTATATGGACATACAAGTGCCGTGATGACAGGATGTCATTGAACGGCCGTGCAA
>JBLYYR010000175.1:0-5328 GCA_048550195.1 Arenicellales bacterium
TGGTTTTGACCTTCGGTCTTGACCTACCCGTCCCGTTCAGGCTTGCCGAGACGCGCAGGATGAGCTGGAGGTTTCGGGGTGTGTTGTCTGAGCACAGCGCGTTTCACACCCCGCCAGCTCATCCGAGCATCGCAGGGAACCCGAAGGGCAAGCATGCGGGTGCCCTTGATATTCTTTTGGTGTGTTTATTTGAGCAAGCAAAGAAAAGTCACTCGTCCATAAAGGACGAAAAACACGGTTTAATTCAAGAAAAAGAATAAAAAAGAAACCCAGCAGTCCGCCAGCACAAGAATAAAAAACCACCCTATTCCACGCGCCAGCAATAGACTGATATAATCGCAGGCTTTGTGATTTTCAGATAAATGAACCCGTGACTTTTCAAAAGCTAATTCTAACACTACAGCAGTACTGGGCAGACCAGGGATGCGCACTCATGCAGCCCTATGATATGGAAGTGGGTGCTGGTACTTTTCATCCGGCAACTTTCCTGCATTCAATCGGGCCTGAACCGATGCGTGCGGCATATGTACAGCCATCGCGGCGACCGACAGATGGCCGCTACGGCAAGAACCCGAACCGTCTGCAGCATTACTACCAGTTTCAGGTGGTGTTGAAGCCTTCTCCTATTGATATCCAGGACCTCTATCTGGAGTCGCTTAAACAACTGGGTGTTGATCCGCTGGAGCATGATATCCGTTTTGTTGAAGATAACTGGGAATCGCCGACTTTGGGTGCCTGGGGGCTGGGCTGGGAGGTCTGGCTCAATGGTATGGAAGTGACACAATTCACTTATTTTCAGCAGGTCGGTGGCCTGGATTGCCGGCCAGTTACCGGTGAAATAACCTATGGTCTGGAACGCATCGCCATGTATCTGCAGGGGGTTAACAATGTGTTTGACCTGGCATGGACGGATGATGTGAATTATGGCGACATCTACCACGAAAATGAAGTGGAATTCTCCGCATATAACTTCGAGCATGCCGATACCCGCATGCTAATCCGGCACTTTGATGATTTTGAGCGCCAGAGCCAGCAGCTGCTTGATGCTCAATTGCCCCTGCCTGCCTATGATTATGTATTAAAGGCTTCGCATATGTTTAATCTGCTGGATGCCCGCAAGGCCATTAGTGTCACAGAGCGCGCACGTTTTATTGGTCGAATTCGTGATCTTTCACGCGCCGTCGCGCAGGCGTATTATGACAGCCGCGAGTCACTGGGGTTTCCGCGCAGCAGGGATGGAGGGCAGACAGCATGAGCAAACAGCTGCAGCCATTGCTTATTGAACTTGGCACGGAAGAACTGCCTCCAAAATCACTACAGCGCCTGAGTGATGCATTCGCTCAGCACATTCTACAGGGTCTGCAGGATGCGAATTTGCTTGCAAAGAGCGCGCTCCATCACACATTTGCCAGCCCCAGGCGCCTGGCAATACTCATCGAAGATGTCGTTTTACAGCAGGCAGACAGTAATATTGAACGTCGTGGCCCTGCCGTCAGTGCCGCCTTTGACGCTGAGGGCAATCCCACACCGGCAGCATCCGGCTTTGCGCATTCGTGCAAAGTGGAGGTTTCTGAGCTTGAACGCCTACAGACTGAAAAGGGCGAGTGGCTGGTGTTTCGCAGCCGGCAGGCAGGCTTGCCTGCCAGTGAATTGATCCCGGGCATAATCGATGCGGCTTTGCACAAACTGCCTATACCCAAACGTATGCGCTGGGGTGATATGGAGGCTGAATTTGTTCGCCCCGTGCACTGGCTGGTA
This sequence comes from Arenicellales bacterium, assembly GCA_048550195.1. GTDB lineage: Bacteria > Pseudomonadota > Gammaproteobacteria > BMS3Bbin11 > BMS3Bbin11 > BMS3Bbin11. Next base: position 1,759 of record JBLYYR010000175.1, read on the forward strand.
ATGCTGCATGGCAGCAATGTTATCGATACAACATTGTTGACTGTTGATTCCGGTCGTGAGACTGGCGGACATCGTTTTCATCATCCGGGCATGTTGTCCCTGGCAACAGCGATTGACTATGAAGAAGCACTTAGGGCCTACGGTCATGTGATGGCAAGTTTTAAGCTTCGTCAGCAGGCAATCGTGGAGCAGGTCAACAGGAATGCAACCGAGCGGGGTGGCCATGCGATCATTGACCCCGATCTGCTGGACGAGGTCACCGCACTGGTGGAGTGGCCAAATGCCATGACCGGCAGTTTTGACGAGGACTATCTGCAGGTGCCGCAGGAGGCACTGATAAGCGCCATGCAGGACCATCAGAAGTACTTTCCGGTTGTTGATGACAATGGCAGGATGATGCCGTTGTTCATCTTTGTTTCAAATATTGAAAGTGTGCGTCCGGAGAGTGTTGTTGAGGGTAACGAGCGTGTACTGAATGCACGTTTTTCAGATGCCCGATTTTTCTGGGATACGGATCGAAAGCAAACACTGGATTCACAGGTTGAGCGTCTGAAGGCAGTGGTTTTTCATAATAAACTGGGCAGTGTATATGACCGTACAGTACGGGTGCAGGCACTGGCCGGTCAGCTAGCTGGACTGCTGGATGTGGACGCTGGAAAAGTAGAGCGCGCTGCGCTGTTGGCCAAGGCAGATCTGTTGGCCGGCATGGTGGCCGAGTTTCCTGATTTGCAGGGTGTGATGGGGCATTATTATGCCTTAGAGCAGGGTGAAGAAAATGAGATTGCTGGAGCCATAGAGCAACAGTATCACCCACGCTTTGCCGGTGATTCATTGCCAGACGCAGTGACAGGGCAGCTGTTGTCGATTGCCGACAAGCTGGACATCCTGTGTGGTATCTTTAGTATTGGTGAGATACCCACCGGTGATAAAGACCCCTTTGCATTAAGGCGTGCGGCACTCGGTGTGTTGAGAATAATGATCGAATTGAAGCTCGATTTTGATCTTCGCCAGTTAGTGGCGCTGGCCGTTGCCGGCTATGGCCTCGGCGATGAAAAATCGGATGAAGTCGTTGAGTTAGTTTTCTCATTTATGCTGGATCGATTGCAGGCCTACTATATAGACAAGGGTTACAGCAAGCGACAAATAAGCAGCGTCAAGCATCGCCGTCCAACGCGGCCGACTGACTTCAATGATCGTTTGCTCGCTGTGGATGCCTTTGCCCGACTGGACGCTGCCCCTGCGCTGGCAGCAGCTAACAAACGAATTCAGAATATCCTTCGCAAGGCTGACAGGAAAGAAGCCGCTGTTATTGATCCGGCTTTATTAACAGAAAAGGCAGAGCGTGCCCTGTACGATCAGATGATTGCTCTATCTGCCGAGGTAGATGAGATGTTTGATAAGGGTGATTATACAGCCGCCCTGTCGCGTCTGGCATCGTTGCAGACGGTTGTAGATGATTTCTTTGATGAAGTCATGGTGATGGATGAAGATCTTGCCTTACGTAACAACCGGCTGGCCCTGCTGAATCGTCTGGGTGAGATGTTTCTACGCACTGCTGATCTGTCGCAATTGCAATAAAGGAGTATAAAATGCCTGAAGAGATGATGTCTCGAGAATCATATGCTGGCATGCTGGCAATGGTACAGTCCTTTCATGACAAGCATGATTTCAGCGGTACCGGTGGTGAAGATATGGTTTACCGGATTGCGCTGATGGCCGAAGAACTTGGTGAAATGTCTTCCTGTGTAACTAAGGGTAAGGGTATGGAAGAAATGGCTGAGGAAACGGCGGATTTGCTGATTCTTGTTATGGGTACGGCAATTGCCGGCGATTTTGATCTGCTCGATGCCTTCTGGAAAAAAATGGACAAGCTAATGATGCGCGAAGCGAAGATGATAGATGGCCGTATAAGGGTATCTGAATTTCGAGGCCAGGAATAGAGATTCCCTGAACAGAAACTCATGAAAACTATTCTCCTCGATCGAGACGGCGTAATAAACAAGGATTCTGATGATTTCATCAAGTCTGTGGATGAATGGCAGCCAATCCCGGGCTCACTGGAGGCGTTGGCTCTTCTGCATCGCCATGGTTATCGCGTGGTGGTGATAACAAACCAGTCAGGTGTCGCCAGGGGTCTGTTTAGCCTTGCAACCTTGAATAAAATTCATCGGCACATGCTGGATGAGACCAGAAAAAAAGGTGGTCTGATTGAGGCCGTCTTCTTTTGTCCGCATGGCCCTGATGACAATTGTAGTTGCCGTAAGCCAGCAGCGGGAATGTTTCGTGATGTTGCTGACAGGCTGAAAATTGAAATGAGCGGTGTACCGTCGGTTGGAGACTCCATGCGTGATTTGCAGGCAGCACATGAAATCGGTGCTCTGCCCATTCTGGTTAAAACAGGGAAGGGCAAGCGGACTCTAAAGATGCTAAAAAAGAAAGATAGCCCGATTTCACATGACGAGGTGATAGATTTTAAAGATCTTGCATCCTTTACCGATGCTTTATTGGCAGGCGAGCTGGATGACACTATTCGTGAGAGACTAGGGAACCTATGATCAATGTATGAAGAAAGCAAAAATCGTGATGGGTTGCTGCCGTGGGTTCGGTCATTCCTCTATTATCTGTTTATGGTGCCAAGCATGATCATTATGTTTCTTATTCTGGTACTCATTTCACCGTTTGAATATAAATATCGCGCAGCACTGATTCGATACTGGGCATTACTGCAAATGTGGTTACTTAAAGTCTGCTGTGGCCTGATTTATGAGGTGCAAGGCAGTGAGAACCTGCCAACATGCCCGTACATTGCCCTGCCCAAACACCAGTCGACATGGGAGACCATTGCTTCAAACTTTTTATTCAAACAGCCGGCATGGGTGTTCAACAAAGACCTGTTTATGATTCCTGTTTTTGGCTGGGGTCTTTTTTTGACACGGCCAGTTGGTATAGATCGCGGCACACCGCGAGCAGCATTGAATCAGCTGGTTGCCAAAGGTGATGCATTACTCAAGCAGGGACGCACTATGGTCATTTTTCCGGAAGGTACACGCGTGCTGCCCGGTGGACACACAACGTTTGAACCGGGCGGCAGTTTACTGGCTGTAAAGACAGGTGCGCCGGTTATTCCTGTGGCTCATAACGCCGGTGAGTTCTGGCCGAAGGAAAGTTTCCGTAAGTATCCCGGACATATCAAGGTGATTATAGGGCCATTGATCGAATCAAAAGGTCTGAAAGCACGCGAGCTGAATGTGAAGGTAGAAAGCTGGATAACTCAGACCATGAAGGAAAATTTTGGCTACTCATAAGTAATAGAGAGCCTTAATAAGCCTCCGGGCCTGTACTGGCCAGACAATTCACTATTTGACATGCAAGAAAATATCACTCTGATCGGCATGCCCGGTGCCGGTAAAAGTACCGTCGGGCTGTTGCTGGCAAAGTCTCTTCAATTTGAGTTTATAGATACCGATGATCTACTTTGTCTGCAGCAACAACGAACGCTGCAAAATATCGTCGATCATGATGGTTACATGCAGCTGCGCCGATTTGAAGAGCAGGCGATACTTTCAATAA
>JBLYYR010000176.1:0-3091 GCA_048550195.1 Arenicellales bacterium
AGGCTCGTGCAGCGGTGACAAACTACGACCGTAACCTGCATGATATACGTGAACAGTTGAATATTGACCTGGCATCACGCAAACAGGAGCTCAATGAAGGTTATCTTGGTCAAAAAGAAACACTAATCCGATCAAAAGAATCCGCGCTTGAATCCCTGCGCCAGGAGTCAGGTGCAAACTCAGAGGCATACCGCCAACTTTATACCGAACAGGAAGAGAAGAAAGAAAATTTCCGCCGCGTTGAACTCAACCTTAACCGACCGTTGCAAATCCATTTTGCTAAAGTTTATCTACTATTGCTTTTCGTTCTGGCGGTACTTGAAGTCCCTATCAACAAACTTGCCGTTGAGTTCTTTTTTCAGGAATCACCCTTCCTCGCGTTGGTGCTTGCATTAACTATAGGTGTGGTATTGATCACCCTGGCTCATTTCCTTGGGTTGATGCTAAGACAACTGGGCCATTATCGAGAACGGCTGGGTACCAAAGGTTATATTGCCGGAATATTTTTTATCATGCTTACAGCGGGTAGCCTGATCTATCTAATTTCTGCACTACGCCAGCAGTATGTCGATTTCATTGCCCAGGAGCAGCAACAGGATCTGTCGGCCATGCTGTTGTCCGATGGTGTCAGTGGCCTGCTGGGACAAACCATTCAGACCGAACTTGGCATAGCGGGACTTACTTTACTGGTTCTCAACGTATCGGTATTTTTCCTCGGCATGCTTTTCTCCTTTCTGCGCCATGATCCACACCCTGATTATGAACGACTGTATTTTGAACGCAGCCATGCAATCGGCAGGCTGGTGAAATTTCGCAATCAATTCGAACAAAAAGCGACAAAACTGCAAAGTGAATTTGACGACAAGATTTCCTATCTGGATAAGAAGGCCCTGGCGCTGGATAATGAGATACGGGAAATGGTTTCACGAAGGACTGCACTGAATACAGAACGGGAGCACGATATCAGTATGATCATTGATGTCTTGCGACAGCAGATCCTGGCCTACCAGTCGGGCAATGTAGAGGGCAGGGATGGACAGAATATTCCAAAATATTTTGGTGAACCCGGGTTGGCTGGCTTGAAAGAGAGAATCAGCCCACCATGATGTTTCACGGGCAAATGCTGTTGCTTATATTGCTTCTGCTGCCAGTTGAAGACGCACTGTCAGCAAAACAGGACTATTGTTCTCAGGCAGAGAACCGGACAGTGCTTTTCCTGATTGACCGTACCAGTGCCTTTGATGAACAGGACAAGAATAGCCTGGCCAACGGCGTAGATGTCGTGTTCAAGCAATTACAGACAGGTGAACGCCTGATAATCCATACATTAACCGAAGATTTTGCTGATTCGAAAAAGATCTTCGATGCCTGCAGGCCGGGTTGTCTGGAGCAGGGGCTGGTATCAGGCCTGTTTAGTCAGTGCAGGGCATCGAGAGCCAAAGTGGATGAACGGAAATATGTGCGAGATGTGCTTAGCAGCGTAAAGCCGATGATCTCCACACTGGAAAAGTATCCCAATTCGGAAGTCATCGAAACCATCGCTTTTATGATGCAGGAATATGAGCACTACAGGCCAGCCCGGCTAATTATTTTTTCTGATATGATTGAGCACTCCAGACTGGCAAAATTTGGACACCTGAAAGAAAAAAATATACAGCCACTACTGGACAAACTGGACAGGCTAAGTCTGGTAAAACCCATGCAGGGTGTTGACGTGGAGGTTTTTGGATTTGGTCGCGACCACTCGGCACAAAGACAGGGCCTGAAAGCAGAATTGAAACGGAATATAGAGCAATTCTGGCAGGCATACTTTGAACGTGCGCAGGCGACAGATCTACATCTTGGCAGAAACCTGAACTTTTAGGCAAAAGATACAAGTTTATGAGTTTATCTGAGACCGCTTAAGTGCTAACAAATTCTCGGAAGAGGATCGTCTTCCAGTTCTTCTAGCATACGTTCACCACCCAGTTCCGTTGTCAGGATGACATGCGGGTTGCCCTTAGCTACTGTCCCAATGATGGCAGCCAGTTCACCATCTGGCAGAGACTGCCATATTAGCAGGGTTTCATCAGCCCGGTCAGGGGCCACTATCGCGACAACGCGCCCTTCGCAGGCAAGGAAAAGCGGGTCATACCCTAGCATCTCACAAACAGATTGAACTGGATCACGTATTGGGATAGCCGGTTGATCAAGGCGAATTTGCAGATCGGTAGCATGACAAATTTCATGCGCTACGGTTGCCAGTCCCCCGCGTGTCGGATCACGCATAAAATGCAGGCCATCAAGTTTTAGCAAAGCCCTGGTTAATGGCAGCACGCTGGCGGCATCCGATAGCAGTTCGCCATGTAAGCCGAACTGCTCTCTTGCCAGCATGACAGATATACCGTGATCACCGACCGGGCCGCTGACAAGAATTTTGTCTCCCGCTTTAATCCGGTTAAGACCCAGTTTTGTATCTTTAGAGCGAACCCCTATGCCTGTTGTGGCGAGATAAAGGCCACCGCCTTCACCTCGCGGCAGTACCTTGGTATCCCCCGCAGCGACTTCTACACCTATCTCTTTTGCCGCAGCAGCCAGGCTAGCTACGATTCGTTCCAGCTGAGCGATCTCAAATCCTTCCTCAATGAAGGCATTCAGGCTTAAATAACGGGGTGTGGCACCGGCTACGGCAAGATCATTGGTTGTTCCATGCACTGCCAGGGAGCCGATATTGCCACCCGGGAACTCCAGCGGTTTGACGGAAAACCCATCGGTAGTAAACATCAGCTCGCCATCCATCTTCGGTAATGTAACGGCGTCGGCCTGGACATCCAGGGAAGGACTGGAAAGATGACGAGCAAAGACATCTTCTATCAGGGCGCGCATGAAACGGCCGCCATTTCCATGGGCAAGGGCTATATGTGTCTCGGTCATCTATTTTCCACGTTGTGGTCTATAATAGTGCGATTATAGGGCACCTCTATTAATTCTGGATAGATCAGATTGTATTCCAAGTCGTTCATATCAAGGCAAGGATCGCACGCAATAGCTGGCTATTGCGAAGATTCTTAACGCAGAAAGGGACGATTTGGGATGGAAGATGAATATTCAT
>JBLYYR010000177.1:0-15497 GCA_048550195.1 Arenicellales bacterium
ACCATCGAGAAAAGCCTGCACAGCAACCTCATTTCCTGCATTCAATATTGCCGGCAATGTGCCACCGGTCTCGGCTGCGGTTCGTGCCAACGACAAAGCAGGGAATTTTAGCATATCCGGTTGCTGAAATTCTAAGGCAGCCATTTGCAGGAGATCCAGCCTTTCAACACCTGCATCAAAACGTTCCGGCCATGCAAGAGCATGTGCTATCGGTGTGCGCATATCCGGATTCCCTAATTGTGCGAGAAGAGAACCGTCGGCATATTCTACCATCGAATGGATGACGCTTTGTGGGTGTACCACGATGTGTATCTGCCCGGGGCCTGTAGAGAACAGTGCACAGGCTTCTATTAATTCCAGCCCCTTGTTCATCATGGTGGCAGAATCTACGGATATCTTGCGGCCCATTACCCAGTTCGGGTGGGCGCAGGCCTGATCCGGTGTAATTGAGCTAAAATCATCTCGATCCAGATTGAGGAAAGGCCCGCCTGAGCCGGTAAGTAAGAGGCGGCGAACCCCGTAGTCTGACAGCTCATGCTCTACCGGTGCAGCAGTTGCCTGCTGAACGACCGCCGGCAAACACTGAAAGATAGCATTATGCTCGCTGTCTATCGGCAACAAAACAGCACCGGAACGTTTCGCCTCATCAATAAAGACCTGTCCCAGCATAACAAGTGGTTCCTTATTTGCAATCAGGACTCGCTTGCCCGCTTTAACCGCAGCCAGCGTCGGTAATAGCCCTACGGCACCAACTATACCGGCCATTACCGTATCGATTTGGTTCAGCTGCACTACCTCGACAAGGGCAGACTTACCCGCCAAAACCCTTACAGGACTGCCTTTTTGACTTAGCTGCTGCCTGAGTTCTGCCGCAGCCCCTTCATCAGACATCACGACAATTTCCGGCTGCCATTCCTCACATTGCTGAAGCATACGCTTGATTTGCCGGTTGGCTGTCAGTGCGACGACTTTGAATCGCTGAGGATGGCGACGGATTACATCCAGCGTATTGATGCCGATGGTACCGGTTGAGCCAAGTATGCAAATTCCCTGCCGTTTCACTATGCAGAAATACCCGGGGCAAGAAAGTCAAACTGATAAAGTACAAGCATGTAAGGCGGCAAAGCGGCACAGGCACTGTCGATACGATCCAGTACACCACCGTGTCCCGGCAGTAGCTTACCCGAATCCTTAACCCCTGCCCTGCGCTTGTATATACTTTCAAATAAATCGCCAGCCACGGAAAACAATGTGATAAAGATAGCCGCAAGTAACCAGAAGATTAATTCCCCTGCCGACAAATCCCAAACCAGAACACCCACTATGGCGGCGATCATTATGGCCCCGATAAGCCCTCCAATAAGTCCCTCTATAGTTTTTCCCGGACTGATTCGTGGAGCCAGTTTATGTTTTCCAAGGCTGCGGCCAGCCAGATAGGCACCGGTATCTGCTGACCAGATGATAAAGAAAAAAACCAGCAGCAGTTGGGGCGCAGCTAAATCCTGCGCTTTGAGTATCTGTAGACCAAGTATTGTAGGTAGCAATACAAAATAGCCGTCCAGCCATGCCAGGCGGCCATTTCCAGCGGGGCTTTGCGTCTCATTTTTTTTATGTCCAAAGCGGAAAAGTCGGACGATAACTATTAGCCAGAGTGCAAAGACAAATATGAACAAACCTCTCCCTGCCAGCCCGAAGTATTGAACCGCCACCACAATCGCCACGCCTGCGGCGATATACAACACTCTCGTGAAAGAGGATTTTATTGCACTTAAATTTGCCCATTCAAAAAGGCTGAGAACCAAAATGACAAGAAGAAAGAGTGCAAAACTCAGCGCATCCATTAGAAATAACGCCGCAAGAAAGACCGGCATCAGGACGGCTACAGTCAATAAGCGTTGTTTAAGCACTTACTTGTTCACTGGTTTTGCCGAATCGACGCTCTCGACTGGCAAACCATTGCAGGGCATCAGAGAAATCTTCTTTTGAAAAATCAGGCCACAGCACATCGGTGAAATATAACTCGCAATAGGCCAGTTGCCAGATCAGAAAGTTACTGATTCGTTTCTCACCTCCAGTGCGTATAAATAGATCAGGGTCTGGAGTTCCATCACTAACAAGGCAGCTGGAAAATTGTTCTTCATCAATACTGTCCGGGTCGACTTCACCCCTGCAGGACTTTTCAGCCAGTTGTCTGCATGCCTGCGTGATATCCCAGCGGCCTCCGTAGTTAGCGGCAATCGTCAACTGCAAACGGTCATTACTAACCGTGCGCAATTCCGCCTTTTTGATCAACTTACCGATTCGCTTACCAAAACGCCCCAGATCACCAATGACTCGCAAACGTACCCCATTCTCGACCAGCGCATCAATATCCTTTTCCAGCACAGAGATGAAAAGCTCCATCAACAGCTTTACTTCTCGAGGTGGTCTTTGCCAGTTTTCACTGCTGAAAGCAAACAGTGTCAGGTGCTCTACCCCATTGTCGCCACACAGACGAATAATTCGTCGTACAACCTCTGCACCTTTTCGGTGCCCCATTATGCGAGGCTGCCCCCTGCTTTTCGCCCAGCGGCCATTGCCATCCATTATGACGGCAATATGACGTGGAGTAACAGGTTCAGGGTTTTTCTGACAGGGTATTTTTGTATTTTTGGCCGAGGACATTGTTCCGAATCAGGAGTGCTGGAAAGGGAAAAGCGACAGTTTAGCCCAGCCGGTAAGATACTTAAAGAATTAAGCGTGCCCTAAATAGAAAAAGGACAAAACAAGGCAATCAGGAGATCTATATCTCCATTAATTCCTCTTCCTTTTCCTTCAACAGGCTATCGATATTGGCAACACTCGAATCAGTCAACTTCTGCACCTGTTCCTCGGCGCGGCGCTCATCATCTTCGGAAATTTCCTTCTCTTTCAGTAATTCCTTGATGTGAGAAATGGCATCGCGTCGAATGTTTCTAACCGCTACCTTGCCGCCCTCGCCTTCACTTTTAACCAGTTTTACCAGGTCCTGTCTGCGTTCCTGTGTCAAAGGAGGTATCGGAATACGTATAATATCACCTGCAGACATTGGGTTAAGGCCCAGGTCTGACTCAAGTATGGCCTTCTCAATTGCCTGCACCATGCCTTTTTCCCAGGGCTGCACACCGAGTGTGCGGGAATCAGCGACGGTAACGTTAGCCACCTGGCTTAACGGCGTTGGACTGCCGTAATAATCGACTTTTATATTGTCCAGTAACGCAGTATTGGCCCTGCCCGTCCGTAACCGTGATAACTCACCCTTAAGCGCATCAACACTCTTGCCCATACGCTTTTTTGCATCAGCTAGGATTTCATTAATCATTTTTCTCTTCCCCTGGATCGATTTGTCACCCGTGTGCCTTCGTCACTGCCGTCGAGTATTCTAGCAAGAGCGCCTGCAGAGCGCATTGCATAAATACGCAGTGGCAGGTCATTCTCCATGCAAAGAGTGATAGCTGTCAGATCCATAACACCAAGCTGGCGCTGAAGAACTTCATCGAAGTAAATCTGCTGGAATTTTTTTGCTGCCGGGTGGGTCTTCGGATCTGCGTCATAAACACCGTCAACCTGAGTAGCTTTTAACAATAGATCCGCGTTTATTTCGATGGCTCGCAGACTGGCAGCGGTGTCCGTCGTAAAATAGGGGTTGCCGGTACCTGCCGCAAAAACCACCACCGTGCCTGCTTCGAGGTATTCGAGTGCCAGATTGCGACTGAAAGATTCAGTAAATGTTCCGACCGTAATGGCAGAGAGTACTTTTGCAGATATACCGTTACGATTGAGGTTTTCAGCGACTGCAATGGCATTCATTACCGTTGCCAACATGCCCATCTGGTCGGCAGGCACTCTATCCATATTTTGTGCGGCGCCGGATACGCCTCGAAAAATGTTACCGCCGCCAACAACGAGTCCAATCTGGATACCACGCTGAACAGCCGTTTTCACCTCAGCAGTGACATACTCCAGCATATCCTGGCTGATGCCGAAGTCCTGCTCGCCCATAAGGGCTTCGCCGCTGATCTTTAAAAGGATGCGGCGGATACCGCTCATCTACTTATGCTCCCTTTACCTGCGCAGCGACTTCTGCGGCAAAGTCTTCGACCTTTTTCTCTATACCTTCACCTACTTCAATGCGTGAAAAGCGGGTAACTGAAGCATTTTCTGATTTCAACAACTTTCCAACAGTCGTCCCCGGGTCCTTAACAAAAGGCTGTCCCTGTAAAGCCACCTCATTGAGGAATTTATTGATACGGCCAGTAATCATTTTTTCAATAATCTCTGGTGGCTTGCCGCTTTCGGCAGCCTGGGCAGTAAAAACTTCTTTCTCTTTCTCTACTGCATCAGCAGGAACTTCATCAGGGCTGATGCAAAGCGGTTTCATTGCGGCGACGTGCATCGCAATATCTTTACCCAGATTTTCATTGCCGCCGACACTACTTACCAGTACCCCAATTTTCAGGCCATGCTGATAACTGCTGACTACTTCATCACCTTCGGCCTCAATTCGTTCAAAGCGGCGCACAGTGATATTTTCACCTAACTTTGCAATCAGAGTCCGACGGGTAGCATCAACGGATTCACCGGATGGCAGCTGCGCTGCGTTCAGTGCATCAATATCGGCAGGATTGCTGTTGGCCACGAGCGCCGCAATATCAGCGGCGAAACCCTGAAAATCATCACCTTTTGCAACAAAATCTGTTTCAGAATTAACCTCAACAATAACACCTAACTTACTGTCATCATTGATATAAATGCTTATCACGCCTTCCGCTGCGACTCGACCAGCCTTCTTGTCAGCCTTTGCCGCTCCGCTAGTGCGCAGTAATTGCACCGCAGCATCCATGTCACCGTCTGTTTCAGTCAGTGCTTTCTTACATTCCATCATGCCTGCGCTAGTACGTTCACGCAGTTCCTTAACCATAGATGCAGTAACAGCCATCTCAAAAGCCCTCTAGTATTTAATTTGTAAGATGAATGTGACTAAGACTCGATTGTTTAAACCGGGCATCGTCACAATAGTGAAAAGCCGTGTAGTCGATCCTTTCCTACTTGTCGTCTTTACTTGCTGCCGCCTTTTTGACAGCCTTCTTTTTCACAGCTTTTTTCTTAACCGCTTTCTTTTTCACAGCCTTTTTCTTGACTGCTTTTTTAACAACCGGTGCATCCTCTACAACAGGTGCGGCGTCAGCGGCTACTTCTTCAGAGTCAGTTTTGCCGGCCTCTGCTACCAATACTTCGGTCACAACCTCGCTATCTGACTTAACAATTTCTATCAATGCTTCAGCCTTAGCATTATCCATTTCGATGAAACTGTCTGACGCTGCTGCCACAGGAGCGGTAGCAACAGAATGGCGTCCTTCGATAATCGCATCGGCAATCGTTTCAGCATAGAGACGAATTGATCGAATTGCATCATCATTGCCTGGAATAACATAATCGATACCTTCCGGCTTGCAATTGGTATCAACCACAGCAACCACAGGTATGCCGAGTTTTTTTGCTTCAGCTATAGCGATGTATTCGTATTTCACATCAATGATGAATAGTGCATCTGGCAGACCATTCATATTCTTGATACCAGACAGGGAACGCTCCAGTTTGGTACGTTCACGTTCGATACGCAGACGTTCTTTTTTGATCAACTTGTCAGCCTGGCCACTTTCAAACTGTTCATCCAGCTCTTTCAGACGCTTGATTGAATTTCGTACAGTCTTGAAATTAGTCAGCATGCCGCCCAACCAGCGGTGGTCGACATAAGGTGAAGCAGAACGTATTGCTGCTTCACGGATAACTTTACTTGCCTGGCGCTTGGTGCCGACAAACATCACATTACCGCCATTTGCCGCAATTTTGCCTAGAAAATTAGAGGCTTCTTCAAACAGCGGCAGGGTTTTTTCCAGATTGATAATATGGATCTGGTTACGCTCACCAAAGATATAAGGGCGCATTTTGGGGTACCAGAAACGTGTTCGGTGGCCGAAATGAACACCGGCTTCCAGCATATCGCGAAGCGAAATCTTAGACATCTTAGTTTTCTCCGTTCGGGTTACATTCACATGGGTTGCAACACCAGTCTGACAACGACGCTAGTCGGTCAAACACCCGGGCCCTGCTATTGTTCCCACGATCATTTTAGTTAAGTCATCAAATGACAGCGTTTTTAAAAATCAGACAGTCCTTCGTGAACCAGGACTCCTGAAAAGAGGCGCGTTTATAGCACATATACGTTTAAGTTCCAAGTTCCAGGCCAAAAGTACCGGGATTAACGATTAAAACCCAGCCCCCTGTTTCGCCTTTTGTCTTGACACTTCTTTTCCCCATCTTTCATCATGGATATCATCATTTTATCCCGAGTCCGGTTATAATGCCCTGCTGTAAATGAACTTAGCGGAATTATCTTAATGAGCATTTCTATCAAGACAACAGATGAAATAGAAAAAATGCGGGTGGCCGGCCGGCTAGCGGCAGAGGTTCTTGAAATGATCGAACCCTATGTGCAGGCTGGTATCACTACTGGCGAACTGGACACAATTTGCCATGATTACATTGTAGACAAACAGGGAGCCATCCCTGCCCCGCTGAATTATCACGGCTTCCCAAAATCGATATGTACTTCATTGAACCACCAGGTATGCCATGGAATACCCGGCGACCGTATATTAAAAAAAGGCGATATTATTAATATCGACATTACTGTTATCAAGGATGAATATCATGGTGACACCAGCCAGATGTTTACAGTTGGCGAGGCTTCTACGCTCGCCAAGCGTCTGATACAAAATAGCCGGGAATGCATGCTGAAAGGTATCGCCCTGGTTAAACCCGGTATACAGCTTGGTGATATTGGCCATGCCATCCAGACCCATGCAGAAAAAAGCCGTTTTTCTGTTGTCCGTGAATACTGTGGCCATGGCATAGGGCGGGAATTCCACGAAGAGCCTCAGGTTCTCCATTATGGTGTACCCGGGTCAGGCGTTACTTTACGGGAAGGCATGACTTTTACCATTGAACCGATGATCAACGCGGGCAAGAAGGATGTAAAACTGCTGCCCGATGGCTGGTCAGTTGTCACTCGAGACCGCAAGCTATCGGCGCAATGGGAGCATACGATCCTGGTCACTGCCGATGGCCATGAAATACTGACCCTGCGAGAAGGCGAAGAGGTTTAGTGCAGTGTTTCATATTATTGTAAGGAACCTATGATGTGTCTGGGCGAAGTAGATTGCGATCTAAATTATTCAGGTTTGAGGCGAGAGTCGCACGTAATAGCTAGCTATTGCGAAGACTTTGACCGGAGGAAATGACTGTGGTGCAACGAAAAAACTGAATATATTAGGGGTAAGATTCGAGTTCATGAATTGATCAGAGGTTCATTAACAACTTAGAGGCCCACAAATGGCTCAAGACAAGACGCAGTTCTCAGGCAATGGCATTTCCCTTCAGGCACGACGAGAAACCATCATCTACCGCGTTAGGCTACTTGCAAAGAGAACAACCATTTACTGCGAAGCCAGCCTTGTAACTCACGGTTTCTCGTCACGCTAAATTGACAAATAATATGAAGCACTGCACTAGCATGAAGAAAAAGCAGGCAAACCTGTCACGCAAGGATTTCCCTGCAGCAGCCACAATTGCAAGCATTCTTAGCGACGACCCGCAACCGGCTCAAGCATTAAAGCGCATACTGCGGGAGACCGGAGAGATTCTGCACCGTGCCCAGTCTGACGGCGCCTCCAGCACCAACATCATCACACTCTGGACCTGGTTCATCGATCAGCTACTGATCAATATCTGGCTTTCTGTACATTCCCCTGAATCAAACCCCAACTGCTGCAGTCTGATTGCAGTTGGGGGATACGGCCGAAACGAACTGCATCCCTCCTCGGATGTCGACCTGATGATTCTCGTAGACGAACAGGAAAATGAAAATATTGAAAATTCCTTCGCTGAATCAGGCAAACAGTTTCTGCATATTTTATGGGATATTGGCCTGGATATCGGCCACAGTGTACGCACTGTCGCTGAATGTAAAGAAGCAGCCAATGACCTGACAGTCGTCACCAACCTGATGGAAGCTCGTCTGTTGTCCGGCTCTATGGTATTGCTTAAGCAGATGCAGGCAGCCATTTCGCCCGACAAAATCTGGCCTGCCGATGAATATTTCCATGCCAAACTTCAGGAGCAGCAGGCACGCCACATCCGTTTTGGTGAAACCGCATACAAACTTGAACCGAATATCAAGGAAAGCCCGGGGGGGTTGCGCGACCTGCATATGATCGCCTGGGCAACAATGCGTTACTTCAATGCGACATCCCTTGAGGAACTGGTGCAGCATGAATTTCTTACCAGGGGCGAATATCAAACACTGATTCGTTGTCGTAATTTCCTCTGGCGTCTGCGCAATGGCCTGCACTTCCTGGCCGGTCGCCGGGAAGACAGACTACTGTTTGAGTACCAGCGGGTACTGGCTACTGAATTCGGCTACTCCGACAAACCCGGCAGCCTGGCAGTAGAACAGTTGATGAAGCGCTATTACCGGACAGTAAAAGAGCTCGGGCTATTGAATGACATCCTGCTGCAACATTTTGAGGAGGTTTTCCTTGTACAGAAGGAAACAACCTCGGTAGCGATCAATCGCCGGTTCAATGCAATCAATGGTTATGTCGACGTTATAGATAACGATGTTTTTAATCGACAGCCATTCGCCTTGCTGGAGGTATTTTACATTCTTCAGGAGATCCCCGAGCTTAAAGGCATTAGAGCGAATACTATTCGCCTGATCCATAATTCATTAAACCTGATTACTCCCGCGTTTCGCCGCGACATTGCCTGTCGCAGCCTGTTTATAACGTTATTTCGTAATGGCAGGGGCCTCACGCAGGTCATGCGTAAAATGAATGACTATGGTGTACTGGGCGCCTATTTTCCTGCTTTTGGCCGCATCGTAGGTCTAATGCAGCATGATCTATTTCATATCTACACCGTTGATATTCACACTCTTTTTGTTATACGAAACTTGCGCAGACTAACTGTCGAAAAGTTGCGCGATGAACACCCCCTGGCCAGCAAATTACTGGCCAGGCTGTTCAAGCCTGAACGCCTGTATCTCGCTGCACTGCTGCACGACATCGCAAAAGGACGAGGCGGAGAACATTCTGAAAAGGGCGAAAAAATTAGCATCCAGTTCTGTCGCCTGCATGACCTCAGTGAACACGATACAAAGCTTGTTGCCTGGCTGGTACGCAACCATCTGATCATGTCCTGGACGGCTCAGAAAATGGACACTTCTGATTCAGGAGTCATTGCTGAGTTTGCGCACAAAGTAGGCAATCAGGAGCGCCTGGATAATATTTATCTTTTGACCATGGCAGATATGCGTGGCACTAGCCCGAAAGTATGGAATGATTGGAAAAACAAGCTGTTACTTCAGCTTTATCATTCAACATCGAGGTACTTTAGACGTAGTGGAATTGACGGTGAACGCGATGAAGAGCGCCTTGCCAACCTGCATCAGGCGCTTTCCAGCAGCCTGGTTCCAGCACATGTTTCAGCCGCAGGATTCCAGCGCTACTGGTCTTTATTCGATAGCGATTATTTTTTACGCCACGAGGTAGACACCTTAAAATGGCACATAAAAACGCTCGCCAATATCAGTATCCTTGAGTTGCCGCTTGTTGCCGTTCGTTATGCTAAAAACTCAGGCAGTACCGAGGTGCTGGTATTTACCCCGGACATGGCAAATCTACTGGTACGAACTACGGCTGGCTTTGACCACCTGAATCTGAATATCGTTGATGCACGCTTACATACGACAAGAATGGGTTTTGCCCTGCACAACTATCTAGTGCTGGATCAGAATGACGATGCAGTCTGCTCTATAACTGAGCAGAAAGAGATAGAAGATGCCCTGAAGAATCAGCTGCTGAGTCCTCGCAAGGGTCGTGACCCACGGAAAGCGCATCTACCCAGGGCCTTAAAGCAGTTCCCAATTGCAACGCAGGTGAATTTTCCGGAAATACGTCAGAGTCAGTATACCGTTATTGAAGTTATCGCTCAGGATAGACCCGGCCTTTTGTACCAGATTGCTGAAGTTTTCGAAAAATGTGATATCAAGCTGCACAATGCCAAGGTGGCAACTTTCGGTGCACGAATCGAGGACATCTTTTTTGTTAGCGATCTCAGCAACAAACCCATAACTGACAGTGCGGTGCAGAAGAGTATCAGGCAAAATATAATTGATAGACTGGATTCCGCCCCGAGTTCTGAAAACTGAATCACAATTGACTAACAGCTATATATCGACCCCATGAATTCACGACTGGATGACCTGAAGGAATACCCCTTTCAAAGACTAAATCGTTTGCTTACAGGTATTGAACCGCCAGCAAATCATGAGCGAATCATGCTGTCACTGGGTGAACCGAAACATGCCCCTCCACCTTTTATCCATGACTTGCTGGCGAATGGCGGCCATCTACTTTCTGGCTATCCAGCTACCCGTGGTGTAGAAAGCCTGAGGGAGTCGATCTGTAGCTGGCTCAGCCGTAGATTTCATATTAATGATGAAAACCTCGACCCGGCTCAGCATGTGCTGCCGGTTAGCGGCAGTCGTGAGGCCATTTTTTCATTCATCCAGGCCGCTGTTAATCGCACTGGCCACAGCTCGTCACGCGTCGTCATGCCCAACCCCTTCTATCAGATCTATGAAGGGGCCACCATTTTGGCAGGTGCCACGCCTTATTTCCTTAACAGCATTGAAGAAAACGACTGGCTGCCGCAGCTGGATAAGGTCCCCGAGCAGATCTGGCAGGAAACCCAGTTGCTGATCCTCTGCTCACCCGATAACCCGGTAGGCTCAGTAATACCGGAAGATATCTATATCAAGGCACTGTCACTTGCTGACCAATACGGCTTCTTCGTTGCTGCAGATGAATGCTATAGCGAACTTTACAGGGATGAAAACTCGCCACCTGTCGGCTTACTGCAAGTCGCAACTGAACAGGGACGCACCAGTTTCGAGCGCTGCATTGTTTTTCACAGCCTGTCCAAAAGGTCTAATCTACCGGGACTGCGTTCAGGCTTTGTCGCCGGTGACAGCAATATTATTGATGCCTATTTTAAATACCGCACCTATCATGGTTGCGTCCCCAACCGGCTGACCCAGGCCATTTCTACCGCCGCATGGGATGATGACGAACACGTAGTTCAAAATCGTGCCATCTATCGTGATAAATTCACCGCAGTTATTGATATACTTCAGCCTGTTTTGAAACTGAATCACCCTGCTGCCGGTTTCTATCTGTGGCCGGAGACGCCGATCAACGAAGAAGAGTTCAGCCGCCGGCTATTTCTGAACGAAAATGTGGTCACCCTGCCGGGCACCTACCTGGCACGCGATACCATTGATGGCAACCCCGGGAAAAACCGGATACGCATCGCCCTGGTAGCTGAACTGCAGAAATGCGTAGAAGCCGCCGAACGAATTCGTGAATTTGTTACAGAGAAAATATAGCTCTTTATAAAACTTGAAACTGAATTAATTTCCCGAGGAAACCCCATGCAAGACCTGAAAAACCAGATTGAAGAAGCCTTTGAACAACGCGCTGAAATAACACCGCGTACCGCTGCCAGTCATGTCAAAGATGCCGTATACAGTGCCATTGAGATGCTGGACACCGGTGAAGCCAGGGTCGCGGAGAAAAAAGAGGGTGACTGGGTAGTCAATGACTGGCTGAAAAAGGCTGTTTTGCTGTATTTCCGCATCGAAGACAATAGTTTTATCAAAGGTGGATTCACAAATTACTTCGACAAAATCCCATCAAAATTCAGCGACTACAATTCACGCGATTTCCGACAGGGTGGTTTCCGTGTAGTGCCACCGGCAACCGCGCGTCGCGGTTCCTATATTGCCCCGAATGTCGTGCTAATGCCAAGCTATGTCAATATCGGTGCCTACGTTGATGAAGGCACTATGGTAGATACCTGGGCAACGGTAGGTTCCTGTGCCCAGATTGGTAAAAATGTCCACCTGAGCGGAGGCGTGGGTATTGGTGGTGTGCTTGAACCTCTGCAGGCTGCGCCAACTATTATTGAGGACAACTGTTTCATCGGTGCCCGCTCCGAAGTCGTCGAAGGTGTCGTCGTAGAAGAAGGTGCGGTTCTTGCCATGGGTGTCTTCATTAGCCAGAGCACCAAGATCTACAACAGAGAAACCGGTGAGTACACATATGGCCGTGTACCACCCTACTCAGTCGTTGTCCCCGGTTCATTGCCGTCAAAAGATGGTAGTTATAACCTGAATTGCGCTATTATCGTTAAACAGGTGGATGAGAAAACCCGCAGTAAAGTCGGTATTAATGAACTGTTGCGTGAAGCCTGATGCCAGTAATGCTAAATAAACTAAAATAAAAATAGAGGTCCCCTTAAGAAAATCATGGCAACTTCTATTATTCTTGCAGGAATCAAAAACTGTGACGGTGTGCGATCGGCACAACGCTGGCTTAAGGCCAATAATATTGATTATGTATTTCTTGACCTCAGGTCTGATCTTTTTGTACGTCATATTCTTGGTAAGTGGATGGATAAGGTTGACTGGACAACACTGCTGAATAAACGCAGTGCAACCTGGCGAGGCCTTGATGACAACGACCGCACGGGCCTTGATGAAGCACGTGCCATGACATTAATGATGAAACACCCCACCTTGATCAAGCGACCTGTCCTGGAGATGGAAAATGTCATTGAAGTCGGTTTCTCCGCTGAGAGATATGCGGAATTACTGAAGAGGCCTCTGAACAAGTCATGATAAATGATTGAAGTCGCAGCTGAAAAAATCATTAATAGCACGCTACAGCTGTGTTGCGAGCTAATCAGCCGTCCATCTGTCACGCCCGATGATCAGGGTTGCCAGAAACTGATAGCTGAACGGCTTGAGCCCATAGGGTTTGCCTGTCAGCATCTTCGTTTTGAAGATGTCGACAACCTTTGGCTGACACACGGGACCGGTAAGCCACTGTTTGTATTTGCCGGCCATACCGATGTTGTACCCACCGGCCCGGAAAACAACTGGACCAGCCCCCCGTTTGAGCCAACGCAACGTGATGGAAAGTTATATGGTCGCGGCAGTGCCGACATGAAGGCATCAATAGCCGCCTTCGTGACTTCGGTTGAACAATATGTTGCAGAAAACCCCAACCACCCCGGCACTATTGGCCTGCTGCTCACATCAGATGAAGAAGGCCCGTCTATCAATGGCACAGTAAAAGTCATGCAGTGGCTGGAAACACAGGCAATTAAGATAGATTACTGTATTGTTGGTGAGCCCTCATCTGTCGAGACTCTGGGTGATACTGTTAAAGTCGGACGGCGTGGCTCCCTGAATGGCTATATGACCGTCCTTGGAAAACAGGGTCATGTCGCCTATCCGCAGCTGGCAGAGAATCCAATTCACCGCGCCCTGCCCGCATTTAATGAACTGGCAGGTATTGAATGGGATCAGGGAAATGAATTTTTCCCGGCCACCAGTTTTCAAATTTCCAACGTCACAGCAGGTACCGGGGCAGAAAATGTTATACCGGGTGATGTGGCGATAAAATTTAATTTCCGTTTCTCTTCCGAATTAAATGAAAAACAGATAAAGAAACGTGTCCTTGAGGTTTTTGACAAACATAAGTTACGCTACACCATAGAATGGCGTCTCTCAGGCGACCCATTTTTAACCGTAAAAGGAATACTGGTCGATGCGGTCAGCAGTGCCTGCGCTGAGGTGCTTAAAATAACACCTGAGCTATCGACTTCCGGCGGAACGTCGGATGGTCGCTTTATCGCACCGACGGGGGCTGAAGTAGTCGAACTTGGGCCATGCAATGGCAGTATTCACCAGATAGATGAACATGTTATGCTGACAGACCCTGAGCGTCTGGCTAAAACGTACCAGCGCATCCTTGAACTTGCTTTGAATACCAAGAAAGAATTATGAAACAGGCCTTTCCCTGCCACCCTAAACATTTACGTATAAAAATGGCCGGTGTCACAGATACTGGACAACGACGTGATAACAATGAGGATAATATTCTTGTTGACGGCCAGCACGTCCTTGCAATCGTTGCTGATGGCATGGGTGGGCATAATGCCGGTGAGGTAGCCAGTCAGTTGGCTATTGATGTTACCAGTCAGTTTTTAATCGCCGGCCTGCATATAGAAAGCCGAATGGATGACGCTTTTTCTACTCCGGAACCAATGAAAGACCTGCTGAATAAGTCCATCCAGCTGGCAAACCGAAAAATCATTGAAGAATCCGGCAATGATGATACAAAAAGTGGTATGGGAACGACGATAGTCTGCCTGCTTTTCTGCAGAAGCTGGTTTGTCATTGGTAATATTGGAGACTCTCGCTGCTACCGCTTTCGTGATGGAAAAATCAGCCAGCTATCTGAAGATCACAGCTGGATACAGGGTATGGTTAAACAGGGAACCATCAAAAAGGAAGACGCTAAAAACCACCCGCAAAGAGGGCTGCTTCTGCAGGCGCTTGGGAACCGTGAAATTGAACCCACATTTACGTCCGGTTGCCCCCAGGCTGGAGATGTATTCCTCCTCTGTTCAGACGGTCTGACAGAAGTGGTTAGTAACAACACAATTGGATTTGTGCTCAACCAGAATGGAAGCCCGCAAAAAACTGCTGAAAAACTTGTTGAGCTGGCCAATGAAAATGGTGGACCAGACAATATTTCGGTCATCGTGGTAAAAATATTACCCGTCAAAGACTAAAGAGCACCTGTTTTACCCTGTATATGCCAGATAGTGACTGAAAACCTGTTACATCAAGGTAAGGATCGCGCAGCTGCTTATTATTAATATCTGGATATTTGCCTCAAGATTCCCTGTGATAACTGGTCTTATGACACTTGGGGCAGGGGGGGATACGTCCTGCCTTGTGAAAATGTAGTACCTCTCCACAGTCATCACAAACCAGCGCCCCCGGGCCGGTCACTTCACCAGTCTTATAGAGTGAGTTCGCCGCCAGTTCCAGTTTCAATTCATTCAACTCAACAGTAGTCGGATCAGCAGCCTGTAGGAACATATCCAGCAGTTCTGCGGCAAGCAGGCTGTCTTCAAACCCCAACCAGTCCTTTAGCTCTTTTCCCTGTTCAGAAATATAGTAGGCCGCATCAGATAAATCACGCTTGAGATATTCAGCCAGATGCGCAGCCTCTTCTTCCGTCAGCTCTTCAAGCTCGATGGCCTTCTCTTTGGCATTGTCGATCAATGAATGCAGAGCCGGTCCTGTCTTCTTTTCCAGCTTGCGAAACTCAGTCGCACTGCGCTCCAGCATAGTCTCATAGGCAACGCCCATAATATCCAGCGGGTCGTTAATTCTCTTCTTTGGCATAATATTGCTCCGTCATTTAAACTGTTTCTCTGCCTGTCAGGATAACATTATTGTAGGAGCGTCGCTCGGCGCGATTCTGCGTAAGGCC
>JBLYYR010000178.1:0-2520 GCA_048550195.1 Arenicellales bacterium
CGATCACGCGAACTCCCATGTCCTGATAGGATACGTTTATACGCATCAGGGGCGCTACAAGGAGGCTGAAGAGGCATTCAAAAAGGCCAATCAGATCGGTACCGACAATCTGTGGTTGTGGGCCAACTGGGGTCAATTGCTTTTAAAGCAAGGACAAGTAGAGAGGTCCATTGCAATGTACAGTAAGGGTATTGAAGGCGAGAGACCCTACAACACGTATGATCGAGCTAGAATAATGGCTTATAGACATCTTATTAAGATGTATCGATTGAATAATGATATTGAGAAGGTGGATGAGCTTCACCTTAAACGAATAGCCGAGTTCGGCAACGAGTCATGTTTTCCATATCACTATGCGAAATTCAGACAACGTAACTTTGATGATGCCGATATAACGCTGAAATATGCAAGAAAAGCTCTCGATAGCAGCTGTCAATACGAGGCTGGCGTTCGCAAGGTTATAGGGACCGCGTATTACGCGAAATGGATTGCGACTCCCGCATCGGATGAGAGCCAGTCGTATCTCACTCAAGCCAGATTATTTTTTCCTGAGGGACCGGAACTGATTTTCTGGTTGGCACAGGCAGAAAAAACAATCCCTGTGATTAAGCGCTTGGTAGACGACGGTATATCCATAGATGTGGTCGATAACCGAGGTTTAACAGCGCTTGCTTATGCAGCAAAAGAAGATGATTTCGAAGCACTTAAACGACTCATAGATATGGGAGGGAATCCGAACACTACTGTTGGTAAAGAGAAACTGCCACTCCTGGCAGTCGCTGTCCTGAGCCAGAATAAGGATGCTGTCAGATATCTCGTGACAAGTGGAGCAGATGTCAACGCACAGGTGTCTGAGGGAGCTTCACTTCTGGATCTTGCCGAGGGCATGGGTTTTGGCGATATAGCGGAAGTGTTGAAAAACGCGGGCGGTACGCGCATCTGAATACTATTCGTAAACAAAAATAGGTACGAGCGGTGGAATCTCAATAAATTTTTTTGTACCAAATAGAAGAAAACTGGAAACAAGCCGCCGCCAGCGAAGCGGCGCACTGGGTGCTGTTGTTATGTGTAATACTTACCATGCTACTCAACGACCTCAACACCACGCCAAAACGCTATGTATTCTTGTATGTTCTTAGCGGCCTCTTTAGGCTCTGGGTAGTACCAAGCTGAGTCCGTATTTAACTCACCGTCCACATTGATTGAGTAGTAACTTGCAACTCCCTTCCAAGGACAGACCGTTGTTGTCTCACTTGGCTTCAAGTATTCCATATTTACCGTGCTCATCGGAAAATAATGATTACCCTCGACAACAACAGTATCATTACTTTCTGCAATGGTTGCACCTTTCCAGATTGCTTTCATCGGCAGCTCGCTTTCTCAATTACACATAACAGTTAAATAAACGAGACCTCACGTCTCGTTATTCATTTTTTAGGGCTTATTACTCCAACTTTTTTCCATTTCATGGGCGTTTGAATTGTTTGCGTGCCTGTTTAACTTTGGTTCTATATATGCAGCCCTCGGCATGATCGTTGATTAGCCCCATTGCCTGCATAAAGGCATAGGCTGTGGTTGGGCCAACGAATTTCCATCCTCTTTTTTTTAGTTCCTTCGAGAGAGAAACCGATTCTTCGCAAGTTGATGCCGTCTGGGGTTCAGAAAGATTCTTCTCGTCAGGTTCGTAGCTCCAGAAGAAAGCTGCCAGTGAACCTTCTTTTTCTACAAGTTCTTTTGCTCGTTTGGCATTATTTATAACTGCCTCAATTTTACCTCTATGGCGTACGATACCTTCATTTTTGAGCAGTCTATTAACATCTCTTTGCGTGAAGCGTGCAATTTTTTCAAAATTGAAATAGTGGAAAGCAGATCGAAAATTCTCGCGCTTAGCAAGTATGGTTCGCCAACTCAGACCTGACTGAAAACTTTCCAAGCATAGTTTTTCAAATAAGCGAATATCGTCATCTACAGGAAAGCCCCACTCACTATCATGGTAATCAAAATATTCAGGTGCTGCGCCACACCAACTACAGCGAGGTTTTCCATCTGGGCCTTTAATTATTTTACTCATTATTATTACCCAATCAGGAAATTAAGCCGGTCATCAGCTTTTTTAGGATCAACTTCAAGAATTTCAGGACCTACAATATTTTCTACAACAAATGGGTCACTATTTACCCTCTCTTGCAATTCAGATATAGAAGCGTTGTGAGCAATTACAGAACCGCCTAAATTGGGTTTAAGGCTACCAACTAATAAAAACACACCATCTTCAAAGCCTTGTTTTATCCACAAGTTGTGATCGTCCATATATTCACTAGCTTTGCTCTTATTTTCAGAAAACCTAAGAAGAATGACAAACATATATAGTCTCCAATTAGTATTTTTTAGCCCTAACGTTCTGCACCAGGGGCGCGGCGCTGTTTGCCGCGTCCCAGCCCCGAAGGGGCATACTGGGCGCTGTTGTTATAAGGCGATATATATATTTCACTCTCACTCATCTGAATTACCGCCACCAAA
>JBLYYR010000179.1:0-3340 GCA_048550195.1 Arenicellales bacterium
AAAGCCAGATAGTTGACGAGCTTCAGGCCCAGGGTGATGAGATCATCCTGACCAAGACAACGGACAGCGCTTTGACAGGCACCAACCTGCGCCTGATTTTACGCAATATGGAAATCGAAAATGTCGTTGTCGCTGGAATATTTACCGATCAATGCATTTCTTCTACCGTACGCAGCCTGGCCGATGAGAGCTTCAATGTGATAGTGGTCGAGGATTGCTGCGCGGCTGCAACCGAGCAGTTGCACCGCCATGAACTTGAAATCATCAATATGATTTATTGCCATGTAGTCAGCTCGGAGGAGTTATCCGAATTTTATCGTTAAGGACGGTCTGAAAAATTTAAGTTTTTTTAATTTACGTCAAAAGCTAACAGCTCAGATCGTTAACAATCTTATAAGGAGAATCCTCATAAGGGTCATGTGGCTTTCACCTTCGGAAAATACTTAACATCAGACAGTGCCTTGAAATCTGCATCCTGAGTCCATATCACAGCACTAAATTTTTTGGCTGTCGCGTAGATGATGCTATCCGCCAGTGGTAACTTATGTTTCAGACCATATACAGCGGCATCAATAGCCAGGGCGCTATCAAGCGGCACAACCTTTCCTTGTTCCATATGAGCAACTGCCTCCAGCGCCACGTCTTCACTCCTTTGGCGTATAATGCATTTAAATACTTCTGTAAGCGTAATACTAGGAACCAGCAATTCTTCAATAACCTCTATTGGCTTGGCAAATGCGCCGGAATTCTTATCGCCTGAAAAATAAGATAGCCATGCTGATGAATCTACAACGTTCATACCCTGTCCTTGTCCCTCTTTACACTGGTATCTATCCCCTTCAAGAAACCTCTCATCTTTTTCATGGGCTGGATAGGTATCAGCTCAATGCGGTTTTGATAAGTCAGGATTTCTATTTTCTGACCGGAAATTATCCCCATTGACTCACGGATTTCTTTGGGGATAACAACTTGATATTTTGGTGAAACTGTCACGGATGTCATGGCATACCTCATCGATACTATTCGCGTATTACGCTATATCTATCGATATATTTTGTCAAGCGTGCGTGGTCACAATACTCATGATGGGACATTGTCACCTTATGTCAATGACTGCATTGCAAAGGGTCTGAAGAAGACAAGGATGAACCGATCGACGATCGGTTCTGTTTAGAAGATGGACCCACGGCCTAAGGCCGCAGCGCATTAAAGAGTTCGGGTGCGCTCAATTGCCACTGTACCCGCAGTGGCCACGGTTAAAATCGAACGGTAACGGCAGTATAAGAACACGTAATACCGCTGTAACCCCGAAACTCCATCGCAAACCCGCGCCGTTTCTCGGATTGCCGCCCTCGTCACTGCCCCGCTGCGCTCAGTAGTGACAAGGGCGGCTTAACTCGAAACAAGCGTGGCGCCGGCCGGGCATTGCATCATCGACAGCAAGGGCTCAGTCTGGTGCTCTCGGCACTATGATGGTGACGCCAAGATTACGTTGGACGGCCAGGTGCTTTGTGGTAAGGGCCAGTGTGCGAAAGGCAGCAATGGCCAGGTCTTCTGTTCCTCAGAGCTTGATGGTGCTGTCTTCATAGACAGTCGCGGAAGCGTACGTTGCTACGGTCAGTGTGAGCCTGCCACTGCAGATGAGTGCGAAAGTACCCGCGCAGACAGCGCAGGCAGGTAAACGCCCACATACGACTCGCTGATCCTTCCGTTTTCACGGAAGCAGAGAAAGCGGTCTATTAGAGCCAATCGCTCACTATATCGGGCCGTCGGCTATCCTCTTGGAACTCTCGATCTGAACTTCGTAGTTCGGCTAGATACTTGCCGTTCGCTGATCCTTGCGCACCGTTTATTTGCTGGGCCGGCAAGGCGTACTACCGGTAGAGTCGAGATGTGGCGCGGTGGTCTAAGGTTCTGCCTATCTGTTGCCGCCCCTTTCGTCTGGCGGTGCCTCAATAGCTGAACCATCACTCCGTTTCCACACCCACCGGGTCGTCAGGAGCGGTCACCCGCTCCCGACTCCCACAGAACGTAGCGTGCCGATCTCCGGCACCCGGCGCTCGGACAAGACATCACGCCTTCGTACACGGCACGTTGCGCTTCAAGCAAGACAGACGAACGAGACGCGGCGTCTCGTAGAGGTACACGTCAGGATAGGCCGTGCCCCCACTGCGTCTGACTTTGTGCTTGTTGCGCAACCACCGACGCAACCACATCGAGGTGTAGCTGTCGAGCGCACGATACGCTCGGCTGACGGACCCGAATGGCGCTAAGTTAAGCCTATTTAGCCCATTGTAGGGTCGAATTCATTCGACCAAGCACGTTGCTATTCCATCTATCATCCCGGATATAACCACAATGTGGAAGCCGCCAACAGCTACTGGCCGAATAAATTCGGCCCTACAGAGGAAGAGCCGCCTTAACTTAGTGTCATTCCTGACGGACCCTACTTGAAAGTAGTTCGCCCAGCCACGCGGCAGGCGGTTCAACTTGCCCACCAACGCTGTGGTCTCTTGCCAACCCATCGATTCGGCGGTCAGCACATGGGTCTTTCGCACCATGAGCTGGATACTCTGCTTCGCACGAGAACATCGAACGGCAGGTAAGCCGGCCTTACCCAGTCGTTTAGAGAATATCTATCTGATAATTGTCTAAAAGGCGGTTCACAACCGAATCAGAACTTCAGATAATTTCCTTAAACTTCCGGAATGTACTCCGAAGCGGTCGTTCACCAGCGGCAGATCTTAATCGCTGCAACTCGTCTGGCCATCGCTTCTAATAGTTACATTTCAAGCTACTTCTCCACTTCTGGCCCTATTGATGGCCTTCCCACGGGGCAGAAAAAACCTCTATGCTTACAATTGAGATTAGTAGAAATACCTATGAGCAACCAACAATAAATGAGCAATTAGCCAAATGAGTAAAAAAGATGGGTCTCCCTCGGTGCAATACACCATTACCTGGATAGGGCTTCTCGTTGGGCTTGGTTTTTACGTCGCCGATATCCTCATTGATGTTTTTGTATTCAGCGAAGGGACCCTGATCGAACAGATTTTTCACCCTACTTATCATGAGATGTGGATGCGGACGTGCGTACTCTTAATAGCTGTATCCTTCGCAATCTATGTTCAAATTTTGCTAAAACGCGAGCATGAAACCAGTGAACGCGCAAAGACAGCGGAAAGATTTCTCAATTCCGTTGTAGATAACATTCCCAATATGATCTTTATCAAGGATGCTAGCGAGTTACGCTTTATACACGTCAATCACACCGGAGAGAAATTGCTAGGATTAACGGCACAGGAACTCATAGGCAAGAGTGATTATGATTTTTTTCCCG
>JBLYYR010000180.1:0-33817 GCA_048550195.1 Arenicellales bacterium
GGTCGAAGCCTTGATCTGATTCAACGCCACAAGGCCTGGCTGGCAGTCGGACTGTTCGCGGCTGCTATCACAACAGCCAGCTTTGGGTTGCTCTACCTGCCGGTCGCGCTGGCAGCGGTGGTTGCCAGTTATGTCATTTTCAACATTGTACCGGCACGGCAGGTGTATGACTCCATCGAGTGGCCAGTCATCGTACTGCTTGGCTCAATGATCCCGATCGGCGGTGCGCTGGAATCAAGTGGCGGTACCGCGCTGATAGCAGGGACCATAACCACACTGTCGGACGGCTACTCACCGATTGTCGTTCTGACCTTGCTGATGGTCGTCACGATGACCCTGTCGGATGTCATGAACAACACAGCAACAGCCGTTATTGCCGCTCCGATTGCTGTCGACATTGCCAACCGCCTTGACGTAAATGCCGATCCATTCCTGATGACCGTCGCCGTTGCCGCCTCCTGTGCCTTCCTTACACCGATAGGGCATAAGAACAATACCCTGATCATGGGCCCTGGAGGGTATCGCTTTGGTGACTACTGGCGCATGGGGCTGCCGCTGGAGATATTGGTCATCGTTGTGTCGATACCGATGATTTTATGGGTCTGGCCGCTTTAAACCATGGAAGGATTACGTATTACGGACTAAAGACTAAAGAGAAAGACGTAATATACAATTGACAGACACAGCGGATACTAGATAATGAAAGCTCAACTACACGGAGTTATATAAATAAAGGATAAGCAGTCTTAATGAAGGATCTTGAAACCACTATAACGGGACTATTATCAGATACTGGCAACGCATCTGATCGACTGCTGCAATACCTGTGCACTGTCCAGGAACTTTATACCCATATCCCCGAAGCAGCTGTCGAGCTGCTGGCTGAAAAACTCCGTATCCCACCCGTGCAGATATACGGCGTAGTTGACTTTTACTCCTTCCTGCACCGCGAAGCCCGCGGTGATTACAATATTCTTTTCAGCGACAACATCACTGATCGCATGTTTGGCAACCAGATGCTGATTGATAGTTTGTGCAAAAAACTTGGCGTCAAGCGTGGCGTGCCAAGGCCAGACAATCGGGTCACGGTCGATGTCACGTCATGCACTGGCATTTGTGACCAGGGGCCGGCAATGATGGTCAATAGCAAGGTGGTGTCGAGGCTCGATGCAAAACGAATCAGGGACATTGCAGAAATGGTGGAAACCAACATTCCGGTTGCGGACTGGCCGGAATCTTTCTTCATTGTTAAAGACAATATCCGACGGCGTGACATCCTGCTCTCCGATCAGATTATTTACGGCAGCGCCATTGATTGCCTGCTCAAGCACAATACTGATGACTTGCTCGCTGAGCTCGAAAAGTCCGGCCTGCGCGGTCGCGGAGGCGCTGGTTTCAAAACCGCCCTGAAATGGCGTTACTGCCGGGATGCGAAAGCCGATGAACATTATGTCGTCTGCAACGCTGATGAAGGGGAGCCGGGCACCTTCAAGGACCGGGTGCTACTGAACAGTTATGCCGATACCCTTTTCGAGGGCATGACGCTGTGCGCAGGGGTCATTGGTGCACAAAAAGGCTTGTTATACCTTCGCGGTGAATACCGTTACCTGGTCGAGGCCCTTGAAGAGACCCTGCAACGCAGGCGAACTGAGAAACTGCTCGGCGAGGACATACTTGGCGAGGAAGGGTTTAATTTTGATATCGAGATCCATCTCGGTGCAGGCGCCTATATCTGCGGCGAGGAATCTGCACTGATTGAATCACTGGAAGGCAAACGCGGTATGCCGCGCATCCGCCCACCCTTCCCGGTTACCAATGGATACCTGGATAAACCGACCGTGGTAAATAATGTCGAGACCTTTATCGCCGCGGCCAAGATCGTCGTGCTGGGTGCAGACTGGTTCCATTCCGTTGGCACCAGTGAATCCAGCGGCACCAAGCTGCTCAGCATCAGCGGCGATGTCGGTCGCCCAGGTGTCTACGAATTTCCTTTCGGGGTAACGATCAACGAAATCCTCGATACATGCGGGACATACAATGTACAGGCCGTACAGGTTGCGGGCGCCGCCGGGGAAACTATTTCACCGCAGGAATTCAACCGCACTATCGCCTTCGAAGATATTTCAACAGCTGGCTCATTCATGGTATTCAGCGGGCGGCGCAACCTGATCGACATGGTGCAGAATTTTGCGCATTTTTTCTGCCACGAGAGCTGCGGCTTGTGTACACCCTGTCGCGTTGGCGGGACATTATTGAAAGACCTCGTCGAAAAAGTTATCGCCGGCCATGCTACCCGCTACGACCTTAACGAGATGCGCAACATCGGCCAGGTCATGAAACAGGCCAGCCACTGTGGACTGGGTGCGACCGCGCCAAACTCTGTTCTTGATACCCTGGACAAGTTTCCCTATATCTATGAACAGCACCTTACCCACAATAGCTACGGGCCGGCCTTCGACCTCGATGCGGCGCTTGGCGCTGCCAGAGAGGTTACCGGGCGTGATGATGCCGGTGCGCACTTCAGGGATGAAAAATGAGCAGCGTAAAAACATTCAGGCTGGACGGTATCGAGGTTCCTTTTAGTGACGGAGATACCGTTATGGATGCTGCCTTGAGAGTCGGCGAGTATATTCCCCATCTCTGCCATAACCCGGAATTCAAACCCCATGGCAGCTGCAGGATCTGTATAGTCGATGTTAATGGCCGTCACCTGTCCGCCTGCACTCTACCGGCGGCAGAAAATATGGAAGTGGATAACAGTTCCGATGCAATCATGGAGCAGCGGCGCAGCCTGTTGCAAATGCTGTTTGTCGAAGGCAACCACATATGCCCTGCCTGTGAAAAAAGTGGTGCCTGCCAGTTGCAGGCTGTGGCTTATTACACGCGTATGTTGAGTCCGCATTTCACGCATTTCTTTCCACGCCGATCCATAGATGCCTCGCACCCGGATATTATTTTCTATTTCAACCGCTGCATATTGTGCGGGCTATGCGAGCGAGCCAGTCGGGATATCGATGGCAAAAGTGTTTTCTCTATCAGCGGACGAGGCATCAACAGCAAGCTGGTTTTCAACTCACCTACCGGTAAGCTTGGCGATAGCGAGCTATCAGCCACCGACAAGGCTGTATCCGTTTGCCCAGTGGGCGCACTGCTGCCTAAACACTATGGTTATGAAAAACCTATTGGTGAACGGCTGTATGACAACAAACCGATCAGCGTGGTCGGTGACGTCGCAGCGAACCTCGCTGCTACTGACTCATCGAGGAATGACGACTAAATGAATGATGCTGTGCCAGAGAAAAAACTGAAGCTCGCCAGCGCCGCCTTATGCGGCTGTTTTGGCTGCCACATGTCTCTGCTGGATATCGATGAACGCATTCTTAAACTGGTCGATCTGGTGGAGTTTGACCGCACACCCCTGACCGATATCAAAACCGTTGGCTACTGCGATATCGGGCTTATCGAAGGCGGTGTGGCAAATACTGAAAATGTTGAGGTGCTGCGTGATTTTCGCCAACACTGCAAGATTCTGGTTGCCGTGGGTGCCTGTGCCGTCAACGGCGGCATTCCTGCTATGCGCAACCAGTTTGATCTTCGGGATTGTCTGGAAGAGGTCTATCTCAATGGTACCGGCCTGGAGAACCCGCTGATACCCGATGACCCTGAGATTCCGCTGCTGCTCGACAAGGTACATCCAATACACGAAGTGGTGAAGATTGATTACTTCCTGCCCGGTTGCCCGCCTTCTGCTGATACCATCTGGACATTCCTGAATGAACTGATTGCAGGTGAAGCGATTAGCTTCCCATATTCATTGATTCACTATGACTGAGCCATACCACCGAGAGCAAAGACATGCCATCAGAACTGGAAACAGCTGAAAACCCGCAACGGCTGAAACGTGTCATCATCGAGCCGCTGACCCGTGTCGAAGGGCATGGAAAAGTCACGCTGCTGCAGGATGAAAACCAGCAAATAAAGCAGGCTCGGCTGCACATAGCCGAGTTCCGCGGCTTCGAGAAATTTATCCAGGGCAGGCCCTACTGGGAACTGCCTGTTCTGGTTCAACGCCTGTGCGGCATCTGTCCGGTAAGCCATCACCTGGCTGCCGCGAAGGCCTGCGACATGATCGTTGGTGCAAGTGAGCTCACGCCTACTGCAGAAAAAATCCGTCGCCTGATGCATTTCGGTCAGACAATGCAGTCGCATGCCCTGCATTTCTTTCACCTCTGCTCACCCGATCTGTTATTTGGCTTCGATGACGATGTCCGTCACCGCAACATTGCCGGTGTGATTGAAGACTATCCGGAAATCGCCAGACAGGGTGTCATGCTGCGCAAGTATGGGCAGGAAGTCATCCGTGTCACTGCAGGTAAACGCATACATGGCACCGGTGCAATCCCGGGCGGCATCAACAAGTCCTTAAGCAACGATGAAATAAAATATTTACAGCGTGATATAAACCAGGTTATTGGCTGGGCACAGGGAGCTGTCGAGCTGATTAAGCGTATCTTTTTCGAGCACTACCATTACCACCTGTCATTTGCGACCATTGATAGCAACATGCTGAGCCTGGCACGCAACGATGGTGCCTTTGAAATATACGATGGAGGCCTGCGCGCCAGGGATGCCAAAGGCAATACGGTCTTCGATCATGTCGATTGCATTCGCTACAGCGAATATATAAGAGAGAGTGTAAAAAACTGGAGTTACATGAAGTTTCCATTCATTGTCGATATAGGACAGGTTGATGGTTGGTATCGTGTAGGTCCGCTGGCCCGCGTCAACAACTGTGACTTTTTTTCTACCCCGCTGGCAGAAAAGGAGCGACTGGAATTTATCGGCATTGGTGGTGGCCAGCCGGTACAGTCAACCCTGGCATTTCACTGGGCCAGACTAGTAGAGCTGCTGCACTGCTCCGAGGCGATTGCCGAGCTATTAGATGACAGTGATCTTTGCGGCATGGAGTTGCTTAACAAAGGTGAACTACAAAGTAGCGGTATCGGTGTTATCGAGGCACCTCGCGGCACCCTGTTCCACCAATACGAAATCAATGATGATGGCCTCGTCGAAAAAGCCAACCTGATCGTATCAACCACTAACAATAACCAGGCAATGAATGAATCCATCCGCCAGGTCGCCACCGAGTACCTCGATGGAAATCAGTTGACTGAAGCACTGCTCAACCAGGTTGAAGTGGCCATACGGGCCTACGATCCATGCCTGTCATGCGCCACCCATGCAATGGGAAAGATGCCCCTGCAAATCAACCTGGTTAATGAGAATAATGAGCTGGTAGATCGCCTTGAAAAGAGGGTTACCGGTGACATCAGCAGAACCCTGTAAACGCGTTGTATGAACAAGCTGACAGGGCATGCACCCTTGCTTGTTTTTGCATATGGAAACCCGTCGCGTGGAGATGACGCCATTGGCCCTGCCATGTACAACCTGCTTGGGCAATACAGGCAGGATACCTGCAGGCAGGACAGCCTGGAATTATTAACCGATTACCAGCTGCAGATTGAACACGCTGTTGACCTTGAACAGCGTGAGTGCGCTTTGTTCATTGATGCCAGCGTGTCCTGCCCGGGCCCCTATATATTTCACAGACTGTGGCCACAACAGGATGACAGCTATACCACGCATGCACAGAGCCCTGCTGCCGTACTGGCTGTTTACCGGAAGATTAACCAGCAAGAACCACCACTCTCCTACATGCTTTCAATTCGCGGTTACGAGTTTGGTCTCGGGCAGACGATGACGGGACAGGCGGAAAAGAACCTGGCAATCAGCTTCGAGTTTGTTAAAGAATTGCTTGAAACTGATTTTCGGGACTGGGAAAAAAAGTTTTAGGTGTTACGTATTACGTGTTACGTGTTACGTAAAACCTAACATGTAACACCTGTGTTGTTCACATCTCCATTTCCAGATCATCGGTGATGGCCTTAAGTCCAGCTGCGGCGCAGGCTTCGTCTGTCTCGCCGGATGGCGCGCCGCTTACTCCGATGCCACCGAGGATAGTACTGCCAGCAGTAATCGGCAGGCCGCCAGCAGAGGTTATCAATCCATCGATTTTTGGTGGTGCGAACGGCGAGGTGAAGCGTGATTCTAAGGCTGATGTGGGGGAGTTAAAATTCAATGCCGCATAAGCTTTTTGCTTGCTGATGGGCACCGTAATCGGCATCGCAAGAGAATCTCTGAGCACCACCTGGGCATGTCCGCCACGGTCGATAATTGTCACAGCGACGCTTAATCCTTCTTTACGGCAGGCGGCGATGGTTGCCTGTGCAGCCTTCACGGCCATATCCATGGCAAGGCGCTGTATGGGAAGAACCATAGGGCTTTCAGCCTGGGCTGTACCGCCAGTTACTAAAATTGCGAGGGTGAGCATAAGTGTCAGTTTTTTCATGGGTATTGCCTCCAGTACTATTTAGTAAGACATAACATAGCATGTTATTGTTTCATTGACACGAGGAGATACCGAAGATGATATTTCAAAAACCTGCCAAACAAATCACAGCACTTGCACTGCTGCTAATCAGTAATCAGCTGATGGCTGCCGATTTACCACCGTTGGCAGACGTACACCTGCATTTCAATACTGACCAGATGGAGGTCACAGATACAGCCGATGCCTTACGCACGCTAACAGAAAACAATGTAGTGTTTGGTGTTGTCTCAAGCAAGCCGCCTGCACTGGCGCTGGAACTGGCCGATGCATCAGGTGGCTGGATCATTCCCTTTTTCATGCCTTATCTGGAACCGGAACGCAAAGTTGACTGGTTTCGTGATAAACGTGTCCTGCCAGCGGCCCGCGAAGCACTGCTGTCGGGACGCTACCAGGGACTCGGCGAGATGCATCTGATTGCCGGTTATACACCTTCGTTAAACCCGCGCCATGAGATCATCGATGGCATGCTTGACCTGGCCGAGGAATTTGATGTCCCTGCTCTCATTCATGCCGAGGCATCGAGTCAGCTCTATTTCCGGCCCCTGTGCCTGCGCCACCCACAGGCCAGGATAGTCTGGGTGCATGCAGGCAGCCCGCTGCCTCCTGCTCAAGTTAGCGAACTGCTGCGCGCCTGCCCGAATGTCTGGGTAGATTTGTCAGCACGGGATCACATGCGCTATGGAAAAATCAACCCGATTGTTGACGATAAAGGGCAGCTACTTCCGGAATGGCGTGATTTCACCCTGGAGTTCCAGGACCGAATCATGCTCGGCTCCGACCCCACCTACTATGAGGGCACCGCCACCTGGGAGGCCGCGAATACAGGCTGGAACCATGTTAGTGAGGTGCTTGCTTTCCACCGTCGCTGGCTGGGCACCCTAGCTAGCGACGTCAGACAGAAATTGGCCCTGCAAAATGCTATGAGATTTTATCGTCTGACTGCTGGGGAAGATTTACGCACAAAGTGAAAAAGGAAATTTTCAGGTAAATTATTATCACCATGGACTTGCATATATCCAGCCATGTCAGTATTCCCGAAAATGAGATAGAACTCAGTGCCATTCGTGCCCGCGGTGCGGGTGGGCAGAATGTCAACAAGGTCTCATCGGCTATTCACCTGCGCTTCGACATCAATGCTTCGTCACTGCCACAGTTTTACAAGCAACGACTGCTGACCTTAAGCGACCAGCGTATCAGTAAAAATGGCGTTATTATCATCAAGGCACAACAATTCCGTACGCAGGAAAAAAACCGTGATGAAGCCCTGCGCCGCCTGGTTGAACTGATTCGTACTGCTGCGGTCATAAAGAAAAAGCGTAGGCCCACACGACCAACGAAATCCTCACAACAAAAACGCATGAATAGTAAAACAAAGCGTAGCAGGACAAAAGACCTGCGCAGGAAGGTGGGCCATGAGGAATAAATAAGTCAAAAGTTCCCTAACCATAAAAGTACGGGGTATAGTATGTGCAGGTAAAGGTAACGAGATAAATCTTCACTACATGTTAAAATTTAATGAGGTACATAATATGAGCATGACACCTGCAGAATTCAGAGAGCAATTTCCTGCAATTGCTGAACACTGCGGTCCTGGTGGGCTAGAAGACCTGCTGGCTGTGATAGAAACACAAACCGTCCATGCTGGAGACATTGTGACAACTGATGGTGAATATTGCGATTCACTTTTTCTTGTCACTGAAGGTAAGTTTGTTTCCCAGATCACCAGTGAAAAAGAAACCATTCGTCTTGGTATACATGAAAAAGGATCCTGCTTTGGTGAAGTTAATATCCTGGATCCGGGACCGTCTACAAGCACTGTAATTGCCACTGATGAGGGTGCGCTCCTCGTTCTGACCCACGATGCTTTTCGCAAGCTGGAGAGACCGCACCCGCAGATGACAGGCAATATTTTACGCATGCTATCCTCGACCATGATTGAACGTTGCCGTGTTGCTGACAAATTACTGTTCAGCCAATATGCCTATATTGAGGGGTGTAAAGATAGTGATTCCAGAGAACGTCCTGGATTGATAGATTGGGGCCGTGGCCTTTTACAAAAACTGCATGGCCACAAAGAGGCAGAGCTATGAATATTGATGAATACCTTCTATCCGTTCCTTTATTTAGCGAAATGACTAATGATGAGCTCAAAATATTAGGCCAATCCATGGTAGTAAAGGATTTCCCTGATAAACATCTGTTCATAACTGAGGAAGGCAGCACCGATACCTTCTACATAATCCTTGAAGGTAAAGTCAAAATCACGCACGAAAAAGATACAGAACGCGGCCTGCAACGTGTTTCAACAGTAGGAGCAGGTGGCATGATAGGCCTGCATAGCTTGATCGGCCACCATCGTCCTATTGTATCCTGCCATGCTGATGGAGCAGTGAAAGCCGCCTTTTTACCAAGTTCGGCATTTAACTTGCTTTATCAATACAATACCCGCCTACCGCATCATTTTCAGATGATTGTTGCCAGGCAACTGGCAGCTGACTACCGCAACATAGTAAGTGAATTAAAAGAAATGATGCTTGAAGACAATGCTGAAGGCTAAGGTTTTACATCACTCATTCATCGCCGAACAGGCCTTCTTTCTGACAAAAAAAAGCCCCGCTAAACGCGGGGCTTTTTTTGTACTTCGAGTGAACTATTGTTCAGGCCTGTACATTTACTGCTGTTGGGCCTTTTGCTCCGTCTTCCACGTCGAAGGTAACTTCCTGACCTTCTGCGAGTGTGCGGAAACCATCGCTGGCGATAGCAGAAAAATGGACGAAAACGTCTTTAGTGCCATCTGATGGAGTGATAAAGCCGAAGCCTTTGGATTCGTTAAACCATTTAACGGTTCCTGTTGCCATGATAAATACCTCAATAAATAAAAAAATATAGTGTGTTACAAAATCTTACGAGGTAATCAACAGGAGAGTTTGGATCGTACTTCTGACAAAAACCAGGGAGAGTATGTAGCGTTCGCGAGTATAACCTTTTTTTTATAAAGAAAAAAACCCTAAATTCAGAGAAAAGTTAAAAGTTGAAAGCTTAAAGTGGAAAGTTTAAAGAAAAGAGCAGCAAAAAATATATATTTTTCCTTCCCACTTTGACCTTTAAACGCCATTTACGCCTTTTCACCAATGGTGTGTATGACCTCGACATTGAAGAAGATACCATCTTCACCAGCCAGTTCATTGACCTCATCAAGGTGTTCCTGCTTGAATTTTTCTGCTTGTTCTTCGGGTATCTGGTTGACGAAGCCGCGGTAGCCTGCCCACCACACGACATCCCACCAGCCTTCAGCATCACTGAACAGATAACCGACCTGGTTGCGACTATGAGTGATATTGGTAAACTCCGCAGTTTCATACAATTCTCTGTTGGTCGCCTCGCTATCGAGCTGCGCCCAGGAGATTTTGGGTACGTCTACACCGTATTGCTGCAGACGACTCATTATAAGATCCTGCATAGGCGCCATAGAGCCTTTTGCGAAATGGGTAGTGATGAAGCGGCCACCGGGTTTCAATCGGCTATGGATGTGCTGTACTAAGGACTCCATGTGCTCAACAAAGAAAACCCCGAAAGAAGCATTGATGATATCGAAGCATGCCTCCGGCAGATCCATACGTGTCATATCCATTTGCTGAAAGTCTATATTGGACAAACCTAGTGCATCGGCCTGGGCCTGGGCCTTTTCAAGCATGCCTTCAGACAGATCAATACCTGTCACATGACCGTCAGGTAGATGGCTGGCAAGTAATATTGATGCCAGACCGGTACCGGTGGCGATATCGAGGAGTGTTTCATCACCATTCATATTCAGCAAGCCAGGCAGGTGACCGGCTGCATTCTCAAAGAATCGCAATGAACCCGTGCCATATTGCTCACTTACAGTGTTAAACACCTGACGAATAAATTCATGGCGATTATTGTCTTCCATAGCGAACCCTGGTTTTTGTAAATATAGATGAAGGATTAAAGACTAAAGGTAAAAAAATCCTGTTTCGAGTTTTTTTGTCTTTAGTCTTTGAGTCAAGATTGTCTCAACCCTGTCGAAGTGTCTCAACCGGTGGCTGATTCAATACATTACGCGTCCCCAGCACTCCAGCAGTTGCAACGAGCAGCACACCGGTAACGATACCGAGCAAACCCACCAGCGGATTAAACTGGTAAGGAAAATGAAAAACATATTCCGCCAGCACCCATGCCAGTGCAGTCGCGGCAAAACCTGCCAGCAATCCGGCCAGCGCACCGAGGGTGATAAATTCGGCAAACAGACCACGTAATAAAATAGAACGGCGGGCGCCCAGGGTTCGAAGGACAGCACTTTCATAACGCCGCTCATCCTGACTGGCCTGAATAGCTGCATACAACACAGCAAGCCCTGCCAGCAAGCTGAATATAAAGATAAACTCTACTGCCAAAGTCACTCGATCCATAATATTCCGTACCCGTTTCATAATCACTTCGACATCTACTACCGTGACATTTGGAAAATCTTTAACCAGCGGTGCAATCAGGCTCTTCTGCTCTGGTTTTAGATACAGGCTAGTGACCCAGCTGGTCGGGTCATTATCCAGTACACCGGGCGGCACTACTGTAAAGAAATTGATATTAAATGTCTGCCAGTCTACCTCACGCAGATTGCTTATGTTCATTTCTCTTATACGGCCATTGATATCAAAGCTGACGTTGTCATTGAGCTTGATTCTCAGGTTCGTAGCGAGCTTTGCTTCCAGTGACATTAACGGTTTACCATGATCAGCCGCCCGCCACCATGAGCCGGCAACAATGACATTGTCGACCTGCATCTGACTGGCTGGTGACAGGTTGAACTCACGGGTAATCATGTGTTTAGCCCGGTCACTAACATAGTCATCACTGCTTACCCTGCGGCCATTGATATGCGTCAGCCGGGCCCGCACCATGGCGTGTAAAACAGGCTGTTTTAC
This sequence comes from Arenicellales bacterium, assembly GCA_048550195.1. Classification (GTDB taxonomy): domain Bacteria; phylum Pseudomonadota; class Gammaproteobacteria; order BMS3Bbin11; family BMS3Bbin11; genus BMS3Bbin11. Next base: position 11,395 of record JBLYYR010000180.1, read on the forward strand.
ACCGTGCCCCATAAAAAACTTCTGGATACCAGCTACCTGATCGCTTTGAACATTAATGATGAAGTGGTTTGGTGCATCCTCCGGCAGGCTTTGCTGCCAGCCATCGAGCAGGTCGTTGCGGACCGTTGAGAGCAACAATAGAACCATGATACCAAGACCAAAGGCCACTATTTGTATCACGCTGTCGGACTGCCGCCGTGCGATATTAGCCAAACCAAAGCGCCAGGCCACCCCGACCCGTTGCCGTAGCTGAGCCAGCAATTTTATAAGAACATAAGCCGCTAGTGAAAGAATACCAATGGTTAACAACATGCCGCCCATAATCGAGATAACCATTTTCAGGTCATCAACCTGCCAGTACAGCAAGCACCCCATGCTAAGAAATACAGCGCTATAGATCAACCAGCCACGTGTTGTTGCCGGCACCTGGTCGTGGCGCAATACTCGTAGCGGTGGCACCTGTTTGAGTGCAAACAATGGTGGCATGGCAAAACCTAACAATAAAATTATACCGGTGGCATAAGCCATAATGACCGGCTGCAGTGTCGGCGCTGGCAGACGGGTGAGAAAAAGCTGGTCCAGCAGCTGACTGATACCTACCTGGGCCAGCAGGCCGAGTGCCAGACCAACAGTGCTGGCAATTAATGCCAGCCATAACATCTCAAGACTAAACGTTAGAATAATTTTATTCTGAGTCGCACCAAAACAACGGTAGATCGCGACACTGTCAAAATGGCGGCGGGCAAAGCGCCGGGCGGCTGTCGCTACTGCTACACCGGCTAGTAGTACGCTGATGATTGCAGCCAGCCCGAGGAACTGCTGTGCACGCTCCAGTGCCACACGTAATTCAGGCCGTGCTTCCGAGACACTGAGAATTTTCTCATCAATATATTTTTGAGATTTGACCTGTTTGCGATACTGATCCACGACGGTCTGTTCACCGTCGATCAGCAGACGATAATTCACCAGCGCTCCCTGACCAATTAGCCGGGTCGCGGCAAGATCATCATGGTTGATCAACACCCGGGGAGCAACGCTGAACATGTCACCGCCGCGATCAGGCTCATAGGTTAGTAGCTGGCTTATGGTGAATGATATAGCCCCCAGCTGCAGCTGATCACCCACCTCCAGTCCCAGCACCTGCAGCAGGCGAGGCTCTACCCAGGCATCCTGACTTGCTGGCAGCTCCTGCGTAGCTCGGTCTGGCGAAAATGGAGCATCAGCGATATGCATTTCACCACGAAACGGGTATCCGGTACTGACGGCCTTGACCTCAACCAGCTGTGGTTTCTCGCCGGCAATAGCAATGCTGCGAAACTGGATGACATTTGCTGTTTGCAGGCCGAGGGCTTTTGCATCGGCCACGATGTCTGACGATACAGGTTTTGTGGAGCTGACCACTAGCCCGGCCGCTATCAGTTCAGCTGCCTGCTGCTGAATACCGCGATCAACACGGTCGATAAAAAAACCAACGGCGCTGACCGCAGTTACCGCGATGATCAATGCAACAGCAAGTATCCTCAGCTCACCACCACGCCAGTCGCGCGATAACATACGCCATGAGTGTGACAGCATTATTTATTCACCAGCTTACCAGCCTGCAGCTGCAGGCGTGTACCACAGTTTGATGCCAGCTCCTCATCATGTGTGGCCATGATCAATGTTGTGCCCTGCTCTCGATTAAGTTCGAATAACAAATCGATAATGCGCTTACCGGTAACCGGGTCGAGATTACCTGTGGGCTCGTCCGCGAACAGTACCTGCGGTCGTGCAGCAAAGGCACGGGCTATGGCACAGCGCTGTTGTTCACCACCGGAAAGCTGGGCCGGATAATGATGCAGGCGTTCGGCAAGTCCAACGCGCGAGAGGATATCTTTCGCCGTTTCTTTCGGTTTATCGGCTGTTGCCAGCTCCAGCGGCAGCATCACATTCTCCTGCGCTGTCAGACCACTCAGCAACTGGAAGTTCTGGAACACAAAACCGACTGAACCTGCGCGTAGCAGGGCCCGGCCATCTTCATCAAGCTCGCCAAGGTCTATATCATTAATTTTTACATGCCCTGCACTGGCGATATCAAGGCCAGCCAGCAAACCCAGCAGCGTTGTCTTGCCTGAGCCGGATGCGCCGAGTATGGCAACAGAAGTTCCCGCAGCAATGCTAAAGTTGATATCATCCAGTATTACCAATTGTCCTTCAGATGTGGTGACCCGCTTACCAAGCTGAATGGCCTGTACAAACCCTGCTGACTGCTGTGAACCCATGATACGACAACTCCTGTCAATTTTAACGCTGCTTATTTTACTTTTTAGTCCTGCTCATGCCAGTACAAATGAACCGGCTATCCTGGTGCTGGGTGATAGTATCAGCTCAGCCTGGGGGCTAAATACAGATGAAGGCTGGGTAGCATTATTGCAAGAGCGGTTACAGAAAAATTCCTTCAACAGCCATGTCATCAATGCCAGTGTCAGTGGCGATACCACACGCACCGCACTTAATCGCCTCGATGATGCGCTACTGCAGCACAAGCCTTCGATCATTATCATAGCACTCGGCGGCAATGACGGTCTTCGCGGCCTGCCGTTCAGTGAGATAGAGGAAAGCCTGTCCGCAATCATTGAAAAAAGCCAGCAGGCCAATATAGCCGTACTGCTGGCCGGGGTGCGTCTACCATCGAATTATGGCTCCTTCTACAATTCACGCTTCGCTGCCCTTTTTAAAACCCTGTCTGAAAAATACGATGTACCGCTGGTGCCGAAAATACTGGATCAGGTTGCCGATGATGCGGACCTGATGCAGGAAGATAGAACGCACCCGACAGCAGAAGGCCAGAAGCAGGTATTGGAGAATATCTGGCCGTATCTGCTGCCGTTGCTGGGAAAATGATTGTATTACAGCTTACGAAACACCTAAAACGTAAACCGTAAAACTCAAGATTTCACATACACCTGCGTCAACCAGACCAGATTGTTGTTCTGGTAAACCTTGTTAAAACCTGCGTCGTTTATCCATCTCTCAATAAGTTCAGGGTCATGCACATAACTACGAAAATCAGAGCGCATTGTTTTCATCACCCACGCAGTCATCCCCATCACCATACGGACATACCAGCGATTGCGTGGATAAGTCAGGGCATAGACACGATTTGTCCTGTCTAATGATTTGTGGACTAGCCCGTCAGCATCAGGATAGCAGCATACAACCTTGTCGAGTACGGTAATATCTGCATCCATCGCGGCTTCTGCAATTTCCATGAAATCACCTTCAATATAGCTTGTCCTGTCCGCAAGTCCACGCTCATCCGCCCATTTCTGTGCTTCACTGATCATCTTCGATGCCAGGTCTATACCTGTGGCGGATTTTGCGCCCTGCTCCAGCAGGGTCTGGTGCAGATGTCCCACACCGCTGCCGATTTCGAGTATTTTTGCGTTCATATAACCCGCTTTTTCAAGTCCTTCCAGCAACTGCTTTTGAGATGGCTCAAATCCTTTCTTCTCGAAGCGCCTGCGATAGCGGCCGGCAAAGAAGGAGAAAAAATGGTTGGCAGAATTTGAATGTGGGCAACAACAGCTCATAGCATGCTCTCTGATGGTTCGTTTTTCATGATATCAGTTGGGACATTAATTATATGCATCAGTTCCAGTTTGATGTACGTTGATAGCTATGTTTCAATCTAAACGTCATGATTAAAAACAAACTGAGAATTACCTGCTTATCAGGCCTGCTGATATTCTTTTCTTCATCAATCGGCCATTCTGCCTCTCCAGCAAAGCCTGAGGACGGCATTCATCGATTTGAAGATAGTGATATTACCGTCGTTATCGGCACACGAAAGCCTGAGCAACTGGCAGCATTTTATACAGGCAGAGGGTTCAACCAGGCATCCATCGATGCTATCACCAAAAAATGCTTTATCTTCGGTATGGTGGATAATAAAACCTTCGACACACTGTGGCTGATACTGGATGACTGGAAATTCTATGCGGCCGATGGCTCAGAAATGAAACGCTGGAAAAAAAGTGACTGGCTGGGCGTGTGGCAAAAGACCGGGCTTAGCCCGGCACACCAATCTACCTTCGGCTGGACACAGCTGCCGGAGAGTCGGGATTTGCGGCGGTATGAACATGTTGGCGGTAATGTTGCCGTAGAGTGGAAGGATGGGCCTTTCAAACTAGTCGCCACACTCAAAACCGGCACCGACAAATCCGGTAAACCAAGAATTATCGTTGTTGAGAACCTGACATGCAAAGCAAAATAATCCCTCTCTTTGCCAGCCTGCTATTTTTACTCAGCGCACAGGCCGTTGCAGAGACCATTGCAAAAACTCCTGTCGCATCTGAATTACCCAGGGGCATTATTACTGTTGACGGCCGTGATGCGCCAGATCTGATATTGAAAGATATCAATGGTGAAACCTACGACATATCAAACTCTCGCGGCAAATGGGTGTTTATGCATTTCTGGGCCTCATGGTGCGGCCCCTGCCGCAGAGAAATGCCAACGATTCAGGCCATCGCCTCCGAATTCAAAGATTCAGGCCTTTCAATTGTACTGGTCAATACTTCCGAAGATGAAGATACAGTATTCGACTTTCTCGGTAGCGTTGCCCCTGACATGAATACCCTACTGGACAGCGACGGCAAAGTCACCGAGCGCTGGCAGCCACGCGGCCTGCCATCAACCTGGTTCGTCGATCCGCAGGGCAAACTGCGATATATCGCGTTAGGCGGTCGGCCGTGGGATAAAGGAGAGTACCTGAGTTTTCTTAAAGGACTGATTAAGTAGAGTTTTACGTTTTAGGTAAAATCAAAACCCTAATACCGTATAACTACCCCCTTTCCCCCTTCGTCCTTCGCCCATAAAACGTAATACGTAAATCACATCGATCTGCCCTCCTGATATCAGCTTATCTGCGTTATAATTATCGGCTAGCATTCACTCTTTCAGGTATCTCTCTTGTACGATTTTATTCCCGGGCAACGCTGTATCAGCAATGCTGAGCTGGAAATGGGGCTGGGTACGGTAATGGCCGTTGACGAACGTACGGTCACTATCGTATTTATGGCCACTGGCGATACTCGCACTTACTCCCGTCAGACAGCCCCCCTGTCTCGTGTGGTATTTACTATTGGTGATTCCATCCGACGGCATGATGGAACAGAAATGGTGGTAACAGCCACCCGCGAAGAACAGGGGCTGATTGCCTATTGTGGAACAGATGAGAAAGGTAAAAATATCGAGCTGGCCGAGTCTGAACTGGATAACTTTATTCAACTCAACCGACCGACTGAACGCCTGTTTAATAACCAGGTTGATTCTGATAAGTGGTTTGAACTGCGCTACCAGACCCTGCAACACCAGAATCGCCTTGCCCACTCCGATCTATATGGTCTAAGCGGCTGCCGAACCAGCCTGATACCGCATCAGCTGTACATTGCGCATGAAGTCGCCAACCGCTATGCCCCACGCGTGCTGCTGGCCGATGAAGTGGGGCTGGGAAAAACCATCGAGGCTGGCTTGGTCCTGCATCACCAGCTGCTAACCGGCCGCGCCCGCCGTGTATTGATCGTGGTACCTGAGTCACTGGTGCACCAATGGCTGGTGGAAATGCTGCGTCGCTTCAACCTGCACTTCCGCATTTTCGATGAAGAACGCTGTTATGCGGCAAAGGATGAAGGACTGTCTGGCAACCTGTTTCATGACGAACAGCTGGCCCTGTGCAGCGTAGAATTCCTGATGCACAACCCGGACATACATCAGCAGGCGGTGGAAGGTGAATGGGACCTGCTGGTTGTGGATGAAGCCCATCATCTGGCCTGGTCGCCGGACCATGCCAGTGATGAATACCGTATGATTGAACAGCTCGCCCTGGAGACCCGCGGCGTGCTGCTGTTGACGGCAACACCTGAGCAGTTGGGCAAACAGAGTCATTTTGCCCGCCTGCGTCTGCTTGACCCGGATCGCTTTCCTGATTTTGAGCAATTTCTTGAAGAAGAAAAACACTACAAGCCTCTCGCACAGACTATTGAAGACCTGATCAATGACAAAGCTTTAACTGAGGCTGACCAGAAATTAATACACAGCACTTTCAACGAAGGCGATAACCAGGCCTTGCTTGCACAACTAGAAACTGCCGGCAAAGAAGACCAGGCCGGTGCCGAGGCCCGCACTGAACTGGTCGAACACCTGCTCGACCGCCATGGCACCGGCCGGGTGCTGTATCGGAATACCCGCTCAGCGATAAAAGGCTTCCCGAAAAGGGTCGTCCGTCCTGTGCCGCTGCCGTTGCCGGAAGTCTATCGAAATAATGATGATAATGCCGCAGCAAGACTCTCACCAGAACTGAGTCTTATAAACAGCAGCGGGAAAACGGACTGGACGCAGCAGGATCCGCGCATAGCCTGGCTGGTAAAGACACTGCAAAAACTGCAGCCTGCCAAGGTGCTGGTAATTGCCGCCAGCAGAGACACCGTACTTGATATCGCGCAATATCTGAAAATGCATTCCGGCATTCATGCTGCCGTATTCCATGAAGGGCTCAGCATCGTCGAGCGCGACCGGGCGGCGGCCTACTTTGCAGATGAGGAAACCGGCAGCCAGGTACTGTTGTGTTCCGAGATTGGCAGTGAGGGAAGGAACTTCCAGTTCGCCCATCATCTGGTTCTATTTGATCTGCCGCTGAACCCGGACCTGCTGGAACAGCGCATTGGCCGGCTTGACCGCATCGGCCAGAGCAGCACCATTTACATCCATGTCCCTTATCTGCAGGATACTGCACAATCGGTGTTGTTTCACTGGTATCACGAAAGCCTCAATGCCTTTGAGCAGACCTGCCCGGCCGGTCACTCTGTTTTTGTTCAAGTTGAAGATGAGTTAATGAGCGCATTGCGTCAGCCGGATAAAAAAAATGCAAAGTTGTTAAAGAATTCGAAAGATTTATACAAAGAACTGACAGCAAACTTACACGCCGGCCGTGACCGGCTGCTTGAATACAATTCGTGCCGCCAAAACCAGGCAGAAGATATAAAACAGCGCGCCGAACAGTCCGACCAGAATGACCCGCTTGCAACTTATATGGGGCAGGTCTTCGACAGTCTGAGCATAGATTCAGAAATTCATAGTGAAAACTGTCTGATCATTCGTCCCACTGATGAGATGGTCAACCAGCTGCCCGGACTGCCGGATGATGGCATGACCATCACATTTAACAGGCAGACTGCACTGAGTTTTGAGGATGCGCAATACCTGACATGGGAACATCCTTTAGTCCGTACTGCGATGGAGATGATCACCAGTAGCGAAATGGGCAACACCGCCATGACAGCCATCAGCAAAACGCACATCAAATCCGGCAGTATTTTACTGGAGTGCATCTACAGCCTGGAGGTACCGCCAATAAGTGTGTTACAGAGTGATCGCTACCTGCCGCCGACAGGCATCCGGGTACTGATAGATGAGCAGGGCAACGATCACCAGCAGGATCTGACACATCCATTCATTGAAGAACACAGGGTGCACGTCCCTGCAAAAATGGCTAATAAGATTATTCGCGCCAAAGAGAAGGCGCTGCGCTATCTATTCTCATTGTGTGAAGAGTTTGCAGAACGACAGACACCGGCCATTCTCAGACAGGCTCATCAACAATCTGGCGAAATCCTGACGCGAGAGATAAACCGTCTTAAAGCTTTAAAACAGATCAACCCGAATATTCGTAATGAAGAGATTGAGTTCTTTGAACAGCAACTGGTGGCCTTGAATGAGGTACTGGATGCGGCGAGTTTAAGGCTGGATTCGTCACGGGTGGTTATATCGATATGAATAACGTTTTACGTATTAAGGACGAACGACTTACGACCATAAAACATGCTGGTATTCTCTGACTTATCACTTCAACGCGGTAAAAAGACACTGCTTGAAGACGCAAGTTTTTCAATCCCACCGGGGCAGAACGTCGGCATTACCGGTTCCAATGGTGTTGGCAAATCCAGTTTGTTTTCTCTTATTCTGGGTGAACTGGAAACGGATGCCGGGTCATTCAGTATGCCGCCTGACTGGGTCATCGCCCATGTTGCCCAGCACACACCCGGCGGCAGCACCCCTGCTCTGGATTATGTGCTGCAGGGCGATAAAGAATTTGTCGAGCTAAAGCAGAAGATTGACCATGCCACGGAAAATGAAGACGGCATGGCGCAGGCAGAACTGCATTCGCATATGGATGTCATCGATGGCTACACAGCGGAAAGCCGGGCTGCCACCCTGATGCACGGACTGGGATTCAAGCCGGAAGAAATCAGACAGCCGCTAGAGTCATTCTCCGGTGGCTGGCGCATGCGGCTTAATCTTGCCCAGGCACTGATGTGTCGCTCTGATCTGCTGCTGCTGGATGAACCAACCAATCACCTCGATCTGGATGCGGTGATCTGGCTGCAAAACTGGCTTAGCCGATATACCGGTACGCTGCTGCTGATCTCGCATGACCGCGAATTCCTTGATTCGTTCATCACCCTGATCGCCAATATCGAACATCAGCACATCACGCTGTATACCGGCCATTACTCAGCGTTTGAAAAGACTCGTGCCGAACAGCTGGCGCAGCAACAGGCTGCACATGTTAAGCAGCAGAAAGAGATCGCCCACATTGCAAGTTTCGTGCGCCGCTTCGGTGCCAAAGCCACTAAGGCGAAACAGGCACAAAGCCGGGTCAAAGCACTGCAGCGCATGCAGCTTATCGCTGCTGCCCATGTTGATTCGCCGTTTCATTTCAGTTTCCGTGAACCGGAAAAGCTGCCCGAGCGCCTGTTCGACAGCCGTAAGGTAGAGCTGGGCTACAACGACGCAGTGCTGTTAAAAAATGTCGGCGTACATTTACATGCCGGTGATCGCATTGGCCTGATCGGCCCGAATGGCGCGGGCAAATCCACCTTGATCAAATTCCTGGCAGGTGAACTGAAATCACTGTCTGGTGAAAGCTGGCAGGCGCAATACCTGAAGATTGGTTATTTTGCCCAGCACCAGCTGGAACAACTGGAAGCCGGACAATCTGCTTTGCAGCACCTGCGGCTGCTGGATAAAAAATCGCGCGAATCAGATCTACGTGCTTACCTTGGTGGTTTCGGCTTTATCGGTGATCATGTTGAGGAACCCGTCGCCCCCTTCTCCGGTGGTGAAAAGGCAAGACTGGTGCTGGCACTGCTGATTTTTCAGAAGCCCAATCTGCTACTGTTAGATGAACCGACCAACCACCTTGACCTGGAAATGCGTCACGCCCTGTCAATGGCCTTACAGGAATTTAACGGCGCCATGGTCATCGTCTCCCATGACCGCCATTTATTAAAGTCTGTAACCGACCAGCTGATACTCGTTGACCACGGCAAGATCGAAGCCTTTGACGGTGATCTCGATGACTATGCCAGTCGCCTGCAAGCCCCGTCAGAAAAAACAAGAGACCGGCCTGTTGTTGAAAACAGTCTGAGTAAAAAAGAATCTCGCCGCCTTGAAGCCGATAAGAGAAAGGCCCTGCAACCACTTAAAAAAACTGTTGCCCGACTGGAAAGAAAGATTGAAGAGCTGTATAAGCAATTAGAAACTATCGAGCAGCAGCTTGCCGATCCCGAGCTTTATAGTGAAAAAAACGCAGAACAAATGACCTCTCTTATGCAGGATAAGGCTTACCTGGCGAAGGATATTTCAGAACTGGAAGAACAATGGATGGAGGCAACCGAAGAGTATGAAGAAGCAGGCAAGGCTTGAGGCGAAAGGTAAATGGTGAAAGGTGGAAGGTGAAAAAAGAGAAACCCGATTTCCCTTTTTGCCTCAGCTGGTGTATTTATACTGATACAGAAGCATAGCCGTGTGGTTTTATGAGGAGATGTTCAAATGACTGATGCAGACCATTTTTTTGCAGTTGAAAAACGCCGGAGGCGTCGCTGGGAACTTGTTTTTTACCTGCGAGTATTCGACCAGAGCGATAATTCACTATTGGGCCATGTGGTTGATATATCGGAAGACGGCCTGATGCTGATGAGTGAAGTCCCGATAGAGTTAGACAGAGACTTTGATCTAGTGCTGGAAATGCCTGAATCAGACAGAAAAGGCCGAAAAAAGATCTCCCTCAAGGCACACAGTATATGGAAATCCAGCGATGCCAATCCTGATCTATTTGATACCGGGTTACAGCTTATCAATCCTGAAAAAAGCTCTGTTGATGCCATCATAAAGCTGATTGAGGAGCTGCAGTTTTGAAAAAATTAGTTGGAAGGAGAAAGGGAAAAAGGAACGTCAAAACCTGATTATTGCAGGCTTTAATGATATTTATTGAAGCCATCAAATCACCCTTCTGATGCCGGCAACAACATCCAGTAAGGAAGCCCGTCCTTTTTCAACTTCTTCATGTTCGGCCGCATGGAAGCAGCTTTGCCATCAGACAGCAAACGGCCTATATCGGACCTGACGTTATCATTATAGAGATGGTACAGATGCCCGGTCACTTCACGACCGCCAGAGATACTGACGTCAATGGTATCCATGCCTTTCAGTACCACAATATTCTCACCGGCTTCACCGAGGCGTGGGTAACCATGTACTTCGCCGGATAAACGTAAAGGCTGATCATTTTCCGACGAATAGAGACTGATACGATGAGTGATTTTTTTCAAATCAGGGAAAATTGTGCGAAAAGCATCTGCATCGATATCCGGCGCCAGCAGTACCAGTTCATTGATCTGCTTGTCGTCGTATTCTCGAGCTATCAGCTGAAGCACCCTGACGGTGCCCCTGGCCCCCAGGCTATGCGCAACAATATTCAGCCGTTTTGCCCCGTAAATCGCAACCAGCTTTCGAATGACTGTCTCGAGTGACTGCTGACTCCATTCAATATCGGCCTCATCCCGCGTATAGCTGACCAGTGTTCCGTCCGATGGCCAGCTGAATAGCAGCAACCGGGAGTGCTCATTAAGTGTCTGCTGGAACACGGCAGAGCGGCTGCAGCCCTTTACAAAATTAATGTTATAGCCGTGCACGAAGAGAACGACTTTGTTCGCCTCAGATTCTTCAGCAGCCTGCTCGAAGGCCTGCCAGAACTTTCGCTCAGGAAACTCTTTTATCGTCTCCAGCTCTTTATCCGTGTCAGAGACATAAAAAGGCAAACGCGAGGTAAGGTTCTCGAATCCGGTTGGACTTATCTTTACTTCACATAGCCCGGTATGAGGTCTGTCTCGCTGGTTGCCGTAGTAGCCGTCAATGGTTTGTTCACCAGTGTGATTGCGAAGCGTGTAATAAAGGACAGTTTCGGTAGACGAATTCTTCGAGCTGATAATTCGAGTTTCATTATTACTACTGTCATCGGATCTTGCGATCTGGATAGCAAACAGAACGAAAATGACCAGTAAAAAAAGCAGGCGCGAAGGACATAACAGTGATTTCAGTGCTGTTATAAAGTCGCGCCAGGGTGAAGGCATATCGTTGCTAATCCAGGCTATTCCGAAGCTTTCTGATTGCCATCCAGGTCATCACTGCCTTTCTTCTGCAGCGGTTTACGCAACTTCAGGTTCAATTCCTGCAGCTGGGCCGTATCCACTTCATTTGGCGAAGAAGTCATCAGGCAGGCCGCCTTCTGGGTTTTTGGAAAGGCGATGACATCACGTATAGAACTGACTCCTGCCATCATCGCGGTAATACGGTCGATGCCAAAGGCAATACCACCGTGTGGCGGTGCACCAAATTTGAGCGCATCCAGCAGAAAGCCAAATTTGTCGTTGGCTTCTTCATCGCTAATTCCCAACGCGGCAAAAACCTTTTCCTGTACGTCTTTTTGATGAATACGTATGGAGCCACCACCAATTTCTGAGCCGTTAAGCACCATATCGTAGGAACGAGACAAAGCCGTTGCTGGATCGATCTCACCATCGGTTACCGTTGGTGAAGTAAAGGGATGATGCAAAGAAACATTGCGTGCGGTTTTACTATCAAACTCAAACATTGGGAAGTCGATTACCCATAGCGGCTGCCATTCACCGTCAACCATTCCGAGGTCATGGCCAAGCTTTTCACGTAGCGCACCCAGGGCATCATTCACTACTTTGGCAGAATCCGCGCCGAAGAACAGCAGGTCTCCATCTTCCGCAGCAGTACGTTCCATAATTACAGAGATCACCTCGTCCGGCAGGAATTTGAGTATTGGCGATTGCAGGCCTTCACGTCCATTTGCTGCCTCATTCACTTTCACATAGGCGAGACCACGTGCGCCATAGAGCCCGACAAATTCGGTGTAGGCATCGATCTTAGCACGTGACAGGCTGGTGCCACCGGGCACCCTCATCACCGCCACACGACCATCGCTGGCCTTTGCCGGGTTGGAGAACACCTTAAATTCAACATCCTGCATTACGTCACCCAGATCCACCAGCTCCAGCGGAATACGCAAATCCGGCCGGTCACTGCCGAAACGTGACATTGCTTCATGCCAGCTCATCTTCGGGAAGGGGTTCGGTAATTCAACATCCTGAACTTCGGCAAACAGATTGCGAACCATGTCTTCCATCAGATTCATGATGTCGGACTGGTCAATGAAGGACATCTCGATATCCAGCTGCGTAAACTCGGGCTGCCGGTCTGCACGAAGGTCTTCATCACGAAAACAACGTGCAACCTGATAATAGCGTTCATAGCCGGATACCATTAGCAGTTGCTTGAATAACTGAGGTGATTGAGGCAGGGCAAAGAACTCGCCGGGGTAGGTACGACTGGGTACCAGATAATCCCTGGCACCTTCAGGTGTTGAACGGGTCAGTATCGGTGTTTCAATCTCGCTGAAATCCCTGTTTTCGAGATAGTTACGCAATGAACGGACAATCTCATGCCGCAAACGCAGATTTTTCTGCATGGGCTCACGACGAAGATCAAGAAAGCGGTGACGCAATCGTACAGATTCGGTGGTGTCGTCATCATCAAGCTGGAAAGGCAAAGGCTCGGAGCTATTCAATAGTTCCAGTTCAGTGGTATAAACCTCGACCTTGCCTGTAGGAATATTCAGATTCACGGTTCCTTCCGGACGGTGACGTACGCGCCCTTTTACACGCAGCACATACTCATTTCGCACATGCTCGGCCAGTTCAAAGGCGGCGACTTCATCTGGATCGAACACCACCTGGACAATGCCGGTTCGATCACGCAGATCAATAAATATAACACCGCCATGATCACGCCGACGGTTGACCCAGCCGCATAGCTCAACTGTGCTGTCTATGTGTGTTTCTGTGACTTCGCCACAATTGTGTGTACGCATCATGTCAATATTGCCTGTCTGCTGATGGAATAATAAAACCGCTGACTCGTAAGAATCAGCGGTCTGGTTTTTTCAAATGAAATTTTTTGAATACGCCTATTTTGACGCATCTCCACTCGGGCAGGTGCTGCAGGCAGCTGCCTTTTTCTCTGGCTTACTGCCTGAATTCTTGAAATCAGTCTCGTACCAGCCTGTTCCTTTCAAATGAAAAGCCGAAGCGGAAAGCATCTTTTTCAACGTCTGCTTCTTACATTTCGGGCACTCTGTCAGCGCATCATCAGAAAATTTCTGGATAGCCTCCAGCTGATGACCACATTCCTCACATTTGTATTCATATATTGGCATCTGACTGTCCTGTTTCTGTTCTCTCTGGGCTTTAGCCGGTTACATATACGCCTGATATGGTGTCTTTTTTTACCTTTTTCAAGGATAAGCGGTTAATTATATATGGAAATTGGGGTTTACGCATCAGGCTTCTGTTTATTGTGTGCTAGCGCACTACTGGGAAGGATTGTCCTGCCTGGGTGAGATTGTTTCTTTTTTATTCGATTTCTTGAATTGATATGAGCTTTTCGTCCTTCATGGACGAGTTCATTTCTTTTATACGGATAAAAGAAACAGAACCAAAGAAAAACCGCCCCGTTGTGTTGGCCTGCGGCTACTCTGCGCGCTTCAGTCTGAACCGGGCACGGTGAACTCGGGCTACGCCCTCAAACATGCACCGCGCTTATCCGGCCCAGCCTTCCAGTGCTCGACAACCCAAAAGGGGATGGGAGGTCAAAGGCTAAGGCAAAAACCCAGCCGTTCGCCAGCACAAACCTACTCCCCAGCAACCGTCATCTGCTCAAGCAAAATCGATCCTGTGACGACATTGCCGCGTTTATCCAGATCATTGCCAACTTCGACAAAGTTTTGAAACATATCCAGCAGGTTACCGGCCACGGTAATTTCACTGACCGGATACTGAATCTCGCCATTCTCCACCCAGAACCCGGCTGCACCACGTGAATAGTCTCCTGTAACATTATTGATACCCATGCCTATCAGTTCTGTCACCAGCAGGCCTGTATCCATCTGTTTCAACAATGCAGGGAGATCTTTATTGCCGTGTTCAATTAACAGGTTATGCACACCACCGGCGTTTCCTGTCGTCTGTAGACCCAGTTTACGGGCGGAATAGCTACTCAGTACATAATCCATTAACACACCGTCTTTGATTATTGATCTTGATTTCGTCGCCACCCCTTCATTGTCAAAGGCTGCTGAGCCCAGCGCTTTGGGTATATGCGGGTTTTCCGAAATGTTGGTATGCTCAGGAAAAATTCTTTTACCCTTGTGGTCCAGCAGAAAGGAGGCTTTTCTGTACAGGGCGCCACCACTGATGGCTGAAATCAGATGGGACAACAAGCTGCCCGCCGCCTGTGCCTCGTAGATGACCGGGGTCTGACAGGTGGCAATTTTTCGGGAACCAAGGCGATCCAGTGTACGCTGGCCTGCGATTCTGCCGACCGCTTCAGCAGACTGCAATTCATTGCGGTCGCGTGCCACGCTGTACCAGTAGTCGCGTTCCATTGCCTTGCCGTCGCTGGCAATGACCGAGCAGCTTAAGGAATGCCTGCTGCCGTAGCGAATACCATTAAATCCATGTGTATTGGCATAAATCCCTATCCCTTCATGACTGTTAACGGTGGCGCCTTCTGAATTGCTGATGGCATCGTCTGTCTGACGGGCGACTTCTTCACACTGCAGAGCAAGTTCACGCGCCGTGTCTGTATCCGGATGCCAGGGGTACCAGAGATCAAGATTGGGAAAGTCTGTCGCCATCTTATCTGCATCCGCCAGGCCGCCACAGTCATCTTCAGCAGTAAATTTTGCGATACTGCATGCCGCATCGACGGTATTTCGTATGCCATCGGCAGACATATCCGAGGTACTGGCCGAGCCGCTTTTATTTCCGAAGAAGACGGTTAATGACAGTGATTTGTCGCGATTATGTTCAATGGTTTCAATTTCACCCAGACGCACTGTCAGCGAGGAACCCTGTGACAGACTCGCATCGACCTCGGCACTGCTGGCACCAGAACGAGTGGCGGCTTCCAGCGCCTGCTCAACCACATCCTGCAAGGGTGTAGCGATATCTTTAATGTCTGACTGCTGGTTCTGCTGCAAGTGTTTTGCGGTACTCATACCTCAGTACCTCCAACCGTCAGCTCATCGATTTTCAGGGTAGGCTGTCCGACACCGACTGGAACACTTTGTCCTTCCTTACCGCAGACACCGACACCGTGATCCAGCTCCAGATCGTTACCGACCATCGATACCTGGGTCAGCACTTCCGGGCCACTGCCTATCAGCGTTGCGCCCTTTACCGGGTAGGTGATTTTGCCATTTTCTATCATATAGGCTTCTGAACTGCTGAAAACAAACTTGCCGGAGGTGATATCTACCTGTCCTCCGCCAAAATTGACGGCGTATAAGCCCCTGTCCACCGAGGCAATGATTTCTTCAGGATCAGATTTGCCTGCTAGCATATAGGTGTTGGTCATGCGCGGCATCGGCAGGCAGGAATAGGATTCTCGGCGGCCATTTCCGGTCGCGGCTACGCCCATCAGGCGCGCATTCATCTTGTCCTGCATATAACCTTTTAGAATGCCGTTTTCGATCAGTACTGTATTCTGTCCCGCTGTCCCTTCATCATCAATGCTAAGAGAGCCGCGTCTGTCAGGCAACGTGGCATCATCAACAACCGTACACAGTTCAGAGGCCACTTTCTCACCGACACGTCCAGAAAATGCAGACGTTCCTTTGCGGTTGAAATCCCCCTCCAGACCATGACCTATCGCTTCGTGCAGCAATATCCCCGGCCAGCCATGGCCGAGTACAACCGGCATCATACCGGCAGGTGGTGCCTTGGCTTCCAGTTTAATCAATGCCTGCTGCACGGCATCCCTGGCATATTGCAAGGCCTTATCTGAATCGGTGAAAACTGTCAGGCCAAAGCGACCACCACCGCCTGCCGACCCCTGTTCACGACAGCCTTTGTCATCGACAATGACGGTAACGTTAAGCCGCACCAATGGACGGATATCAGCTGCCAGCGTACCATCACTGGCCACAATAAAAATAACATCCTGCACCGAGGTCAAACTGGCCATCACCTGAGAAACTCGTACATCCTGTTTGCGGGCTTCGGCCTCGACCCTTTCGAGCAGGTCAACCTTGGCTTGATCATCCAATGTTGTAATGGGGTCGATAGCCGCGTATAGCGCACGATTTGATTCACCTTTCCAGCTCACAGCAACCTGTTTGTTTTCACCGCCTGAAGCTATTGCCCTCGCAGTATTTGCCGCCTGCTCCAGCGCCGGGAGTGCCAGCTCATCAGAATAAGCAAAGCCAGTCTTCTCTCCGCTAATGGCACGAATTCCAACACCCTGATCAATATTATGACTGCCGGACTTCACCTTCCCTTCTTCCAGGTTCCAGCTTTCGTGGCGACTGTACTCAAAATAGATATCGGCATAATCCACCTGATGACTCAGCAACTGGGACATTAGCCTGTCCAGCTCCTGATCACCGAGTGCAGTGGGCTCCAGCAAACGCTGGCGCGCCAGCTCCATAATTTCTGACATATGTATACTATCCTGATAGGGTCCGCCCGAATTGCTGTAGGCAGAAATGAGAGTTATAAGTTATTTAATGGGGTCAACGGCGTCGATTTCACGTAAAAATTTAACACGTAAGGCGTAATACTCTCCTTTCGTCAACACTTAAGACGCCGATGCTTAAGGGAGGGCAGGTTTTTTCGAATATCACCCAACAGATCGAGGTCAATTTCAGACAGCACGACACCCGGCCCGCGGGAAAGGCGGTTAACTACCCGGCCCCAGGGATCTACGATCATTGAATCACCATAGGTTTCTCTGCCATTTACATGAAAGCCGCCCTGTGCAGCGGCCAGCATATAACACTGATTCTCGATGGCGCGCGCCCGCACCAGCACTTCCCAATGCACGCTGCCGGTTATGGCCGTAAAGGAGGACGGGACCGCAAGTATCTGTGCCCCCTGCTGCGACAGCTGGCGAAATAATTCAGGAAAGCGCAGGTCATAGCAGATAGCCAGGCCAAGCCGGCCAAAAGGGGTGTCGATGA
This sequence comes from Arenicellales bacterium, assembly GCA_048550195.1. GTDB lineage: Bacteria > Pseudomonadota > Gammaproteobacteria > BMS3Bbin11 > BMS3Bbin11 > BMS3Bbin11. Next base: position 28,823 of record JBLYYR010000180.1, read on the forward strand.
CAATTGCTTCGCTGCCTGCTTCTATTGTAGCAGACTCGGTATAGGCCTCAGAATTGTCCAGTTCCACATCAAATAAATGTATTTTGTCATAGCGTGCTACCCGCTCTCCCTGATCATTGAATACCAGGCAGGCGCTGCGGCATTTATCTGAAGGCTCTGATATCAGTGGCACGGTGCCGCCAACGAGCCAGATTTTATGCCGGCGTGCAGCTTCAGCAAGAAAATTCTGTATATGTCCATCGCCGGCCAGCTCCGCTTCGGCAAGGCGGTCTGAATCTTTCATCGGCATCAGGCAAAAATTTTCCGGCAGGACTATCAGCTTCGCACCGGAATCAGCGGCCTGCGTTATCAGCCTCCCCGCCTCAAAGAGATTGGCGGCTATGTCCGGCCCGGATGTCATTTGTATTGCAGCAACTTGTGTCATAGATGTTTCCCTTCTGCTCTTAATTTTACTCCAGCTGACCCTCAACGGAGCCTGCTTCCTCATTACCCCTGCCTGATTGTATCTTATCAACCACCGGATCTTCCCATGAACCACGAATTGTGTACTGGTAATTGGCAACTTTATCCATCTGCTCTTTGATTGCCTTGGATGCCAGCAGGGTCACAAAGCCGCCAGCAGGCCCCCCAAGCACAAATCCAGCTATTGCCAGGTTGCCGCCTACCGCAGGAGAAATAGACATTTTCATATCGACATTTTCTTCAACAAGGCCCATCTGGCCCTGCAGTCGAATGGTAGCCGAGGGCCCGGGAATAAGGAGTTTCGATATCTGCGCAACCCCCTGCTTGATTGTCAAGTCTGCCTCTATTTCATCAAAAGCAAATCCTTCTTTCGACAGGTCACTGAAATCAAGTAACAGACGGCGACGCAGGCTTTCTATATTGAGAACTCCCAGCAATCTCCCTGCCCCGACTTCCACGCTCGACAAACGTCCCTTATCTGAATGGATTTCAAGTGTGCCATCAAGGATCCCCAGGTGATAATCATAAGGTGCGCCTTTCCACGAAACAGACCCCGTTGTACGAAACAGTTCACTTTCTAAATCAACATCATAGTCCAGTGCTGCCAGGGTTGTCCGCATATCAGCACTGGTGAAGTCGACATCAAAACTTGATGAATGACCATCACTCTGCCCTCGCCAGTGCCCATTGGCTACCACCTTCATATCCGGTCTATCAAGCTTCAGTAATTGCAGTTCCCATTCATTTACTGTTGGCTCCCCCTGCATACTTAGACGACCCAGTTTCATATTATGGAATACCAGATCATCGATGGTAACGTTCAGGGCGGGAAATTTTTGGGGATCCTGTGGTATTTCAGCAGGCGCAGTTTCTTTTTCTGCTTCGTTCCATATCAAATGCACAAGTTGCATTTTCACCCAGCGTGAAGATCGCTCCCAGCTAAATCCAATATTCCCTTTTATGCGTCCACCACTTATTGTTCCCTGCCAGCTGGCATCCTTCTGGCGGTCGAATTCGGTAGTTATGTCTGCCATGTCTACCCCGGCATAAAATGCTGTACCTATGTTAGCCGTCATACGCGTCAGCACTTCTGGTAAACCATCGTCATCTTCCTGTTTTTTTAAATAGTTGTCCCATGGATCGAGATCCAGAAATGCCTGCTCGACGGCTACTGAAAGACCATCTTTATCATCACAAGCGGCCTTGCCCTTGCCAATCAGCAGGCATCCACCTGTTAAAGCCATTTCATCTTCCACAATAGAAAAAATTAATTTTCCATTGATGAAAGCAGGCATAAAAAAAGCTAGCTTTGTCCTGTTATTCGCTAGAAAACTGACATCCAGTTTCAGTGGTAGACTTTCGTTGCTTTCTTTTGTCAGCGGATAAGGGAAAGACGAAGCGAGCCCTGTAAGATCAGAATTTACATTCAGACTAACCACCTCTGGATCAAACTTCATTTTCCCCTGCCAGGCAGTCTTGCCACTGAGTTCCTTGACTAACCTGTCGCCCAGTATTGGCTCCATTTGGCTGGCATGCGCCTCACCTGTAGCCTCGACTTCAACCACAGGTGGCTGACCTTCCTTAAGTGTTTTCACACTAAAAGTCAGGGGGCCTCCCAGCATCATTCCCTGAAACCCGGCTGATGACAGTGACCGCTCGGTAAAATCAAGTTTGCCTTTAAGCTTTGTTATCCAGGAATCATCGGGTAACTGCAAAGAAGCGTCAGCAGTATTGTATGTCCCTTTCACACGTGTGCCACTGGCATCTGCCAGAGGAATGGACACATCAAGTTTTATTTTACCCACACCTTTAGCGCCAAGATTTATTTCCTGAAAAGCTGTGTTTCGAAACAATGGCCCGGTTTGCAGAAAACCAACGACTTCAGCCAGGTTACCATGCAGTCCCGTTCTCACATCAACAACCTGTCTGCCGGTTTCAGCAAGATGAGATATATGGACGGTACTGTCCTTTACCCTCTGACCATGCAGGTCACGCGCCATTCCTTTAACCCACAGGTCGTTCTCACTGATCAGTAAATCTGCTTCAATACCTGTCAGTCGTGGCCAGTCCGCAGCAAACACCATACTACCCGCTTCAATGTTGGCCACCACCTTAAAACTCTTCGCCCCGGCAACAGGAAATCCTTTGGCCGTTCCCTCATAATCCAGCTTCGCCTGATTAAGGCGACCACGAAAATCCGTGTCCTCAAACCACTTCCTGATACCAGGTTTCATCAGGCGTACTGGAAAATATTTATCTGCATGAGACAGGTCACCATCAACAAGATCAACATTGAGTGTCAACAAGGGGGGTAACGTGTGATCAAGTGGAACGGTCGCAATAAATTTTGCATGGGCTTCAGCATCTTTGTTCTTAAGCCATAATTGTTTTCCATCCACCTGCCAGTCTTCATCTCCCCTATACCAGCTCACTGTTGCCTGTAAATCATCTATTCTGAGTGCACGTTCATAAACCCTGTCGAGGACAATTCGTGAGTTTTTGCCTTCGGCTATAACACTGCCGCCAGTCCTCGTGACGCTTATATTTGCGCTTAAGCCCGTTGCAGCAGGGTACAGACTATAAGCATTCACGGTCGCCTCACTGACTGACATCTTGTAGAGGAAATCATGGGGTTTTTTGATGGGACCAAATAGTGTCAGGCTGGTATCACTGGCATTTCCAACGGGGTAGAGGGACTTCACCAGTTGTACAATCTTGTTCTCACTTGTTAATGCATCCAGCACAGGACGTAAATCGGCAAGTTCCAGCTTACTGATATGAACAGAGGATTCATCGATGCCATAGGACGCTTTTATACGACCAGCCGACCAAGGCTTGCCGGCAATAGCAATAAATGGGTTATCAAGTGTCAATAACCATGATTTGCCTTTATGCTCAAGCTTGATATCAGCTTCAACGCTCCGTACGGTAAATGGTGTACCATAGTCACCCAGAGGAACCAGGAAATTACGCCCCTTTAACTGACCAGCAGCAGCCTCAAGCTGTCCTTTATTCCATTTTGTTGAAATATCCAGCGAGGCTCTTCCTGAGAGTTCCGGAATCAGCCTTTTCTCATTGATTATCCCCGGTAAAGCAGAGAGTTCAACTTCGCTAAGTTTAGTGTTGAACTGACCTTTCCATGTGCTTATGTCCAGCACATCGCCTTTAAGATCAAAATTTAAAGACATCGCCTGTGCAACATTCTCAGGTAGACCTAGCCTGCCGCTTAGAACATGTCGCTTACCAACATTTTCCATCGAAAGGTTAATGTTGGTAACAGAAAATTCATCTTCCTTAAGAAAATCGTCGCGCCAGATAAAACGCCCATCACTAATATTGACCTTATACTGATTGAACAATAATGCCAGCCGGCCTTCTTTCGGGGGTGGGGCCTTGACCTTGCCTATATAAAATTCCCCCTCGGCAGTGCGGCGAACATGAACAACCGGGTTTTTCAGGGTGATCTGCCTGAATACGAACTTTCCCTGGAGCAAAGGCAATATATCCAGGTCAAGCCTCAGCTCTCCCAGACTTAGCTGGACATCTTCTTTACCACTGGCATCTTTTAGTGCCAGCTTTCGTGCATGCAACGATGGATACAGGCCCTGCCAGTCAGCGGCCATCTCGCCAATCACCACAGACTGCCCTATCTGCTTAGTCAGGTAGGTTTCAACCTCGACCTTGCGGTCCACCAATGCAGGTAACCAGAATCGAAAAATAGTAATCGCCGCTGCGGCAACAACAAACAGCGTAATACCAAAATACCAGGCGAGGCGCGCACAGTGTATACAGGTGATTCTGAACCATGGCCATAGGCCAGCCAGTAAATTGGTTTCCTGTTTGCTACGCATTAGTTCATACAAAGAAATACTTGTGACCTGAGACCTTATTGGGCAGCACTATTATATTCTCAAACATGATTTTTATCCTGCTTCCTTTCTATATCGGGCTTTTACTGCGTATAGCGGCTGCAGTAAACATCCTTCACCTTACTGGAAGTCCATATTTACCACTCATCTGCCAAAAAGTAACATCTGTCAGGGCATTCTTTACTCTTCTCCTTCATCATCTAAATTTTTATGTAAGACATTAGCATGTGAATTATTAGAGAAAAACAATGGAAACAGTCATCGAACCAGTATTGGACAGCTTTGCAGGTAACATAGAAATTGCCATCTATATGGCAACGGAGATTGAGGACGCACTGGCTGATATCTGTGACAATAACGAAAAACGCATCAATAAAAAACTAAATCAACTACGTGCTGGAAAGCAACACTGACAGGCACATTTATTCTGCTCTGATTGCAGCTGTATAGGTGTCTGGTATTTTATTTTATTTCTGTTCTTGAATTACCCCTTGTTTTTCACGACTATTATGTGATCATTTTCATTTTCGTTCTTTTTCACCAATTGAGTTGAGTGTTTCGCCCTTCATGGGCGAGTCAAAGTCAAAAACCAAAATCATAAACAGAAAGATGTAGGAGCGCCGGGCGGCGCGATGTTTGTTATTTTTAAAAACAGCATGGTAAA
>JBLYYR010000181.1:0-10519 GCA_048550195.1 Arenicellales bacterium
GGCAGTGGCTGCCAGTCATCAAGGGCATGTAGCGTTGATGATAAAAGCAGTATGACACCGGCAAATAAGCTAACAGGTAGATCTAATTTCATCATTGGAATTTAAAAAATCAGGATCCGTTACTATTAAGCAATAAAAACAGGGTACCAGGGTACCCTGTTTTTATAATGCCATGACACATCACCAAAATTACATGGTGAATGAATGTCCTGATGGAGCAGGTGCACCACGAAATGTTTCATGTGTTGCTGGAACCAGAAGGTTTTTGTACATCTTGCCATCTTTCATAATTATCTTCAGGTTCTGCTCATTAAGAATCAGGCTGATATCTTTGGTGGGGTCACCATTCCAGATAAGGATGTCGGCCCAGGCACCCTCTTCAATGACACCAAGTTTTGCTCCAATAAAGTCATTGCGGTTCTGGTTGGTCTCTTCACGTAGGAACTGAGCGGGCAGTGATGTTGACATTTTCATGCTCTCGAGCGATGTATACTTCAGGTCATCTGGTAAATCGGTCGTTGGAGAAGCAACATTTTTAATAGCATTGTGCCAGTTATCCCAGCCGAACATGTCAGAACCAACAAAGGTTTTGACCTTGTATTGTTTCATCAGCTTGATGGTGTTTTTCACACCCTCGCATACCATTTCACCTTTCTGCTTCATTCCATCCGTATACCAGTCAGGATATGCACCACATAATGTCTTGTAACCGCCAAACGGCTGGAATGACCACCAGGCACCAGACGCGGCCAGTGGCTCAATAGATTTTTCCGTGGTCAGGAATCCATGTTCAAAACTTCTTACCCCGGCTTTTAATGACTTGAGATAGGCATCATCGGTGTAGGCATGAATTGCAACATAGGTGCCGTATTCTTTCGCTGCCTGTACGGCGGCTTCCATTTCTTCCGGTGATGGTGATTGTAAATGTAATGGATCGAACTCACTGGCGACACCGCCGCCAGCCATCACCTTGAGAAAATCAGCACCATTACGCAGGTTCCAGCGACCCGCTCTTAGCCATTCAGTACGTCCATCAACGACATGCGTATTCTGTACTTTTTTCTGGTAGGTTTCAGCACCGGGGCCGGCTGTTCTGGTACCCCAGTCACTGTGTCCGCCAGTAGGGCCAATCGCGGGCCCCGAAGTGTAAATACGCGGCGCTGGCAATATCCCTTCATTCATGGCCTTCTTCAAACCGATTGAGTTACCGGCGATATCACGAATGGTAGTGAAACCACTGCGCAAAAGATACTCTGCCGCACGAGTGGCATGCGCACCCTGAACATAGGCATCCCAAACCTCACCCGCAGCCGTACCACCGTTCAGCATCAGGTGCTGATGCATATCAATTAAGCCTGGAGTGACTGTACCGCCCTTGCCATCGATAACATTCGCGCCAGGGGCCTTGATGCCCTTCGCCACTTTCTTGATTTTGTTGTCTTCAACCAGCACATCGACACCATTATTCACTGAATCACTGGTTCCGTCCCAGACGCTGACATTAGTAATCAGTACCTGCACCGGCTTTTTCTCTTCCTTTGCCTGCTCGGCTGCATGGACCGGTTCTACTAGATGTAGGCCAGCCGTATAGGCTGTTGTACTTGCCGTCAGGCCAACAAGACTAGTTATTGCCGCCATGGCAATCGCCACGCGACTGCGTTTGGTCACAGATATGAATGACATTAATTTTCTCCTATCGTATTTATCATTTTTACCATTAACTGCAGAATGTCAGCAGGTTTTGTCATAAACCTTTTTTTATGCACAGAAGTTATTATTAAGGGTAAATTTACCTAAATATCATCTTCCATGCTTTGCATTCTTGACAATTTATATCAATTTTTATGTAAAAAATGCACAGAATAAACCTGTAAGCATTGACACTATTAGCAAAAGCATCACAGACTCTATGTATGACGGTGAATAAAGAACAACAACTCCGCTCCGGATTGCCGCTGATACGCCTCAGCCTGGCTACCCCGTTTACCTTCGAGCTGGACAGGCGCGAGATCGATGTCGATGGCATCCTCGAAAAGTTCAATCTCAGCCGTGACAACCTGCACTCGCCGGATGTCTTCGTCACCGCACCAGTGATGTATAAAATCCTCGAGGAGTTTTCCGAGTCAGCTGATGATCCCTACCTTGCTGTCTATGTCGGTGAGACACTCGATATCTATAGCTGGCCCGTGTTTACCAATGCCGCACGCCATGCCTCAACATTTAGTGATTTCTTTTTTCGCTTCAGCAAGGAAGCCGGTAACCAGGCAACGTCGGTAAAAATGCGTCTGGATACCGACGGTGAATACGCGACGTTTCGCGCCTACCGCGTGTTCGACCCGGAAACCTGCCCGGCCCAGGCCGATGCCTTTTATGTCGGGCTATTCAGCAGTATCTTTCAGCGCTGTGCCGGCGACCAGTGGGATCCACAACAGGTTCGTATACAAACCTGTGATACCCGTGCAATACCAAACGACTACCAGAATGTAATCGTTACCCGTGGCGATCGACGGGGCTGTGCTATCCGCTTTCCGCAGGATTGGCTGCTGCTGCCCTTCGATCTCAAAAACTTCAAGCAGCGGGTTATTCCGGAAGTTAACTACCTGTCACCGCCGAAATCGCTGGTCGAGGCCGTCCACCAGGCGCTGCTGCCGCATATTCACCAACCCGAGCTGAATAATGATATGGCTTCGGAACTCTGCGGCTTCGACGCCCGGGCGCTCGGACGAAAGCTGAAAAACAAAGGAACGACGATCGGCAGGGAAATCGCAAACCTGCGCAAGGAACAGGCGATCAAGCTGCTCATCGAATCAGATCGCACGATCTCGGACATAGCCAGCTCGGTGGGCTTCAACGATCCGAGCGTGTTCACCCGTTCATTCAGGAGGTGGGTGGGGATGTCGCCAAGCGATTACCGTAAACGGATCTGTCAATCAAGCACGTGATATTTACCCATTCCTGTTCGATCCTTTACACCCGTCGCACTAAAGCCACATAACCTGTAGTTATATTATTCATTAGATTGTCCTATAAGTTGTATTAGGAGTGCATTTATTCAACGGACTGACAGTGACGGGGGTTTAGTTCGGTGACAAAAATCGATCTCTAAAAATATACACGGTAAATCCCACATATCGCTTTGACCTGTAGCCTGATGCATTGGCTAAGTGGATTTGTGTATGAATGAAGAGCAGCAGACAACGAAATACTCAATCGGATTGACTACTATCCTGGTCGGAATAGTCATTCTCGTTGTCTTTGGTTTCTCTCTCTATTTTACTATCAACGTCAGAGTAAAAGAGTTCGTTAATTATCATGAAACGATTTCTAATAATGCCACTGACAGCATCAGCAACGAGATCGAGCGGATCTTGCGCCAGAAACGACAACTGGTTGAGACATTTCTGGAAGATAACCTGGAGCTAGTCTCGGACGTAGCCCAGTTTCCGGATGATGAGCAGCGCTATCTACACCTAAACCAGAAACTAGGCAGATACTTCAGCGACTTTTTTTCCACCAACATCACGACCAGTCGGGGCGAACTGGTAGTTGACGATTTCGAAGGGGATATAGGCGACCTCTGTCTGGAAGATGTTCAAAAATACCTGCACCACGGTATGCAGCTTGTCCGCATACACCCCAACCCGAAGATCTACCATTACGACATTCTGGTCGATTTCGATGTTGATGAGAAGAAAAAAATCTTTATCGTGACGTTCGGTGCCGATGATCTCTTTCACCTGCTCAAGACGGCTACACCAACTGGACACGATATTATAATTTCAAACACCCTGGATGACATTATAGAGATCACAAAAATCGGTAGCCGCGATGCTATGGCGAATCGTGATGACTATCGCTTGACAGATTCAGAGAAACAAAACATTCACTCTACTACTCCTATCACGGGATCTTACTGGAATGTTGTAGACCTGATTGATCCTGCCCTGTTCTCAGAGTATCGAGCCATGCTGAATCACCAGGCTGCGAAGCAATATACCTTCTTCCTGGTACTTATGGCCCTGATGAGCCTAGCAGTACTATATAGCGTGCGCAGGAAGAACCAGCTGGAAACTTTTCTCATTGAGAAGAACAGACAAATCAACAGACTCAATAATGAACTCGAGCAGCTATCACTGACCGATAGCCTGACTGGTTTGAATAACCGGCGCTACCTGGAAATCAAAAGCCCCGTTGGGCTTGATATTTCACGCAGATTGAACGTACCATTTAGCGTCGCATTAATAGACATTGACTACTTCAAGAAATTTAATGACACCCATGGCCATCAGGCTGGCGATGCCTGTCTACAGCAGATAGCGTCATTAATGGAAGATCACTTTCGGCGCACCAATGAAATCCTGGCAAGATACGGAGGGGAAGAGTTCATTATCATTAACATCGGCGACGAATTTCCCGAGTTCATCCGTCACCTGCAGGCCTACTCTGCAGCAGTGAGTGATTATATGATCAGACTAGACGACCAGGTAATCAACGATTCCATCACTATCAGTATCGGTGTGACATCGGTCACAGGCGACCCTGGCATAACCATACACGACATCATCAAGCAGGCCGATCAGGCAATGTACGCAGCAAAGGCTGCGGGACGGAACCGACTGGTCACGTATTCATCGCTCGATCAATAACAGTACGAATCAAACAAGATAAGGTCAGATCCCAACAATATCAGTTCTCTTCTACAGCCTCGAGTGGTCGCGAAAACCGACCTTAATGCTGAAGCTATATAAAGCCAGGGATTAGTTATTCTTAAATTATCCCTTCACCCTCAGGGAGAGGGGGAATTAGGCTGATTCCCTTCTCTTCGCCGCTTTAAACAGGTTGAAAAAGTTATTCGTGGTAAGCCTGCTGATTTCTTCTTTACTGACGCCTTTAACATCAGCCAGAACATCAGCAACATAGCTGGTAAAAGCGGGCTCGTTGGTTTTACCGCGCATCGGGACAGGTGCGAGGTAGGGGGAATCGGTTTCTACCAGTACCAGATCCAATGGCACCTTCTTTGCCACATCGCGCATATCCTGTGCGTTTTTGAATGTCAGGATGCCTGAAAAGGAGATATAGAAACCAAGATCCAGTGCCTTCTTTGCTGTTAGCCAGTCTTCTGCAAAGCAGTGCATGACGCCGCCGCATTGTTCCGCATTCTCGTCTTTCAGCATGTCCATGGTATCAGCGGCGGCTTCGCGAGTGTGGATGATGAGCGGTTTATCTGATTCGATACCGGCGTGGATATGGCGGGCGAAACGATTCTTCTGCCACGTCATGTCACCGGTATTTCGAAAATAATCAAGACCGGTTTCACCAATAGCAACAACATCAGAATCAGCGGCATGACTGACGAGCACCTCTACTGTCGGCTCCTCACCTTCGTCATGATTTGGATGTACACCAACGGAGGAAAAAATAAAGTCATGTGCTTTTGCCAGTGCAAGCACCTGTGGGAAATCTTCCATGTTTACCGAAACGCAAAGCATGTGATCAACACCCATGTCATGGGCACGCTGGATCACACCCTCTGTGTCTTCTGACAGTGGATCGAAATTCATATGGCAATGGGAGTCAACGAGCACGGCTATGATTTCTAAAATGGGGAAAGAAAAGAGCTATCAGATAGTATGTGTGGGACGAGATGATTTTAGTGATCCACCGAGCAGTGTTTCAATTTTAGCCCTGGCTGGACCGGAGTCCTTCTGGTTAAATTGTATGCCTACGCCTGCATGCTTCTGACCTTGTGCGCCCTGAGGTGTTATCCACACGACCCTGCCGGCAACAGGAATTTTATCATTGCCTGTCATTAGATTAAGCAGCATGAAAACTTCTTCACCGAGCTTATATTTACGTGATGTGGGGATAAACAAACCGCCATTCTTTACGAAAGGCATGTAGGCGGAATACAGGGCATTTTTGTCCTTGATGCTGAGAGACAGAACTCCAGGACGTTTTATCGCGTTGTCATTGTCAGACATTTACACTCCCTCATCATTATTTATACGATTATTTACTGAACATTGCCTGCCAGCAAATTAAATCGTCCTCCAGTGCAAGTAGCGGATCCAGCGGGCCACCAGCCAGTTGCTTGCTATTAGAGATTTTATCAAGATAAGCGTACAACTGTCTGAAGTTTAACCTGTTTCCAAGATCAATCAAGGGCTTATCACCTTCATTTATTGGTAATGTGACATTTTGAGAGCTAACTTTCAGTCGAATAAGCCTGCTTAGCAATATTTGAATGCTCTCAAGGATATTTTTTAACTCGCCAGCTTTTATCATTACCGCTGCAGCAGAAGCAGGGTCGATCTGTCTATACGCCAGTTGCAGCATGTGTTGTTCTACCTGTTCTTCATCGGTATGTCGTGTACCCTTTGCTAATTCCAGTGCACGTATCGGGATTCCTGATGCCTGATCAAGGAATTGACTGGTACCTGCCTGATCGGATAATTGTGTGTTTAGCCAATGGATTGCCTGCTGCTTATCGGGTATCCGGAAATCAATCCGGTTACAGCGGCTACGTAAGGTAGGCAGCAAACGACCGGGATCATGGCTGATGAGAATAAAATAACTGTCTGACGGGGGTTCTTCCAGAGACTTTAGCAGGCTGTTGGCAGCATTGATGTTCAAGTCCTCTGCCGTATTGATAATTATTAGTCGGCAGGCAGAAAGATGCGGACGTGTATTGATATCCGGAATGACTCCCCTGACCTGATCGATGGCAATGATTGCCGAAGGTTTTTTTCGCTTTTTCCTTTTGCTTTCATCTTCCAGGTAACGTGGGGCATAGATGGAAAATACATCTTCTATTTCCACCATCTTTTTTTCACTCTGCAGTACATGCAGGTCCGGATGACTGCCGCTTTCGAACAATCTGCAGGACTGGCATTGCCCACAGGCATGGTTGCCTTGTTCCTGACAGAGCAGTGATTTTGCCATCTGCTGTGCGAATACGGTCTTGCCCAGGCCTGAATGGCCTGCCAGCATATAGGCATGGGCCCTTCTTTCATCAGAACTGAAAAAGGTTTCAAAAGCTGCCTCTGTCCAGGGCAATAAATCAGGGACTGTCACACTCATGTCGCCGAAAGTACGTCTTTCAATACATCGTCAATCTGCAGCAGCACATTCTCAAGTGCCTGTGATGAATCGATAACCTTTACCCTTTCGGGTTCCTGGCTGGCGATATCCAGATAGGATGATCTCATTCGCTGCATGAAGGCAATATTCTCTGATTCAAAGCGGTCTGGTGTACTGCGTTGGCCTGCCCGTTCCAGTCCGACTTCAACAGGCAGGTCCAGTAGCAGCGTCAGGTCCGGTTTCAAACCCTGCTGTACCCAGTGTTCCAGTTCTGCTATCCGCTGCAGTGCAATCTCTCTACCTCCACCCTGATAGGCATAGGTCGCATCAGTGAAGCGGTCACAGAGTACCCAGGTATCTGCAGCCAAAGCCGGCCGGATCAATTCGTTCAGGTGCTGCGCACGCGCGGCAAACATTAACAACAGCTCCGTATCATCAAGGATATCGAAATTACCTCTATCAAGCAGAATTTCGCGTATTTTTTCGCCCGTTCGCGTACCTCCCGGCTCACGGGTGACACAAAGGTCTACACCGGCTTCTTTGAGACGATTCTCGATATGTTTCAGGCAGGTTGTTTTACCTGCCCCCTCGCCGCCTTCCAGCGTGATAAATTTTGCTGTCATGTTTCGCTTTAGATTCGAGATTGAAGATTAAGGATGAAGTATAACGGTAACATTAGTCTGTAGTTTTTGGTTTATACGATGAAAAATTTTTCCGCCTTCCCTTTAACTGGTATTTAATCACAGCTTCATTGTGCTCTGTAAGTGTTGCGGAGAATTTATGTTTCCCATTCCCCTTTGCGACGAAATACAGGGCTTTTGTCTTCGCAGGATGCAGAGCGGCATGTATTGCATCCCCTCCGGGCATGGCTATTGGCGTCGGCGGCAGTCCTGATCGTGTATAGGTATTGTACGGAGTGTCCTTCAGCAGATCCTTTTTTCGAATATTGCCTTTGTAGCTGTCTCCCATGCCATAAATAACGGTGGGATCTGTCTGTAAACGCATGCCTTTGCGTATACGATTAATAAACACACCGGAGATCTCCGGGCGCTCTTCTGCGGCGCCGGTTTCTTTTTCAATAATCGATGCGAGCACCAGTGCCTGATCCATATTCTCGAGTGGCAAGTCACTCTCACGTTTCTCCCATTCATCGCTTAGCAACTGCTTCATCTTGCTATAGGACAGTCGCAGAATATCAACGTCACTCATGCTGGAAGTATAGCGGTAGGTGTCCGGGTAAAAGCGGCCTTCGGGATGTACACCTTCTGCGTCAATGGCTTTCATAATAGCCTCGTCATCAAGCTTGTCGATTGTATGCCTGAGATTTTCCTGTTTCGAGAGCGCTTCACGCAGCTGCCTGAAGTTCCAGCCTTCGATAAAAGTAACCGGGTAATCAATGACCTTGCCGCTGGTGACTAATTGCAGTAACTCAATCATCGTGGCATCAGCGGGAATTTGATATTCGCCTGTTTTCAGTGATGAAGATAAGCCACTGTAACGTGCCCAGATTCTGAATGACCAGGGCTCATCCAGCAGGCCTTCAGCCACCAGTTGATCGGCGAAACCCCGCAGCGATGTTCCCTTCGCGACTGTGATATTGCGCGTTTCTTCAGTAACCACCCTGTTCTCTGCTTCCTGCAGCCAATATTTGACAAACAGGCCACTTAAAACCGACAGAACAACAACGATTACAATCAGTTTACCGAGCATATGTCTTCCTCAAGTAAGTGCTGTAGTAAACGGGTATTTGCATTGACCGCGAATTGTCGTTCACTTATTTGCTGACATCGATATTGAACTACTGGCCAGATACCTATCAGGCTGTTCGTGACAAACAAACCATCACAATGCTGCAGATCACCCAGATCGAGTTCACACTGTTCTACTTTCATGCCATTTTCTTCAGCCAGCGACAGGACTCTCTCGCGGCAAATTCCTTTGATGCCTGTTTGTTCAAGCTGCGGGGTCAGCAAGTTGTTCTGCTGCCAGACAAAAAGATTACTCATGCTACCCTCTATGATTCGATTTCTGTCATCCAGCATTAAGCCCTCATCCCAGCCTTTGCTCTGGCATTCTGTTCGTGCCAGCACCTGTTCCAGTCGATTGAGGTGCTTGATCCCTGATAATTTCTGTGAGCCGGTGACAGGCTGTTCGCAAACCCCTAAAATGATGCCCTGCTGAGTTTTTGATAGATGCCTCAGACCGGGATTCAATATCAAAATCCTGTTTGATACAATGTCTGCTGGCACTGCATAACCGCTACTGGAATTTCCCCTGGTAATGATTATTTTAAGCGTTCCTGTGACGAAGTCTGTCAGTAATTTAGTAACTTCCCGTCGTAGCGTGTCAACATCCGGCATTACAGCAAAATGCAAACGCTGACAGCCATCCAGCAGGCGATCCATGTGACGCTGCCACCAGACCGGTTTACCCTCATGCACCCTTATGGTTTCAAATACTCCATCACCGAACTGTAGACCGCGGTCAGTAACAGAAATACACCCTGTTTGCTCGCCATTCACCAGGATTCTTGTTTGTTCAGTTGTCATTTGTGGTCTAGCTTAGAATAGAAAAAAACATGAAATAAAATCACTGTTTCTCACAGGGTTCGCAGAGTACGCAGAGCACGCAAGGAGATCAAAATAATTTATTTTTTAAAAAAGCATTCTATCAAATATTTTTTAAATGTTTTGACTTCCCTGCGGTCTCTGCGAGAGATCTTCTTTTAGTTACTGAAACTGGCAAGCAGAACAACATTTAACCGTGCTTCCGGCAATTGTCCCACAGAAACTTCAATCTCCAGACGGGCACATCCCCTGATTTCCAGTTCATCAGTGAAACTCTGTATTTTATTGTCACTCAACTGGCATTGACATTGAATTGCTCCCTTTACAGGTGCGAGATATTTTATATCAGCACTGACAATCACAAGTTCTGCTTCAATAGCCTGTTCAGCGAGGACATGAGTGACCAGTGACCAGGCGCTGAGCGTAGCCAGAGAATAGATACTGCCTGCAAAGCCTGTGCCGTGGATATTTATATTCGGCTGCAACGGCCCTTCTGCGATGATATTGGAGCTAGTAAGTTCTATGATGTTGAAACCCATTGCTTCACTCAGCGGAATTGCATGGTGAATTATTTCCTGTAAAGCCGTTGCAGCGTTTTTCATCTAAAAAGCCCTTTGTAAGTGTCACGCAGGAGGTTTTTCTGTACCTTGCCCATGGTGTTGCGTGGCAGTTCATCGAGGAGAATTACTTTTTTGGGTTGTTTGAAGCGCGCCAACCGGTCGCGCAGTGCATCTATAATGTACTGCTCTATGACATTGATACTGCTGTCCGTTACCACAACAGCCACTACCGCCTCACCAAAGTCAGGGTGCGGGACGGCGATAACAGCAGACTCTTTGACGCCTGGCAGGTTATCAATTTCAGCCTCAACC
>JBLYYR010000182.1:0-3604 GCA_048550195.1 Arenicellales bacterium
AGTAGACCAGAAACAAAATGGCCAGCCCGGACAATGCGGCAACAGGGATATCCAGCATTAAACGCCGTCCATCAATCATCACACCCAGACTGCCTAGAATAATGAGGCCTGAAAAAAGCATGGCCCGTCTATCTTTGAACAAAGACCATGACAATAAGGCAGCAACAACTGTAAACAATGCCGCGAACAACACCCCGATTATACGTCCGGAAAAAAGAGAAACTCCCAGCATTTCGTAGCTGATCTTACCCAGCCAGTAAATCAGCGGCGGTTTTTTCAATCGTGGCTCACCATCCAGCCAGGGTAACCAGCCATGTCCACCCTCAATCATATGCATAGGCGTACGCAGGCCAAGCAAGTACTCATCCTTCCCGGTTATGCCGGTAACTTCTGTGATGCCGGGTAATAAAACAGCCAGCGCAAGCAGGAACAGGAATAGTGCCAGTAGTGATGGCCTGGGTAGTGTCATACGAAAAGTCTAAATAGAAAAAAAGGCTGGCACTGCTGCACTGCCGCTAAACAGAGACACTAGTGGAGAAGTGAGTCGATCAACTGGTCTTCATAATCTGCACGGTTACTCATGGCTTCGCCAAGCATAGCAAGGTCATTCTGCAGGTTCGTAAAATCAAGAGAGTGGTCTTGCTCATCATATTTGTCATTGAAAGCTACTGCGATATCAGTGGTATCTTCTATCGAAGCATAAACTTTTGCCGCAATATCAAGTACTTGTTTTCGACGTTCGCCACCATTCAAAAGGCGGTCATAGATTGCAAAATGCCCAGCCGCTATATAGTCAATCATCTTCTGACAAAAGGCCTTTATATCCTGATCTAGCGGGTTACCTGACTGATACGGATCTAGACCCGCTACCTGGCAAAACAATACAAGCATTTCCTGCCTTTCATCAAGCAGTTTATGTATCTGATCCCGTGTGAAATTTCGCTTTTCATTCATTGCAGTCATTATTAATACCCACCATAATCGTTAGTCTCTCTACAGGCATCTTTATACCGATATCTTCTCATTATTCTCATTTGGCGTAAAATCAACCTGCTGGACCATCTTGTCAACCAGTAGAAATATGACAGGTAATCACGGCTCATCTTTATAATTATCAAGCACCCTGCTTCTTATATATTTATTAATGAACAGGACATCTGCAAAGCGCAATTGTCCATTCGTCGCCCGAAAAAAATCATAAATATCAAAAAAAGTATAAGTATATTGATCCAGAAACTTCCATAAATCCAGCAATAAAGGGTTTTTTTCATAATGGGGAACAAACAAAGTTTCACTGTAGATCATTGATATCCTGCTTTCCTGCAAGGCCTTTTCTGCACCCTTTAAGGCCATCAACTCACCTCCCTGTATATCAAATTTCAATATATCTATGTGGTCGATACCGTTTTGCTGCAGAATTTCATCAATTGTCCGGGCATCCACTTCCATAGTGCACCGGCTATCGGCAGCTTTGCTGTAATACCTCCGTTCGCCTTTCGTTCTTGGCAATAAAGAACTGGTCGCATCATTCTCATTGACGTAAAAGTCCTTCCTTCCATGCACATCAGAAACAGCACATTCGTAGACATATACTGACGGGTCAGATGAGTACCTTGAACGAAGAATTTTTACATTATCTGGAAAAGGCTCAAAGCAATATATACTTGAATCCGGGAACAGTGCCTTATAACGGGAGACTGTCTCTCCTTTGTGAGCCCCCACATCAAATATCACCGGCTGCGAAATGCCCATCCTGTCGAGAAATTCTTTCTGCGCGTAGAAAGGATCAGCAGGGAATACTCCGGCTGCCGGTCTGGTTCTACGCAGTTCCATGCCAAAATAATTCAGAGCAGATTTCGTTATTTTTTTTACCGGTGATTTCATTTCTGATCAACTCGGCTATCGCGGCTTACGAAAAAACTGGGGTAGACGGGACATAACCTTCCTAAGCATAAATACGGGCGTTACCTGCAGACCATTTTTTTTACATGCACGGTATGCCTCAATATTTCCTTTAATTACATTACTTATACGATTATTCGTCACGCCACCCATGCGCATTTTCACCATAACACCGGGAAGGTACTGAGTATTAATTCTGTTAACCACCATAAGACGCATGGTCAAATCAAAGTCTGACTGTATTTTCAGATCAAGATCAAACTTTCCATAACGGGAGTAACAATCTTTTTTTACAAAAAAAGACGGATGTGGCGGCATCCACCCTTTTTCAAACAGGCCCTTCTGATAAGGCTGTGACTCCCAGTAGCGGACCAGCCCATGCGGTTTATCCTTTGTCACAAAGATGATATCGCCATAGACTGCATCAAGCTCCATATCCTTTTTAAAGGCAGCGACAACACGACTAATCACACTATTGTTATCATACCAGTCATCAGAGTTAAGTGTCCCGACCACAGCACCGGCAGCGAGATCAATACCCTTGTTCATGGCATCGTAAATCCCTTTATCGGGTTCTGACACAACTATAGCCAGCTGCTTTCTGTAACTATTCACCACATCCATAGTGCCATCCGTTGATCCGCCGTCAATGATTATATGCTCTATATCTTCGTGATCCTGTTTGATAACAGACTGGATAGTGTCTTCTATGGTATCAACAGCATTATAGACAACAGTGATGACAGAAACTTTCATATGGCCGTTAACCGTTGAATACCCTTGCTTGCAATGATAATGCCGTCAGGCTGATGCGGCGTGTCAGGCTCGTCATATTCAATCTCATAATTCTTTTCAGTCAACATCTTATGGCACTGCTGATGAATGTTATTGCCATGTGTACCGATGATGAAGGTTTTTACATCAGCATGCTCAAGCACCGAATTGCCACCTTTTAATATATCTGCTTCCAGCCCCTGTACGTCCATAGATGCCACATCTATCGGTTGTCCTATCCGCTTGACTAGCGCATCCAATGTGACACTATCGGTTTCTGACTTTCTACCCGGGCCTGCCGCATAGCGCTTCACGCCAAGCCCGCCTAAAATTGCCTTGACCAGGTTTTTTAGCTTCATAAAAATCTGACGTATTATCCCCTGCTGCTCAGTACTCAGCAGAAGCTGGCTCTCATAGCCCTTTTCAAGAAAACTGACACGGCCATCTACGGCACCTACGGCAACCGGGTGAATATTAAAATCCAGTTGAGATAGATTATTGAGTTTAATATTCTCAATAAAGCAACGACGAAATGACGCCAGTGGTTCAACCGCGTGCACGTTTAACTGCGGTGAAAGTTTTTTTGCGAGGATTGCATAATAACCAATTGCTGTACCAATGTTTATAAAGCAGCCATCAGCAGGGATTGATGAAATAATCCTGATGAATAATTCTTCTTCATCAGCCTCATGAACATTATTAATCCGGTAACGCTCTCGCTGGGCTGGCATCAGATGTTCGTCATAGACACGCACTCCATTATTGAACTTATGTATTTTTTTTGTCATTTTTTCACTCCTCCGAAGAGGGGCAATAAGAGATTCTCTGGTATTTATGATAAATACCCAACGCCTTCTGGAAGAGTTCACCCTCTTCATTAATTTCCACCCTGCCTTTAAGTATCTCTTTATCTTTATCAGGACGATAC
>JBLYYR010000183.1:0-6272 GCA_048550195.1 Arenicellales bacterium
CTTTGAGCAAGCAAAGAAAAGTCACTCGCCCATAAAGGGCGAAAAACACGGGTTAATTCAAGAAAATAAATAAAAAAGAAAGAGAACCCAGCCGTGCACCAGCACAAAAAAACCTAGTCCTCACGTCCAATCCGTACTAACCGGTAGCCAGCCTGCCTAAGTTTATTCAGTAAACCCAGTTCCCCTGGAAGGTGAAGAGCACCGACGGCAATGAAAGCATTTCCTGTTTGCAGCCGACCCAGCAGGCGATCAAACATTTTCTGGTTTCGATCATAGATCAGCCTGCTCTTGATTAGCTCGGCAAGTTTCCTGTCCTTTGGTTCCTGATCAGTGCTGACTCTAACTAGTTCTTCCAGGTCACCGTTTAAATAGGCATCAAGCAGATCACTATAGGCCTGGTCTTTTTCTGTTATTGTACTCATTGTCGAACGCAGCAGATTCACCTGGTCGGCTAACTGTAAATCATCAAAGATCGACAATTGTTCATCAATAGTTTCCAGACCCTCTATTCTTATACCTGAATTTCTCGCGGTATCTGCAAGTTTTTTGTCGAGGAAGGTTCCTGAATTGTTTTCCGGCCTTATCAGCAGCAGCATAGCGGCCCAGGGTTTGAGAACTGAAAGGATATCGCCAGGCAGCTGATTGCCTGATTCGGCAAGTGCAAGCGTCACTTCTTCGAATTCTGTCTCACCAATCACCTGTTGCAGGTTCTTGCCGTCGGTGAACAGCATTTTTCGTAGGATATTAACGGAACCGCTGGCATTTAATTCGAGCTCCAGCATCAATGTATCTGCCGCTGCCAGGCGTCGCAGTACGCTGTCGGGGATTGCCATTACTTTTTCATCATCGATGTGCATGGTGCCGAAAATATAGCTGCTGCGGTTGCCACTGTTTGCTTCCGGGTGTTCAATCCGCCATAGCATAGGACTGCCAGCCTGTCGGCTGGAAAGATATTCACTGTTATCATCAGGCTGCGATACCAGGAAGGCTCTGTTCCGTTCTCCTTTGCTACGGTCTATATAACGGACATCAGGCTGTGAGTATTGGGCTGTCTTGTCGGCATTGGCAGGGACTGGCCACGCTAGTTGAAAAGTCACTACAGGCAATAACAGGGCTTTCGCCAGTTGCCGGATGGAAAAAGAAATTTTCATAGGGAAAGTGATTAAATCCAGAATGCATCGGTGTATTGTTTATAATACCCTAAATCGATTTAAGGAGTGCACCACTAATGCCAGATCTTTCTGTAGTAATACCCGTGCAGAATGAGGAAGAAAATATTCGCTTGCTAGTTGATGAAGTCAGGCAGTCTCTGGATGGAGTGCTTGATTATGAGCTGATCTATGTCAACGATGGCAGTACTGATGCGACACTGCAGCTTCTCGAAGAATACCGTGCGGGTTTCCCACAATTGCGTGTAATCAGCCACGCAGCAGGAGTTGGACAAAGTTCAGCAGTTCGAACGGGTATACAACACGCAGATTCAGAAATCATCGCTACCCTGGACGGTGATGGTCAGAATGACCCGGCAGACATCCCCGCTCTGTATCAGGCACTCATGGTGCAGGCAGATTCTGGTGTCGTACTTGTGAATGGCTACCGTAAGAAGCGCAAGGACACATATATCAAACGAATATCATCAAAACTTGCCAATGGTATCCGTGGCTGGCTACTGGATGATGATACGCCTGATACGGGTTGCGGCCTTAAGGTTTTTAGCAGGGAAGCCTATCTGGCTATTCCATTTTTTGATCATTTGCACCGTTTTTTGCCTGCGATGATGATTAATGGAGGCGGCAAAGTGATATCTGTTGAAGTGAATCACAGGGAGCGCCAGCTAGGATCATCCCACTATGGTTTTTTTGACCGCCTGTGGGTGGGAATTTTCGATATACTGGGTGTAATCTGGCTTAAATCACGCACGACTCATCCTGTTGTCATTAAGAACTCAGATGACGACCAGCGTGGCTAGTTGTGCATACAGGTAATAATTAAATACTAGAGCAGGTAGATGAATAATACTCTTTCGATTATTGAAATTTTGGGGATGACCCTGGTCATTACACCCTGGAAAATTATAGGTTATGTTGGCGTATTTCTTTTTGCCGGCCGCTGGTTTGTGCAGTTGTGGGCCTCCCGCCGTTCGCGCAAGGTCGTTATGCCTCGCCTGTTCTGGTATATGAGCATTGCCGGCAGCTTGATGCTGCTCAGTTACTTCATTTTCGGGAAAAATGATTCCGTCGGTATATTGTCAAATTCATTTCCATTTCTGATTGCAAGCTATAACCTCTATCTGGATGTGACGCATAAAAACCGGGAAAATAACTCATAGCTCGGGTAGTCGGCAGGCATCCGGGAATCAGCTTCGGGCGACGCCGAGGATAATTCCTTTCTGTTTAAGTCCTTCAAGGGTTTCCAGGCCGCTTTGTAGAATTGGCCATGCATCAGCAACAGCCAGCTCTTTCGCAATGTCATTCAACACATCTGCACCCGTGGCCGCATCATTTTGTTCGAGTTGCTGTAATAATCTCGCAGTCACAGGATTAATTTCTGTAAACTGAATGTCATCATCGACATCTCGATAAACTATGATGCAGACTACTTGCTCAGCAGGCTGCTCAGGCCGGAAATCGTAACTGATTTGGTGGACAGGCCAGGTATAGGTCATTAGCCATGCCAGAGGTGACATCACCGGATGGCCATCCAGAAGTGATGATTCAGTATCAATCTGCAGCAGATCAGGCTTTTCCTGTGAGATTGATAAGGCCAGCTCTATCCATTCATAGTGCGCCAGCTCAAGCAGATAAGGCGGGTCGATGTCACGCAAGTTGTGTTCTGTCTGGAGATATTCAAGGAATTCACGTGATATTTCCAGGAAATAAGGTGACTGACAGCGATGTATAGCATAAAAACTGCGTGCCAGTTCCAGCCAGGCATCTTCTTCGTAGAGGCTCTTCAAAACCGGAAAAGTGTTTCCCAGAAAGTCCTTAACATTATTGAAGAAAAGGTTCCTGTAGATACCCATACGCCTGTCTTCGATATTATCCGGTGACGGGCTGTTATCCGGGTCGCGGATATGGGCAGCGAACTGATAAAGCTGTTTTTTCAATAATTCAGGCTGTGACATGGTGTACCTTGCTGTCAGCGGTGTTCTCGTGCTGTTGCTGGTGTTCCTTTATCTCACTGACTTCAACCATCAATTCCTTGTACGGAGGGATATTGAAATCTCTTTCCAGCAGGGTAGGGAGCACACCAAAGTGTTGATAGGCTACATCCAGCAGTGTCCAGACCGGGTCGATAACGTCTGCGCCATGGGTATCAACAATCAGGTCATCTGCCTCATTATAGTGTCCGGCAATATGCACATAAGAGATGCGTTCACCTGGCAGTGCGCGGAGAAATTCAGCCGCATCGTAACGATGATTGACTGAGTTGACATAGATATTATTAACATCCAGCAGCAATTTACAGTCAGCTTCATTGAGTACTGCATTGATGAAATCTATTTCATTCATCTGTTTGCCGGGTGCCGCATAATAGGAAACATTTTCAATGACCAGCTGTTGCTCAATGATATCCTGTACCTGTTTGATGCGGTCGGCAACGTAGTGTACCGCTTCCTCAGTAAATGGAATTGGCATCAGGTCATACAGATGACCATCATCTGAACAGTAGCTCAAATGCTCGCTATAGCAACGAATTTTGTGTTCCTTCATGAACTGCTTTACCTGCTTGATAAAGGCTATATCAAGGGGTTCCGGGCCACCAATAGACAGTGACAACCCATGCAGGTTGAAAGGGTAACGCTCAGTAAAATATCTGAACTGCTTACCAAAACGGCCACCCAGGCCAATCCAGTATTCCGGTGCGACTTCCATGAAGTCGACAGGGATGGAGCTCTGTTCCATAAACTCATCCAGTAAACTGCGGCGCAGCCCTATTCCTGCGCCCTGCACCGGGTATTGATTGTTGCTTGTATCCATTTAATCGTTTGTCTCAGGCATGTAGCGTTTTCGAATCCAGTAATCTACACTGAAATATTTTCCGCCGCCGATGAAAAACAGCGCCAGCAGCATTATAAAGTAGGTGGTGGCAAATTCGATTCCATTGTTAAGGATAACCAGGCTGCCATTCTCAGTCAGCCAACTGTAATTCCCGTGCTCTTTGAGGAGGCCTTTGGCCACATCCAGGCGCTCAATGGCACCGGCGGTGCGCTCGCTGGCAAAAATACCAGAACCCGCTGCAATTGCCAGCCAGCCATTTTGCCAGTGAGACGTCACAGCAGCAACTGCCATGGTGACCATCAGGGGTATGGATATCCAGCGTACAGCCATCCCTACTAACAGAAGAATAGCACCTAGTACTTCTGAGCCGGTTGCCAGGGCAGCCATCAACTCCGGCATTGGCAGACCCAGGCCCCAGTCCGGATTACCAAACCAGGCAGCAGTATCTTCGAAATTGTTAAGTTTTTTTGTACCGGCCATCCAGAAGATTGGCACCAGGTAGAGCCTTAGCGCGAGAGGGGCAAGGAAATCGATGGCACGCGTGCCATCCATCAGGCGTTGTAGAAATGTAAATAATTTGACGAAAAAATTCATTATGTGTCTCCGGAATGTTTTTTTATCTGACCTGAGAGAAGATTGTTAGTTCACTTTTATGAAGGCAGAGGTTCCTTAAATAAAAAGGGCAGACGATTCCTCGCCTGCCCCTGATCTATAATGAATAATTTATAGATGGTGTTTACGAACAGGCTTTACATGCCTGAGCCGCCACATTTACCTTCACCGCACTTGCCTTCTTTTTTGGCTTTGTCTTTTGCCATGTCGCCGCCACATTTACCTTCTTTGGCTTTGTCTTTTGCCATGTCGCCGCCGCATTTGCCCTCTTTGGCTTTGTCCTTTGCCATGTCGCCGCCGCATTTACCTTCTTTAGCGTCTTTAGCAGCAGCCTTTGCCTTGTCGCCGCCACATTTACCTTCACCACACTTACCTTCGCCCATTTTTTCAGCAACCATGTATCCACTTTCCATAGATGTCATAGCAAACGGACTAGCAGCAGAAGCAGTACTCATTCCAGCAACTGAACCGATCAGTAACGTACCAACGGCAGCAGTAATGGTTTTCTGTTTGATTGGGTTAATCATATCTTCATATTCCTCTTATTTGTTAACGTATTTTTAATATTCAGTCATCTATTGTGATGACAGGTAAAAGGCACATCCATCATGGGCTACAGCTAATCGACCCATCGGCTCCTTGTATCTACTATGAGGCCATGGCTGGCAAAAAGTTCCCGATTACTAATCATTTTTATTAAGGAAGCTCTGATTAATTCTGAGCGAAGTAGATTGTGATCTAAAATATTCAGAATTGAGGCGAAAATCACACGCAATAGCTAGCTATTACGTTGATTTTCAACGAAAAAGCTGGATATATTAGGCGTAAGTTACGAGTTCATGATTTGATCAAAGCTTCCTTAAACATCTAAGTGGCTCGCAATACCAGGACTAAGCCTGATACGCAGGAGGCGGCAATCATAGTGCGGGCAAATCAATACTATTGAAAATTTCAGCCGCTTTTTTTCGCTGCATATCAGCAAGTTTTTTCCGTTGTTTATCAGACCATCTGAGTATGGCATAAAAGCCGCGTACACGATTGACGTAGGCAACGGGTTCGTAACCTCGAGCATAACCGTGGCGTGTTTTTTTATGCCACTCAGGTTTGGCCAGCAACGGCAGGTGTTTCCTGACATCGAGCCAGCTATCCGGATCGTCTCCGGCTTTTTGGGTCAGGATGCGCGCATCCTCCAGGTGCCCGACGCCAATGTTATAGGCCGCCAGGGCGAACCATAAACGGTCTGGCTGCTGAATTCGTTCAGGCAGGCCGTCCATTAATATTTTCAGGTATCTTGATCCGCCTTCAATACTTTCTTCCGGGTTGCGGCGATCTTTGATGTTTAGCCTTTTGGCTGTTGCATTGGTTAGCATCATAATTCCCCGCACGCCCGTCGGTGATACGGCATCAGCATCCCAGTTTGACTCCTGATAGGCTTGAGCTGCCAGCAGACGCCAGTCTATGCCTGTTTCTTTTCCGGCTTTGCGGAACAAGTCCCGATACTCGGGTAACAGCTGATCTATGCGCTCCAGTAACTTTTTAGTATTGATGTAATTGAATTTAGAGCTTGGGCCATAATAGCGATCCAGTAAGCGGTCCAGTTTACCGCTGGCTTTCATTTCTTTCAGAAAATTATCTGCTGCCTCAATCAAAGAGCGGTCA
>JBLYYR010000184.1:0-2740 GCA_048550195.1 Arenicellales bacterium
GGAACAAGCAGAGCAACACCTGCGCTAAAGCAAGAAAGGCATGGAGCCCGTAAATAATCCCGGACAAGCCTACATATTTTATCACCATTGGATCCATTGGTTACCTCATTATAAATATTGATTTGGAGAGTTGAATATATTTGGAAAATTAGTCAATCGTCTTTGTATTCACGTTATCAGGAAAACAGGATAGGACGGAGAACAGTAGGGGAGACCTCAAGAGTTTCATTCATTTCCATGCCTGCAGATTAACTAATCAATTGAAATGTCTGTCATTTAGCAGAATAATTGACTTTAAATAAAGTAATACACTAAGCTCTGATAGTTCTTTGTCATGATCAAAGCAAGAACCAATATTGCAAACGCAACTATTGCATAAGCATGGAATCAATGCAATTGTATTTTTATGAAAGAAAAAATCGAGCCGAGACAAAGATCCGACGAAACCAAATCCATACGTTTATCCAGCTATGGGTGGTACTTGAGAATGCTGGGAAACTGGATGGATGAAAAGATGAACGAGAAGCTCGAACCTTTGGGATTATCCCTTAGCCAGTTTACCATTGTCATGACTCTGCTTGAGAAGGAGGGTTTATCCCAAGTAGAAATCGGTCAGAGAGTTATGCTGCCAGGATACGCCACTACCCGCAATATAGACACGCTCGAATCCTTGGGCTATGTAAAGCGACGTAAGCATGAAACTTCTCGGCGAAGCTACCGCATACTCCTTACCGATGCAGGGAGGGCCCTAGCTCCCCATTTGTTTAAGATGACCAACAGCGTAAATGAACATTTTCTTGCTACCATTGAAGAGGAGGAAAAAACTGAGCTACTCAGAATCCTGATCATAATGGCTCGCAAGTTGGGTCTGCACGACGAAGAGTAAGTAGCAATTACCTCTCGACATTGACCTTCGTTAAGAAAATCTATTGTCTTGGCAGGCGATAAGTAAAGTGAGATTATTTCTGTTTATCTACCATTCTGCCTGGTCCGAGCAATTCACTCTCCGGTGTAATTGAGTAACCGAATCGGGACGAAAAGGCCCGATCCACGGGGGCACGCTATTAGGCAATAATCGTTCTACGAAAAGAAAAGTTGAGGGTTGAATTGATAATTGAAATAGATGGTTATAAATTTGAGGCAATATTTGAAGAAGAACGATCACCCCAAACATGCAATATTTTTAGAGAAATAATGCCATTTCAAGGAGAAATCATACATGTTCGCTGGAGTGGAGAAGGGGTGTGGATTCCTCTTGGTGATAAAGACTTATCAGTAGAGTATGAAGATGCGACGTCTTATCCAGCGCCAGGCCATATCCTTTTATATCCAAAAGGAAAAAGCGAAACAGAGATATTGATCGCTTATGGTAGCGTTCGGTTTGCTTCTAAAGCTGGTATTCTTGCTGGGAATCATTTTGCTACTATTAGCTCCGACCTGGATATTCTGAGACAACTGGGTATTGCCACCTTATGGGAGGGTAAAAAAAGTATTGTATTCAAGATCTAAGTCAAGTGAAGTGAAAGAATTGTATGATCTCACCCAAGCCTGTTACCTGGAGTAGTGAATTAATGAAGAACTTTTGGAGAATAGTTACTGGCACTTTGATCACATTCTGCATCACCGTGGTAATCAGTACTGCAAAAACAATTGTCTATCCGTCTCAGGGACAGAGCCAGGAACAGCAGACAAAAGATGAAGGAGAGTGCCGCCAGTGGGCAACTCAGAAGACCGGGGTTGATCCGCTGCAGGTAGCAAATGCTGCTTCCAGCCAGGCGATCCCCCAACAAGATCGCAAGGTAGTTAAAGGAGCTGCGGGTGGCGCTCTGGCGGGTGTCGCTGTGGGCGCAATAGCTGGTGATGCCGGTAAAGGAGCCGCAATTGGAGCAACTGCCGGGGGAATTGGTGGCGGAGTCCGACAACGGAGGCAGCAACAAGCACAGCAGAGCAGCGCTCAGCAAACTCAAGCTCAACAACAAACAATGTTAGGAGAATATGAGAAAGCATACCGTGCCTGCCTGAGCGGCCGCGGTTACAGTGTCCAATAATAATATTTTACGGGTGAGGAACCTGGCCTAGAATAGCAAGCCGACTCGAAACATATGCAAAGTACAATAATACAAGACCTTTTCTTATGGAAATTTAAGATTCTTATTTGCTTTGCAACTCTGTCTGTTCTTCTTTTTACTTTTGGCTGTACCAAACAACGCAACCCGGTACCTGTCGACAAGTTCTATATGGCAGAGATACCTGATATCCCAGGTGTACGAGCCTTTGGTGGCAGTTATAGTGAAGTTTTCCAAAAAGACATGGAGGAATCATTAACTCAAGAACCAGCGAACCTCTTTGTAGACAATGAATCTGGGGGAAAAATTTACAAACTATTGGCTCTATCTAGTGGTGGCCCAAATGGGGCGTTTGGTGCTGGTTTTCTCGCTGGCTGGACTGCACATGGCACTCGTCCAAACTTCAAGGTCGTAACAGGTATCAGTACTGGCGCTATAATTGCTCCTTTCGCGTTTATTGGACCGGAGTATGACCCCCAGCTTGAAAAGCTTTTTACCAGTACCTCAACAAAAACACTTATCAGGCATAAAGGGTTAAGGGTCTTTAATAATCCTGAGTCCCTAGCAGATTCGACACCTATGCTAACGAAAATGCGTGAACTGGCGGATGAACATTTTCTTAAACGCATAGCAGAAGAGCACAATAAGGGAAAACGTCTATTGATAGGAACCAC
>JBLYYR010000185.1:0-17298 GCA_048550195.1 Arenicellales bacterium
GTCACGGTCATGACTGAACTTCAGTAAGAAATTCCTGCTTATGACGACGGTGGGACGTGCCAGACGCGGCCTGGCATTGAGTGGTGATAAGCTCTTGTTCTAACCCTTCAGGGTTCCTCAATTAATTCTGGATAGATCAGGTTGCATCCCACTTGTTCATATCAAGACAAGGGTCGCACGGCCGTTCAATGACATCCTGTCATCACGGCACTTGTATATCCATCGTAATAGCAGACTATTGCGAGGATTTTTAACGCTGAGAGGGACGATTTGGGATGGAAGATGAATTTCCATGGATTGATAGAGGTGCCCTACACCTTAAAGTTGTAATTTAGCTGGGGAAATGGGCCTTTTAAGGTCAGAAGATTACCAATCCTGGCCCCATTATTCTATCTTATCAATGTGTTGGTTAGGTCCGACCCCCTGAATTCCTGAATTTCATCAAAACGCTTCACTTTCGATCTCGATAAACAACTGGCTGATATATGGTCCAATCTGATTATCAAAACCGCTCCAGTCATTGTATTTAGCAAGCTCAGACACGACAACCGGTTTCATCTCATAATCCATCAAGCCCTGTTGATAATTGTTCGCCACCAAAGTAAGCAACTTTTTATAAAGCTGGCCAAATGTTTCTATCAGAGTAATTTTTCCGCTTTTCCCGTGACCAACGACCACGTATTCAGGTTTCAAAGCCAGTGCTTTTTGTGTTGCTTCGTAAGCACCTTTGAAATTTCCGTGCCCCATAAAAGAAAAATGTTCATTGTTAACAATATCACCGGTAAACAGCACTCCCTCTTCGACAACATTCACCATTAAATCCGTCGCGGTATGCGCTTTATCAAACATAAGCACCTGGAATGTAATGCCGCCAATTTTGTAATCCCTGTTTTCAGCAGGTGTTGAAGGAATCACGGCTTTGGTGCCGGCAAAGTCATCACCCAGCTGCCCGGAAAACCTATCCAGCCAGAACTTATCTTCGCCCTCATTTAAAAGAGTAATCAGTTTTGGATGCGCAATGGTGCGCACTTCAGGATACACCTCAACCAGCGCCTGGTTCGCCAACCAGTGATCACCATGAAAATGCGTAGTGAAGATATGTGTAATGGGTTTGGACGTAACCGTTTTAATTTTTCGTAAAATCATTTTACCGATTTCATAACTACTACCGGTATCAATAACCACCACACCGGTATCTGTCACCACAAACCCCGGATTATTGTGAAAACCATGGCTTATCTTTGGGTCTTCATTGTGGGGCCCATGTTCTATTACATAGGTGTGTACGCCGATTTTTTTAGCTTGAGTAGCCGGCCATTCAAGTGCGTAAGCGGACTGTGTAACTAAACAAAGAAAACCGAATAGAAAAATGAAATATCGCATACTGGATCCTTCTTAGAACTATTATTGCTATACCTGTTTATAAGCTTAACTATTTTATAAAACCAGCAGAATTAGAGGACTAAAGGAATCTGAGTGATTGAAAATAAACCACTCCGCCCCCTTTAATTCACCAGGACCCTGCCTTCAGCTGGGCAAAATCCGACCCTGCAGGCTGCTGGAATAACCGTAACCCAAACTCTGGTGTAATCGCAAAGATATGGTCGAAGATATCTGCCTGGATGGCTTCGTAATTGACCCAGTTGGTATCATTGCTGAAACAGTAAATCTCTATTGGCAGGCCTTCAGGACCGGGCTGCAGCTGCCTGACAATCAGCGTCATGTTGTCATGAATGTCAGGATGCTGTCTGAGGTAACTGCGAATGTACTCGCGCAACGTGCCTATATTCGTCAGGTGCCGCTGATTCACGTTGGGCTCATCAGCTGTATTGATATTGGCATTGTAGGACTGCAGTTCTTCCTGCTTTGACTCAATGTAATCTTTGAGTAAACCGATACCCGCAAGACGCTCGACTTCATTACTGCTTAGAAAGTGAATAGAGTTGAGATCGATATTGATTGACCGTTTGATGCGTCGACCGCCGGACTCCGACATACCGCGCCAGTTCTTGAACGATCCGGCGACCAGCTGATAGGTGGGGATTGTCGAGATAGTCTTGTCCCAGTTCTGTACCGTTATGGTATACAGGGCTACATCGATAACATCACCATCAGCACCAAATTGCGGTACCTCGAGCCAGTCCCCGACACGAATTAGTTCCTGAGTGGTCAGCTGGATACTGGCTGCCAGCGATAACAGTGTATCTTTAAACACCACCATCAATACGGCAGTTATCGCACCGAGTCCACTTAACAGGATTACCGGCGAACGATCTATCAGCACCGCGACCACAAGAATGCCGCCGATGATGTACAGCACAAGCTGTGCCAGTTGTATGAAGCCCTTGATAGGCCGGTTGCGTGCTCCGGGGCGCCCTTCGTATATCTGATTGACTGCAGTCAGCACGGCTGTCACTGTCAGGGCAACGACCGCGATCATGTAAATGCTGGTCAGATTTCTGATCACGGACTCAGCCGCAGCAGGCAGGTCAGGAACCAGTAATATACCCTTCTGAATTACCAGTGCCGGCACCACATGGGCAAGCTGGCTAAATACCTTTTGATCAACCAGCGCATCATCCCACAGCGCACTCGTGCGCTTAACCAGCTTGTGAACCAGGATCAGCAGGATACGTCGGGTAATGAAATAAGCAACGACTGCCCCCAGTATCAATAACGCAAAGCCGGCGATAGCAGGTAACATCGGGTGGATAGTGGCAAGTTGTTCAACCATTCAGCAGGTTCCCCAGCCGACGCCGGTAGTCCGCTGCCAGCTGGTGATCATTCGGTGCCAGCATATTAGCAATCGTAATGATCATTTCCCGTGCCGCACCTTCCTTGAAATCAGGCTCTTGATCCAGCACAGTGAACAACTGCTCCATAGCACCGTCATAGTCATGCTGGCTGACCAGGCAGACAGCCATATCAAAGCGAGCTTCTTGATTATCGGCATCTTCAGCCAGCTTAGCAGTCAATGCCTCGATACCTGGTGTCGATGCTGCAAGATCGGAGAAGGTGAGCTGACCGGTCAATGACTTACCCATCTCACTTTCTTTGTCCCGGCCTGGCAGCTTGTTAAAAAGTCCTTTAGCCTGATCCAGCTGGCCGGTATCGATGAAAATCTGCACCATGTCCATCGCCACGCGGGTATTGCCCGGATCTTCCTGTATAGCCTGCGTCAGCAGCAGGATGGCACCCGGTGTATCGCCGGCCATATGTTTTTCCCGTGCCTGGCTACGCAACTCATCCGAGGCACGAAACACTCCGATGCCCTTAAGCAGGACACGCAGTTCCTCTTCATGCATCTGCCCGGTCTGGGTAAATGTTACCTTCCCATTCTGAAACACCAGTAAAGTCGGAATATTCTCGATTTTGTACTGCTCACGCAGATCCTGCTGTTCATCGATGTCGACTTTGGCGAAAACAAACTGGCCGGCAAACTCGTGCGCAAGGTCATGCAACACATCAGCCATAATCATGCAGGGTTCGGACCATACGCCAAGAAATTCCACCAGCACCGGTAGTTTGTGAGAGTTTTCGATGACGTAGCGGGGAAACCCCTGCTCGCCGACTTCCAAGATAAATGCTTCCTGATTCATTGTTAAGTTCACTATTTGATCTAAATATAAGGGTTCACGTCTGCGTAGTAATTGTATCTAACCAGACGGTTATGTGGAAATCGTGGTCTACCGCAAAAAAACTGGGTCAAATCCCGGTTTTCGCTAATATAAGCAACAATTCGGATCTGATCCCGGTTATTTGACCCCGGTTATTCTTATTTCATTAATCTGGTTCTTGATCTGAACAAGGGAAAAACCATTCAGAAGGCAATCCCCTGGAGCACAATCAGGAGTGTCAAATTGTCATATCCCTGAATATTACCTATACTTTCCTAGCACGAAATTTCATCCCCCCTTAGACAACAATAACTGAGAGAATAAAAAACATGAACAATACACCAGAAAAACAACAAGGCGCTTCCCTTATCGCCATCGTGATCACCCTGGCGATCATCGGCATCCTTGTATTTTTTAGCATGCAATACGTTCCGCAATACATGGAAACAGGTAAAGTCAATTCTGTCCTGGATGGTCTTGAAAAGGATCATGCTGACAGCCAGTTCACCAGCACCCGCGACATCGAACAGAGCATCGCCAACAAGCTCAACATTAACGAGATGAATGACATGATGAGCAATGTCACCGTAAAAAAAGGAGACAGCGGCTTCATCGTCAACATCAAGTATGAAAGAGAACTGAACATGATATACGAAAAAAAGCCAGTGATGTATGACAGGACGGTGATACTTAACTGATTGTCAGAAAGCCTCCAACAAAGAAAATAGATGGGAGAGAAGGGATAATACCCTCTCTCCCTTTTTTGACGGTTAAGATTTCCCTGTCGCAGTAAACCTGCCATCGAACTAAGTTTAATTTACCGATTCCCTGACCAGTTCAATCACCACCCGTCCGCCCTCATCCTTCGCATGCACCTCCGCCAGATCGGGATAACGGCTAACCATGTATGCGCCGGATGCTGATGCAATCGCCTCATTTTCCTGCTGCAAAGCCTTGAGCAGGTTCATCGAGACAAAGCTTGCTCGTTGCTGGCTGTCTGGCTGTCTCGCTGTAGTATCAATTCACCATACAGTTTGATGCCCCGGTCCATACTGCGGTCAATATCATCGAGAAATGAGAACTGCTCATCTGTTAAGGTCTTATCTCTATCGACCTCATACACAAACTGATCATTGGCGAAGATAGTTAGCATTTTCATTGTCTGCACACTTAATAGATATATTGTGAGTTAATTAAGTCTGACGCTGTCAATATTCTGATTATACTTCACCAGCATTAAAGAAAAACCAAAGCGGAGTCTTACATTCTCTTAGGTAAAGAAGACCGGGATCTGATCCATCTATCTTCAACATCGTCATTCCGTCGCAGGCCGGAATCCAGGCGTCAGGGTTACCTTTCTCTGTTAACGAGAGAGGGTTAAGGTGAAAGTTTCAAATCATCACCGCCCATCAAACTGCCGGGTAATACGGTCCCCATTCTCATAGGCAATCATCCTCGCCGCATCATTCGGTAAGGTAGCCAGCAACTGGCGTTGCCACTGCATGATTTCGTTTACCTGCAACCAGCGTTGCGGTGTATACGTGTCGATGCCGAGCAGGAAACGATCCGCATGATCCACGAGCAATTCTTTCCATTCAGTCATGATGGTTCCGTTGGGAAAAACATCGTAACGAAATGACAGGTCAGCCCACAAATTATCCTGCTGCACCAGGAGTTCACGAACCGTCTCGGCAAATTCAAAACCGGCATGGGCCCACAAAATCCGTGCATCCGGATCCTGTTCAAAAATATTCCTGATAGCCGGGGCATCACCATGAACATGCAGCATCAGTCGATACTGTTTGGCCAGCCGGACAACTTCACGCATCACCGGCGTATTGGCCTCTTCACCATCAACGTGCAACTCACCAATCGCTGCATAGTGATACTTCTGCAGGCGCTCCTTGATGTAAGGGATCACACTTTCATCATGCATCCAGCTGTCAAGCTCACCCCGTTTCCGATAAGGCCTGAGAGACGGCACCACGAAGCCGGGATCTGTCTGGTAGAGCCGTTGTGTGCCTTCATCACTGGAGCTGGAGACCATGGCCCGCTTAACCCCTGCTTCACGCAGTCGCCGAATGGCGTCATGCGGTGAAAAGGCCTCCCAGGCATCATGACTGTAATGAATATGGGCATCGAAAATCGGTACCGGATCAACTTCATTACCTGCCTGCACAACGCTAACCGCCCACAGTGAAAGAACGGGTAAAAGAAAGACAGCAGTGAGAGTGCATTTCCTGGTAGTCATGTATTGAATATATTAAAGTTATTGAATAATTCAACGGTGCGCTTTGTGAGGGAAGGGTGCCCCCCCCCTTTTTACAGCCCCCTTTTTTAATCCTGTTCTTCCTTGTACTCTTTCGTATAGTCCTTGGGCGGAGGTGTCCACCCTCGTTCGGTACGATCGTGAAGCTGCATTCGATCAATCGATATCTGCTCCTGCAAATTACCCGCATGCTCTCGAACACCGTCAATAAACGCACGATTAGCAGACAAATCGAGATCTTCGTCCCAGAGCTCATAGAGCTTCTCAACGCCTTCATCATCATGATTACGGAAGGCACGCGCCATTTTCTCAACCTTGAAAGGATGAAAACCCAGCATCTTGAGAGCTTCTGCCCCAAGCTCAAGTGAGCTGTCAAACAGCTCTTTAACAGCTAGGTCAACACCGGCTTTCTTTAATAGATACAGATGTCTGACATCATAAGCCCGTGCGAGAACTCTCACATGTGGATGGTTCTTTTTCACATGTTCAACCATTTCAACTGCACGATCCCGGTCATCAATAGCAACGATGAACAACCGTGCTTTCTCTATGCCTGCGGCATGTAGCAGGTCTGGCCGCGAAGCATCACCATAATACCCCTTGATACCCACCAGGCGTAGCCGGTCAATCTGTGCTGCTTCGTGATCAAGCACCACAGTGCGTACGCCAGAGGCCACCAGCAAACGATTTACCACCTGACCAAAGCGGCCAAGCCCGGCAATCAATACCACACCCTGGCTATCGATCTCGTCAGCCTCACCCTGTTCTTCTCCGCTAAGTCTCGGCAGGATAATTTTGTCATAAACGATGAACAAAACAGGTGTCAGCAACATGGATAGCGCAACCACAAGTGACAGGGTTTTTACCATTTCCACTGGAATGACATTATTCTGGAGGGAAAAACTCAGCAAGACAAAACCAAATTCACCCGCCTGCGCCAGGCTTAGTGTAAACAGCCAGTCCGCACCGCGTTCGAGATGAAATAGTCGGGCAATCAGGAACAGCACTCCACCTTTTAGCAACATCACACCGAGGGTTAGGCCGATGATTGTCGTGAAGTCACCGAAAAGAATATTAAAATCAATGCCAGCACCAACAGTAATAAAGAACAGCCCCAGCAACAATCCTTTGAAAGGCTCGATATCCGATTCCAGTTCATGACGAAATTCACTATTTGCCAGTACGACGCCCGCCAGGAAAGTGCCCAGCGCCGGTGACAGATCAACCAGGGTCATCAACAGGGCTATGCCTATCACCAACATGAGCGCACTGGCCGTGAATATTTCTCGCAGCCGGGATGCAGCGATAAAGCGGAACAGTGGGCGACTGAGATAATGTCCGCCAAGTACGACAATAGCGACTGCACCCAGTACAACCAGTGCGTAACCCCAGCCAGGCAGGCCTTCAACCAGGCTGAGTCCGTGATGAGATTCACTGCTGGCTTGCGGGGACTGCGCGACAAGCTCCGGCAATGCCAGCAACGGGATCAAAGCCAGCATCGGGATAACCGCCATGTCCTGAAAAAGCAGTACCGAAAAGCTTGAACGTCCACCCGTTGTCTGGGTCAGACCTTTCTCATTCAGGGTTTGCAATACGATCGCGGTTGATGACAGTGAAAAGATCAGACCAATGGCGATGGCAACAGTCCAGTAAACATCAAGCAGCATTGCAATCCCGGCAATCAGGCCAGCCGTGATAGCAACCTGCAGCCCTCCAAGCCCAACTAAGCGTTTGCGCATTTCCCACAGCAGCTTAGGTTCCAGTTCCAGGCCAACCAGGAACAGCATCATAACGACACCGAACTCAGCAAAATGCTTGATTTCTTCGGTCTCCGAACCAACCAGCCCGATAACGGGCCCGATCATAATGCCGGCAATCAAATAACCGAGTACTGAGCCAAGACCAAGACGCTTCGCAATCGGTACTGCGATGACCGCTGCGCAGAGGTAAATGAAGGCATTAAAGAGTAATCCCCCCATCAGTCCTCCCTGATCAGGCTATCAACATCGTGGCTAAGGGTGGGCTGTCGCATGGCTCTTGAAACATCCAGCCGATCATCACGCAATGCTTTAAGAACTTGAACCCAGTTATTAACATACGCCTCCAGTCGCCCTTCCTCGACCGCTGTACGTGCACCAAATAACGCATAAGGAGGAAGATATTTCATGCTGCATAAAAATGCAGTCTGTTCGAGTGGATGCAGAAGTTCGCGGATGGTGAAATTATTGTAGCCGTCGGCACGATAGGCCATCTCAGCGCCGCCAGCCGTAATGGCACTGAAGAATATCTTGCCTTGCAACGCCGTACCGCTGGAGCCATAGGCAAAGCCGTGCTCCAGTACCAGGTCCTGCCATTCCTTCAGTATGGACGGTGTTGAATACCAGTACAGGGGATGCATAAAAACAATGACATCATGCTTGAGTAGTCGGGCCTGCTCCCGATCGACATCAATATCAAAGCCCGGGTATTCGGCATACAGGTCGACAATGGTTACCCCATCAATCGTTGCGGTCGCTACCGCCAGCGGTCGATTGACCTCCGAACGATCCAGTGATGGATGGGCCAGCAATACCAGTATACGACGAGCAAAAGACTCATTCTTACTCTGCCTGCTATCCTCAACAAGCTCTACCGGCATGTCATTGCGGCCGGTTAAACCATTATCCACACAACCTCCATTAAGACTGAACCCCCAGGGATTAGCAGAATATCAGTGAGCAAGATTAATGGGGTGGAGTGATTTAATTTAAATCACTCACAACCCTTTGAGGAATTTTATTCGTCCTCAGGAACACCCTGCCATAACATTTCATAACCAACCTCAAACGTAGAATCACAGAAACTGGCAAGATGTGAAAAATGTTCATTGAATAACGCATCGGCATGGGATTTTTCATGCTGCTCGAAAGACTTCCAGTATGTCACAATTACCAGATCACCCATATTCTGTTGAATCCGCTTGTCCTCGGCATCTGGCATGACGGATCCTTCCCCTGAAATAAACCCGGCATTTTTATATACCTGTCCGCCTATAAAGCCACCGTTGTCATCGCCATAATTGTTCTTGACGACGTTACACATTTCACCCAGCACAAGCTCAACATCACTGACGGTAACACCGTCTTTCAGGTCAACAACATTGAACAACATAACGCAGCCAAACGGAATACTAATCGGGTTAAACATATCCACCTCCAACGGTAGAGAATAATGAAGAAATTTAAAAATAATGCCTATTCTAACAATAACACATGATCGTAAAATGGTGTCTGCCATCTCATTTTGTAGGGTTATTCAGACGACAGGGACCAGGCCACGATTATTTTAAACCTTCTCCTGTATTGCAATACCTGAAATATGGCCTGTCCCGTATTACTGCTAATGACAACGGTGTGTCATGTGCCAGACGTGGCCTGGCATTGTGTGACGACTGGCTCCGGCATAACACTTCATCCTTAAGGCAGTTATTGTGCTGGGGAGACGGGCCATTTAAGGACTGAAGATCGCCATTTCTAGCTTCATTATTCTCCCTTATCAATGAGTTGGCTTGGTCCGTCCCCGTAAATTTGTTTGTTAATTTTAGGGGTCAGAGTACTTGATTTGCAGGTAATAGCGAAGGTCCCTCCTCGTACATAAAGTCAATAAAAGTTCTTGCAATGACTGACAGGCGCTTGCCACGTGGGTGACCGACATACCACTGCCAGGAAATGGGAAAACCGACAACATCGAGTACAGTCAATTCATTCATGTCACCTCGAGTAAGGGTATGCGTAGACAATACGGCAATTCCGAGACCACCACTTATCCCCTGTTTAATCGATTCATTGTTACCTAACTCCATACGCACTCTCAGCTTGAGTCCCGCATCAGAAAATCTTTTCTCAACCGCTATTCGGGTACCTGAACCCTGTTCGCGCATGATGAAATATTCGTTGGCAATTTCCGACAGTGGAATTGATGTCTTTTTTGCTAACCGGTGATCAGAAGGTGCCACGACAACCATCGGGTTTGTCAGATAAGGCTGAAATTCGAGATCGCTGGATTCGGGTGGTTTTCCTATCAGGTAGAGGTCATCCTTATTCTGGTTCATTCTTTCAAGTACATGTTCCCTGTTTGTCACTTCCAGTGACACACGGATTCCCGGATACTTCTGGCAGAATTTTCCAAGCAGACGTGGCGCGAAATAATTTGCCGTACTCACTACAGCCACTCGCAGTTGTCCGGTTCGCAAGCCCTTCTGATCCCCAATCTGCATTTCAAATCGGCTCAGTGTTCCCAAAATATCTTGCGAAACCTGGTACAGCGCCATCCCTGCTTCAGTAAGCGAGACCTTTTTGCCTATTTGCTCTGTTAACGGCAGACCGACATCAGACTCGAGTTTTTTGATTTGCATTGAAACAGTAGGCTGAGAAAGGAAAAGTTCCTCAGCTGCTTTCGTGTAACTGAGCAGGCGTGACACGGCTTCAAATACCTGTAACTGGCGCAGGCTAATGCGACGGGCGAGTAAGTTGGAA
Source organism: Arenicellales bacterium (assembly GCA_048550195.1). Taxonomy (GTDB): domain Bacteria; phylum Pseudomonadota; class Gammaproteobacteria; order BMS3Bbin11; family BMS3Bbin11; genus BMS3Bbin11. The sequence goes on from JBLYYR010000185.1 coordinate 10,401, forward strand.
GAGAAATCATGCATAGGTTTTAGTCTATGATTACAATTAATAATATCTATTATTATATATACATCATTTCATTATACTAGCTATAACTGAGTATTTACGTCGGTTATTGTTAATAAATGATCAGTTATTGAAATCACCCAATTTACCAGCAATCTGATTTTTTCAATTGAGGACAGATGAAATGATTAACAATTCTCTAAACATCCAACAATACGGGCCAACATTACAGGAAGTGCACGCCGCACATTCTGACTTTCTAGAAATTCGGCAAAATGCGCCGGCTGTAAATTTTCTACAACAATCAGCAAGTTTCCTTGGCCTCAAGCTAAGCCAGGAAGAACTGCTTAGACGTTATCTACAGCACTGATCTGTAAATTACACCTTTGTGTTTTTAACGAATAAAAACAAGCGCAATCCGCAACACTATTACACCGATTGAGGAGATACTACGATGCCAAATAAATGGTTACAGATTAAAGGCGACCCATCGGTCAGGGCTTTTTTGTTTCAGCAGTCTCGCGTTGGCAGCCAGTTCGATAGTGAGATAAATCGCATACACAACATAGTCTATGCATTGCTCTCAAGCAAAGGCGCATTTCATGTAAAAATACATTACTCATCCAGCCAGTTAACCTGCTGGTTTGCTGATGATGCATTTAGATACCGTGTTTATGTCAAGGAAGAAGTACTCGACCCAGGGTTTCTCGACCAGTTTCGTGATTGCAGCATAGCCCATCTGCAGCCAGTCATTGATTCTGACGATACGCTTGCCATTCTAAATGAGTTTCGCCGCCTGCGCATGACAGATCAGACGATCTATATGCGTAACGGCTCTATTAATCGTATTAACGGCTTAATTGGTATGACATTTTCCTGTGATGGAGCTCACTATATCGACCACAAGACATTTTTCGAAAAACTTGAAACCTTTGCCACAAGCGAGATGCAGGAGCCTTTAGCAGTCACTGCTTAATGGTGATCGTTTAAAATTCTTTAGAGGTAAAAACTGTGCTATATGATTTTCTTGACAGATTAAACAGCAGGATCTTCACTGTAATTAAATGGGGATTAGCTGCTCTTTCGGGTTTATTAACTACTGGGTTTATTCTTCTTCTTGAGATTTAATTATGCGAAGCTGCTATTTTTTTATTGTGCTAATGGGGCCGGAGTGATTAAACTCTTTACCACTCTCACTCCTTTAGTAAATGATTAATATGAAGCAAGTACCCCTTGAATTAACAGTTGAAATAGCGGCGGAAGCAATAAAAAAATCGCTTACCGAAAAAGGCTTTACGATATTCTGTGATGTGGATCACCAGGCCAATGCGAACTGTGTAGATTTAGACATGCCATCTTCTCGAGTGCTGATCTTTGGCAACCCCGTTGCGGGGACGAAATTGATGCAAAAAGATATTACGATGAGTCTTGACCTTCCACTGCGTTTAGCAGTTATACACAAAGATGGGCAAACTATGCTGATTCATCAAACCACCGAAGACTACTGCAAAAACTACCAGGTCGAAGGCCACCCGGTACTGGAAAAGGTCGAATCATTATTCGCAGCATTAGCCTCAGAACTAAGTTAAAAGGATTAGTGCACAACGTGACTCAGTATAAAAAAGACGCCGCTACTGTTGAATCATTAACGCCTGAGCAGTATCGCGTTACCCAGAAGAATGGTACAGAGCATCCTGGCAGTGGAGATTATTTAGGCAATTTTGAGCCAGGCATCTATGTCGACATTGTGTCAGGCGAGCCACTATTTGCATCCTCTGAAAAATTTGAGTCAGGTTGTGGATGGCCAAGTTTTAGTAAACCCATTGATGAAAACTATATTAATGAACTACGTGATACTGACCTCGGCATGCTCCGTACTGAGGTACGTTCAACCTATGGCGATAGCCATCTCGGACATGTTTTCCCGGATGGCCCGGCAGACCGCGGAGGCTTGCGATACTGTATAAACTCCGCCTCATTGCGGTTTATACCCATTGAAGAGATGGAGACGGAAGGTTATGGTAATTATATCAATCAAGTTGAAAGGGTTAGCTGAGTGTCTATAGAACGCGCAATTTTAGCAGGCGGTTGCTTCTGGGGAATGCAGGACCTGATTCGTAAACTACCGGGTGTGCATTCGACACGAGTGGGTTATACCGGTGGCGATGTAGCCAATGCCACGTATCGAAATCACGGGACACACGCTGAAGCGATCGAAATCGCGTTTGATAACGAGATCATTAGCTACCGCGACATACTGGGATATTTTTTTCAAATTCATGATCCCTCAACAATCGACCAGCAGGGCAATGACAAGGGGGCTTCATACCGTTCTGAAATCTTTTACTTAAGTGAAGAGCAGCAGGCAGTAGCCGTAAAAACGATTGAAGAGGTGAATGCTACTAACTTATGGCCCGGTCCAGTGGTGACAAGAGTCTCACCGGCGAGTGAGTTCTGGGAGGCCGAGGTTGAGCACCAGGATTATCTAGAACGTATTCCACATGGCTACACCTGTCATTTTCCACGACCTGACTGGGTGTTACCTGGCAAGTCTTGATGCACATGAAAACAGCTAAAGGGGTCGGAGCGATTAAATTATTAATCACTCTGGCTCCTTTGATTGCTATATCTGTTGACTCTGTTCCTTAATATCCGAGTAATAAGTATACGGTAACGGTCTAGAAAGTCGACAGGAACCTCAATCAAAGAATAAAAAAGGGACAGACCACAATTATTTTCATTATTTGTTTAGCGACTACTCTATCTAAACATCCTAAAACGCGGTCTTTCCCGATTATTTCAGAAATCAGGCAATTTGAAGATAAAGTTCTGGGCTACGATGAATATCAAGTAATGACAGATCACTTTCAAGGCGGTCATAGAGGGTAATTGTGTGCTTTAGGCGCCTTTCGACTTTATAGATGACTTGTTGAAGAAAATCAGGGTTCATCTTCGAGTGTTTGCGATAATCCAGCCACAGCAGGAGATGCACCAGAGCCAGGGGGATGGCAGCATTGATAAAGGTAGCAATCAGATTCTGCGCGAACGGATTCCAGGGCAGCCCCCGGTTCATGAAAAGAACTGGGACATATTTATCCATTTCGGATCTATAGGCAGAGCTTACATCGACGGCAACCTCATCTCGCAAAGCAAGAATGCCGGCATAAACTTCAGATTTATCTGACTCGCCGGAAAAAAATTTCCTGACCAGTGGGTCAGAGTGGTCAATTCCTGGCAGCCCGAGGTCATTTACATCACTCAGCATCTCTATAGCCAGTTGCCAGAAACGCTCAGCATTATTCGCAGGGATTTTTATGCGAAGTTGCTTATAGCTTAGATTGCATTCGTAAAGTTCATTGCGAATTTGCTTACGCGTGAATGTCAACGAATGACCTGTCATACCAACCTGCTCCAAAGACAGTAACAGGCTGTTTATTTTCGAAGCAAGAAAGTAAATCCTGACATTTATTGGATACTTGCTCTCTGCGTAGACAAGATTAAAAAGATCATCCAGATATCGGGTAATCTTTACGTCAAAACTGCCACCAATGGCCATTCCAGCCTGTCGATCACCAAGCAGCGATGCCCCATCAGATTCAACCAGTAATCTCACCACTTCAGGGCATGATAATTCTGTAGTTTTAAACTCCCGCCATATATTCGCAATTCGTATACGGGGATAATCCTGGCAGGTTACAGGCAGCATCTCATGAGAGCAGGCGCTTTGTAATTCACATAGCCCGTCGGGGTCAAGGTTGGCACAATTATCATCTGCATTCTTGGCCAGCACCTGTTTTATGTCACCACCAAGATCAAGATCCACGACTCTCTGCAGAAAGCGCTCGCGGAGTGATTCCGGGTTAATTTGTGACCAGCGCTCAATCGTTTCCTCACCCAGGATTACCTGCCAGCTACCACAACAATGTTCGGGACATCGCTCAGCGAGACAGTGAAAATCCAGATGGGCCTTAACAGTGATTGATTGGGTGGTCATCATTAAAGGATATAACTCTCCGGATAGAGAATCAATGGAGAACCAGTGTAGCCAGGCTCGACTGAAACATTATTTCACTTGTATCTGAGTATCAATGAAAAAAACTGGGTTTTAATAAAACTTTTATAGATAATTTTCCGGAAAAGTAATAGAGGACAGACCACGATTCTTTTTTCTACCTTCTGCTGTATCTCAATACCCTAAAACATAATCTGCCCCCGATTACGATTATTCTCCGATTATTCATAAACCCTGTTCCGTCAGTCTTTTTGATTGTTAAAATGCTTCTCCAGCTCTCCACACTGATCACCGTGGTCGACTTTCGGGGTAAAGATAACGATATCAAACGGCAGCGTGTCGCTGTTCCAGGTTTCTGCATAGGCCGCCGGCTCAGTCTTTTCAGGATCGACTTCGATCATGCCGATGGCAAGGATGTCTGCCGGTGCCTCAAGGTTCTTTTCTAGATAAAGCGGCAGCCCGCGGTCATTACGCACATGTCCAAGGCCGGCAATCATAACTTTTACCGGCTCATTGATGCTGAGCAGGCTTTCGGTCAGCACCGCGTCACGTATACGCTGTCCCTGCATCATCATGCTGCCAGTCTTTGCATCGATCAGGTTACAGTGCGAGGCATTGATTTCATCCAGCAGATCGCTTCGCTGCTTATCACTAAATAACGTATTGTCGAGGATGCGCCGGTAGTCTGGCGGCAACATGTCTTCACTCTGCGACAACACTTCCATCAGCTTATTCCGATCCAGGTTTGCCGCCACGATCGGGTAGCCTGCGGCCAGCGTTTCAACGAACAGTGGTCGGTACTGGTTTTCATAGTCCCAGCCGGTCTGTGTCTGGTTCAATATTTCGATCAGCTGATCAGCGGAGGTTATCACTATGTCGGCCAGTCGATTGCCCTGTTCCCTGTAGATCATCTCATAGGCGATGCCGGCATCTAGTCCCGCCAGGGCCAGTTGCTTGATCACCCATGCCTGGTGTCTGTGATGAACCTGATTGTCATGCAGCTCTCCAAGTAACAGATAATCCGCTTCGGTGATGCGCTTTACCAGCTGCTCCTTTCGAATGAAGGAAGCAGACTTTACTTCCCATATTTTATCAACCAGCGCATTGTCAGAATACAGTAACCCATCATCCACAGAGGGTGACGACATGCACCCAGCCAGCGGCATTAACAGGGCTGCCAACATCAGGCCTGTAAAACGCCACGATCGTGGCATAACAAGAAGAGTAATAGAAGGAAGGGTCATACTATTACCTTGCAACATCGACTGAATCATTACCAGTGTGCTGAGCCCGGTTCGCCCTTGAATGGACCGGCAATAGCAGCCGTGATCCAGCCACCATAGAATTCACCAGGCTGGGGTTGCACGCGTTCACCATCGATATAACAGGCAATGCGCCCGGGATAAAAGCACAGATAGTCGCGTATCTTTGCGAAAGCTGGAAACGGTTCACTGTAGCTCCATGCAACCGCTAATCCTGCCGGGTCATTCACCTGCTTCCAGTAGCTGGCACTGCCCTTCCACTCGCAGTATGTATTACCCGCGGCACGGGTTAGCAGCGACATGTCGATGTCTTGTGGGGGGATATAAATTGTCGGAGGACTTGCCGTTTCCAGTACCCGTAGTGCATCTGCTGAACGAGCCAACAGAGTGTCACTAGCGAACACCTCGACCGACCCTGAAAAGGGTTCGAGTTTGGGCGGCCGGGGATAGTCCCATACTGACTCCTGCCCTGCCTGTGGCTGATCCGCAAATGGCGGGCGTTTCTGACCCCGGTATTCCCACATGGGTGGCACTCAGTACTGCCTTGCTGGGTCAAAGATCATAGGTTTGCCACTAGACGTTCAGCGTTCTGTGCAAACTTGGTTGCTGCAGCGCGAGAGATAGCGCCTGCGGGCAAACACGGTATACACCTGTTCCGTTAGCCAGTGAATACCTGGCAGTGAAACCACGCCTGACAGAATGCGGTAGCGCGGGATGTGACGCCACAGCACAACAAACGCGGCCGCGCCGCTGACCATAAGCTCGTTGCTGTCCTGCACATGCATGCGCTGCATGGCCTGCTCCCAACTGAGGCCATGTGCCCGTAAGGTGTCCGGTTCCTGCTGGATATCCGTCCACTGAATACGCCGCTCGCGGTCAATGCGCTGGTAGTACGCAATCTCGCGACGGCATAGTGGGCAATCGCCATCATAAAACACAATCGGTCGGGTCATCGCCGTTTTGTCCGTCATCGTTTTTTCCTCATTGGCAGACTTTCAATAACAACAGTTTAGCCGAAGCTACGTGAAAACCAGGTGAATGCACTGTTAATTCAAGGTCAAATAAAGAAACAGAGTGAATAAAGGAAAAAAGTAATAAAGCAAATAATAAAGTGTTCTGTCTCCTAATATTCCACTTGATATCCCCGTGCTAACGCACGGTACCGAAGCCTACGTCCCCGGAGTGTGGTGGCAGCGGACACCCGGCAAGCCTCATACCCTCGCTTACCCGCCCACCCGGAAACAGTCGCCAGAAGTGTTTGCGACCACCGTGACCGTCAACTACTTCATCGAGCATCTCCTTGCGATGGGTATGCACCTGGCTGTCGATATCGGTATCGACACTCCTGTCGACCATCCATTCGGTTAGTTTCTTTCTCTGTTCTTCATCCATTTTGCGAGTCTCCTTTGGCCTGGTTATTATTTATCATGATAGGCAGACAGCCGTTTCTTATCGCTGTCGTATACATACCCACATAATCACTCTGCAAAGCCGGGCGCTTCAAGAATCAATAAAAACAACAGGGGACAGACCACGATTCTTTTTTCTGCCTTCTGCTGCATCTCAATACCCTAAAACGTGGTCTTTCCCCTTTTAGTTCTCTGCCCTAGTAACTGGATGAGTCGAC
>JBLYYR010000186.1:0-10320 GCA_048550195.1 Arenicellales bacterium
AGGATGCCCGAAGTCAGAGTCCGTACCCGGTATGTTCACAGGTACAGAAGGGTGGATGCTATGAGGTTCTGGCTCCGGGCATGGTCGGTAGTGAAAAGCCTGGATTAGCTTATCGACAACAATTTTTAATAAATTCAAATATATCCGGTTCATTATCGGTGATACGAAGACGGGTGAACCCCGCAACATAAACAATCAGCGCGACAAGCAGGATGATTACTATCAATGACATAAGCTCTCCATAAAGGAATATTTTCTTACTAGTTACTTCAAATATCATCGTACTATAAGAATATTAACATATTCTTATGTGCTTTCATATAATCTATAAGGTATTTATCTATAAGACAAAGTATTTTCTATGTTTGAAGGTGGATATTGTGTATGCCTTGCTGAATTCCGGCTTGCCGCTTTTACAGGATGAAAACCTTTTCGTCGCAGGCAGTGCCCCTACAACATACACATACAGCAAGCCCCTCTTTTAAGCTTTTAGCAGCCTTCCGCCCGTTACCCGGTCATTGCCGCCATAGTCTTTTTCTGTGAAGATCTCTTTAAAGCCCTCGCTCTGTAGCAGTTCGGTTACCACTATTGCCTGATCAAAACCATGCTCCAGTAACAAAAAGCCACCGGGCTTCAGATACGGTGCGCTGTCGGAGGTGATCCGGCGGATGGCATCCAGCCCGTCTACCCCGGAAATCAGCGCGCATTCTGGTTCAGCAGGCAGGTCGCTTTGTTTAAGGTGCGGGTCATCTGCAGGAATATACGGAGGATTGCAGACGATCATTTCAAATAGCCTGTTTTTTATTGGCTGGAACCACGAGCCGGCGGCAAAGCATATATTATTGGCACCCTGTAAACGGGCATTTTTCCTTGCAATGGCCAGAGCCGCCCTTGACAGATCTGTGGCGGTAATTTCACATTGTGGTCGCTCACGTGCGAGGGCGATGGCAATGGCACCGCAGCCTGTCCCCAGGTCAGCAAACTTCCAGCGGCTATCTATCGGTATTCGCTGCAGCGCCTGCTCGACCAGGCATTCCGTATCCGGTCGGGGAATCAGTACATCAGGTGTTACTTGCAGATCCATGTCCCAGAATCCGCGTGTACCAGTGATATAGGCCAGCGGTTCGCCAGCTATTCTACGTTTTAGTACAGAATCAAATTTTTGGCACTGCTTTTCTGGCAGCTCTTCATCGGGGTGAATATATTGATAGCCGCGGCTGATACCACAGACCGCTTCCATCAGATATTCTGCTTCCAGTGTGGCCTCCTGGCCTTTCAGGCTTGATCGGGCATCAGTGAGTAATTCAATAATGGTAGTCACAGGAAATACGGTTTACGGTTTTGCATAATACGTAACACTTTGGTTTAACCTTGACTGGCCAGCAAATCTGCCTGATGTTCGGTTACCAGCGGTTCAATGATCATGTCCAGGTTACCTGTCATTAGTTCATCGAGTTTGTACAACGTAAGGTTGATGCGATGGTCACTCACCCTGCCCTGTGGGAAGTTGTAGGTACGAATACGTTCTGATCTATCGCCGCTGCCGATCAGAGATTTTCGTGTTTCGGCCTGTTCGGCCTGCTGCGCACCCTGGATCTGGTCCAGTAATCTTGACTTCAGCACACTCATCGCACGGGCTGTGTTTTTGTGCTGGGAGCGTTCATCCTGACATTCGACTACCAGGCCGGTAGGCAGATGGGTAATGCGAACAGCTGAATCGGTCTTGTTTACGTGCTGACCGCCTGAACCGGATGCACGGTAAGTGTCGATACGCAGATCACCGGCATCAATATCTATTTCATCCACTTCATCAGCTTCCGGCATAACGGCAACGGTACAGGCTGAGGTGTGAACGCGGCCCTGGGTTTCGGTCTGTGGCACACGCTGTACGCGGTGTGCCCCGGACTCAAATTTAAGACGGGAATATACGCGCTTGCCGCTAATTCTTGTGATGATCTCCTTATAGCCGCCATGATCACCATCACTATGGCTCAATACCTCAATTTTCCAGCGGTTTTTTTCTGCATAAAGACTGTACATACGGAACAGGTCACCGGCAAACAAGGCTGCTTCATCGCCTCCGGTACCGGCCCGGATTTCGAGAAATACATTGCGCTCGTCATTGGGATCTTTTGGGATCAACAAGAGACGTAGAGCTTCCTGATGATCATTTATCTCCTGCTCAAGGCAAGTGACCTCTTCTGCCGCCATTTTTTGCATTTCTTTATCATCATCCTCCTCAAGCATCTGACGTGCTGTCAGTAGATCTTCATTGCTTTGTTGCCATTGCTGATAGCGCTGTACGACTGGTGTCAGTTCAGACAATTCCATTGATAATTGACGAAACTGGTTCTGGTCTGCAGCTATACCCGGGTCTGCCAGCAAAGCATGGATTTCTTCCAGTCGCTGGCTTAGGAGATCTAGCTTGTTGGTAATTGAGGATTTCATATCAGATTGGAAATTCAAAACTAAAATAAAGCATTATACTCTCGCGAAGGCGCTATGATCGTAAAGAAAGACACAAATTTCCTAGTTACATACCAGACTCAGAGCCATAAACGCCATCACCAAACCTCGCTGATCACAGCGGCAATCTTTCATGGCACCAAATTAGCATTGAATAGATGGCAGACTATTGCGGTTAATCAGGAACTGATTTACTACTATTTTTAGCGTTCTTTGCAAATCAGGGCCTGGAGTCAATGCTGACTCCGACCCCTTCCTTGATATGTACAATATTGGTGATTAAAAAATATTAAAAATTCTCGCAAGTATAGGTTGCCTATATTTTAATGGGGCAATCGCAATATCGTTTATTACGATATCACTCCCTATGATATTGCCAGTATCCAGGCGTAAATATTTAAGTGATGCGCTTCTAATACGTACTAATAAAACGTTTTTCCCACCAACATAATGAGTGCGCTCCATATTCGCTTCGCTCAATCCGCTCCCATCATCCCAATAGGTACTTAGAATTGATCGCTTAGACACCACAATATGCACGCGTACAAGAGAATCCCCGTGATTATCAATCTCCTTATTTATTTCGAATAATATCCATGGATCATACCCATCGGTGGTAAAAGAAATCGAGTCTCCACGTCTTTTTAATCTGGTGACATGGTTTTCTCCCACAATTTCATTTTTCTTGAAATCGAGCGATACATAACCACCTTTGCCCGCTTCGTATATCAAGCCTGGTTGATAGAAAGGTATTACCACTCGAAATAACGCATGAAAATGTAAATAAATAAAGGCGCTAGAAATGATAAACGCTGAAAATATTCGAAATTTTCGCTTAAATACAAGTAGACTTTCCTGTCGTATCAAAGCAGAAATAAAGAAAATGATCACTGCAACAAATGCTGGAATGAGATATTTCCCTTGCCTTTGCAAATCAACATATATATTAAAATACAGGTAAATAACACATAATAATACACCACCAAAAAACAAGGAAAGTTCCAGCCCGACCAGCCCATGTTCGCCTCTACTTTTTCCAGATATTATTGATGCCAAACGACTCATCACATAAAGTAGCGATATAACAAACACAAACGCATATAGCCAAAACAAATACGCACCCACCTTCAATCGCAACCAGTCAAGATCTCCAACTGTCGACCAGTAGGTCCTGGCGAGAAAATCCTCGTGATTGCTCAGTAGATCACCCACCCCAACACCTAGACTGCCATAGGTCTGGGCTTTCCCGGGTATTATGTCAGGATGGCTTTCAGCCAGGCGTTTCTCAATGCTCATATTCAGCGGATCAGAAAGACCATGATGATAGGTATTAAATATAACCCACCAGCCACCAAACAAAATGGCCGAAAGAATTATGACGCCTACTATGTAAGGCAACTTGTTTTTTCTCTGTTTAAAAAAAATCGTCATCACATAAATAAACAACGGTAAACAATAAAACCAGGCATTAACTTTAACAATCAAAAGCAAGCCACATGCCGATCCAAAAAGCACAACAGAAAACCATGTGACGCCTTTTTTATATAATCTTATTGTTGAATAAGTGAATAATGTAGATACCATTATGACGGATACATCACTATTCAAATAACTTGCAAGAAATGAGAATTGAGGCAAAAATCCAAAAACAACCGCTCCTGATACAGCCCAGGCCCGATGCCCTGTGTACAAAAGTATTGCAAGAAAACAAAATGTTACAGTTAAAGCCGCAAACAGTACATTTGACTTTCTAAGACGGTATTTGACCATGCCCCGTTTATAAAAAGGCTCAAGGGCCTTTGCCACGATTGCGCTCGCCACATAGGGCAGGGGTGGATTAAATGAACGCACAGTGCCAAATTCCTTATAATTATCCAGGAAATATTCTGCCTCATCATTCACCCCTATCGGCAGCCGCCCATTATCATAAATAAATAGTGCAGGTTTATGATGCGCAACCTCATCTGGACCACTACTGAATGGCAACTGTTCTGACAATTGCCAGTAATAAAACGTGAAGAACAAGAGAATTGCCATGAAAATAGCTCCTGTCTCTAGCGCATTATTTAGGTTAGTTTTTTTTCTCACTTCCATAGCCTGCCAACGAACTTTTGAATATTTATCTGTTTCTTCCTGTTTCAGACGATAATAATAATTCCTGAATTAAGTAGATGCGGAGTGCCAGGATAAAGCCGGGAGATAGAGATTTAAGGTTATTTTGAGTTTTCAATTTATGAGCAAATTCCATTGCTGTCCAATGAATGTAAACAGATGCCTCCGTAGCTCGGTGCTGAGGACCAAAGCCCAACATCATGATATTTACTGGAAGTTTTGTTGGGCTTCATGCTTTAACCCAACCTGCATACTGCGGTTAACTAATTTTTGCATATTTACGTAAAACATAAAACGTAACACGACGCTTTACACCTTTAAATCAAAAAGCCGTTTGGCCGCCTCAATAACTGCCTTGTCTGCAACCAGACCGGCCTCTTTCAGTGCCGCCGTCGGAGCATGGGTGTATTTATTGGTTAATGATCGAGCCAGCGATTCTATGACGGCTTCTGCATTCTCACCACTGGCCAGTAATTTTAGTGCTTTGTCGAGCTCGGCCTGGCGTAGCTGGTCGGCATTTTCTCTTAGCGCACGGATCATCGGCACGGCATCGAGTGATTTCAGCCAGTCGACGAAGTGGCCGACCTGCAGGTCAATAATTTTTTCCGCTTCCTCTGCCGCCTCACGGCGCGATTGAAGATTCTCCTCTATCACATTTTGCAGGTCATCAACGGTATACAGAAAAATATCGTTCAGTTCACTGACTTCTGCCTCGATATCCCGCGGTACGGCAAGATCGACCATGAACATTGGTCGGTGGCGGCGCTTTTTTAATGCCTGCTCAACGGCGCCCTTTCCGAGTATCGGCAGCTGGCTGGCGGTAGAGGCGATGACGATATCGGCCTCGTGCAGGCGAGTGGGTAATTCGGCCAGGGCGATGGCTTCACCGTTTACCAGTTCAGCCAGTTTCTGCGCCCGTTCAACCGTACGGTTGGAAACAATGATATGTCCTACCTGCTGCTGCGACAGGTGCTGTGCAGTCAATTCGATGGTTTCGCCGGCGCCGATCAATAGCACCGTTTTCTGTGACAGGTCGGTAAAAATCTGTTTTGCCAGCTTAACCGCAGCATAAGCTACAGACACTGCGCTGGCCCCTATCTGGGTATCGGTGCGCACCTGTTTAGCAACGGAAAATGTATGCTGGAATAACTGGTTTAGCAACTTGCCTGTAGCGCCTGTCTTGTGTGCGGTAGCAAAGGCCTCTTTCATCTGGCCGAGAATCTGCGGCTCTCCAAGCACCATGGAATCGAGACCGCTGGCGACTCGGAATGCATGCCGGACGGCCTCATCACCGGGATGGCGATACAGAAATGGCTCGATATCACCAGCGTTAAGTCGATGGTAATCACAGAACCATTTAACCAGACTATTTTCATTTACCTGTTCATGACTGCAGTAAATTTCGGTACGATTGCAGGTTGAAAGTATCGTGGCTTCACGCGCGCCACCGGCATCAGTGATGTCTGCTAACGCCGTTACCAGGGAATCGGGGGCGAACGCAGTCTGCTCCCGGAGCTCCAGCGGGGCAGTTTTGTGGTTGATGCCAAAGTTGAACAGGTGCATGATACCTATATTATGCCTACATAATTCAGGAAAGAACCGAACATTGTCTCTTGTTAGAAGAATCTGTCAAGCTGTGTTATCGCTTACATTGCTTGCTTCATTAGTACTTGTCTCTGCTGCACTTGTCTCCTGTGCCGGCAGTTCCGTCAAAAATAGCACGGCTGACGCAGCGACTAAAGAACTCGCCCCGGTTGAAACCGATGCAGTATTCAGGCAGCAGAACCTGCCAGATGTGGAGCTCACTTCCGAGCTGATGTACAAGCTATTGCTGATCGACATCGCCAGCCAGCAGAACATCCATGACCTTGCTCTGGCGGCGCTGGTCGATACAGCGACTGAAACTCGCGACCCCCGACTGGCTGCCCAGGCGACCCGTCAGGCCGTACTTTTGTCTCAGTATGGCGTTGCAATTCAAATGGCCCGTCTGTGGCTGGAGCTGGCTCCTGACAACCTCGATGTCTACCAGACTCTGGGTAATCTTCTGATTGTTGAAAACCAGCCAGAACCTGCTTTAGCTTATTATAGCAAAGCTCTGGCTTTATCTGACGAAAAAAACCGCAGTCTGCTACTGAAACAAATAAGCAACACCCTGGTACGTTACGGCAGCCAGCAGCAGGCTCTCCAGTTAATCGAAACACTGGCTACCGAATTCCCCGACTCAGCCGACGTAGCACTGGCCCATGCCAGTGTCGCCAGCACGCTCAAGGAATACGGTATTGCGGCGGTTGCCATTGACCGAACTCTGACACTTGACCCTGACAACATCAACGCCGCCACGTTTAAATTCGGGCTTTTACTGCTCAACAAAAAAACCAGCGAAGCAGAGCAGTTTGCCCGTAACTTTCTGAAAAAACATCCCACCGCCACTCTACTTCGTACGGCGCTGGCCAGGCACTATCTGGAGACTAACAAGCTTAAACTGGCTGAAGCTGAATACCTGGTAATACATAAGCAGGACGAAACATCCATCATTGCACCAATGGCACTGGCGCTGATACGAATCGATAGTGGAAAGCTCGACGAAGCAACGAAGTATCTCGAGAAGGTCCTGCTACTGCAACCGGATAATGATCTGGCCAGGCTCTATCTCGGCGATATTGCAACGCAGCAGAAAAAACTTGATGATGCTATCCAGTGGTACCGCTCTGTTACCGGGAAAGAACAGCTGTTCAAGGCCCGGCTGCGCCTGGTTAATGTCGTTATGCAACGTGACGGTGTTGATGCGGCTATGCGTGAGCTTGAAGCCATGCATGCGGAGACTGCCAGCGAGCAGATAGAAATCACCCTGTTGAAGCACGATCTGCTAGCAGAGGCCGGACAGGACGATGAAGCACTGCAGCTCATCAATAGCGCTCTTGCTGATAACCCGGATGACCTTGATCTACTTTATGCCAGAGCAATGATTGCAGCACGCCGGGAAGACGTTGCCGGTCTGGAAAAAGATTTGCAGCATGTGCTTAGAATTGAGCCCGGTCATGTGCAGGCACTGAATGCCTACGGCTTTACCCTGGCAGACCTGACCGATCGCTATAAAGAAGCCTATTCACTGATCAAGGCCGCTCTAAAACAAAAACCCGGTGACCCGTTTATCCTCGACAGCATGGGCTGGGTGGAATACCGGATGGGCAATTATAGCGTAGCCGAAGATTATCTGCGCAAGGCACTTGCTATGCGATATGACCAGGAGATCGCCTCCCATCTTGTTGAAGTTCTTCTGGCAGCAGGTAAAACACGTGAGGCGAGAAAGGTCTGGACGAAAGCAAATAAGGATTTCCCTGATAGTGAAAAATTGCAGATGGTAGGTGAGCGGCTAAAGTTGAACGGTGTACGGTGAACGATTAAATAATGTTATTAGGTAATGCGTTTTTCCTAGTTCGTAATACGTAATCCTAAATCTAATGAAAAATTGAAAATCCATACCAAACTTCTCAATACCTCCCTGCTACTGTTTACCCTCTTTCTGCTGTCTGCCTGCACCAGCAAGCCAATAAAAGTGGACACAGGCTCAGACTGGCAGTCCCGCCAGGCTGCTCTCGCTGAAATAGATAACTGGAAAATGAACGCACGCATTGGCCTGCGCAGCAAGGACCGTAGCGGAAGCGCCTCTCTGATATGGGTTGAAACACCCGAACAACGCAATCTACGTCTGCTGGGTCCGCTTGGTGGTGGTCTGGTACAGTTGCAGCAGAATGCCGCCGGAGTCTCTATACTGGACAGCAAAGGCAAGACCTGGCTCGCGCAGGACGCCGGGGAACTGGTCTATCGCGTCACTGGCTGGCAAATCCCTGTCTCCGGTATGCGCTGGTGGCTGCTGGGCCTGACCGAGCCCGGCAGTCAGGCAGAATCCACTCTGGATGCGGCACATCGCCTGAAAAGCGTCCGGCAGGACGGCTGGAATGTAGTGCTAGATAAATACACGCAGTTCGGTGACCACGAACTGCCCACGTCGATTGTGATCGAAACAGTGGCCGGCGGTGATGATGAACGGTATATTCGGGTGAAAGTCATCGTTAAGGACTGGACTTTTTGAATCGAGATTAAGGATAAAAGATTCGAGATTAAGAATAAACCAGTTAATATTGCCTTAGTCTTTTATCCTTAGTCCTTAGTCTGATTTATGCTAACACTACCTGCTCCCGCCAAGTTAAACCTGTTCCTGCATATCACGGGGCGTCGAGCTGATGGCTATCACGATTTACAGACGGTGTTTCAGTTCCTTGATTTACAGGACGAAATTACTCTATCAGTCCGCCCGGACAAACAAATTCGCCGCCTGACCCGGTGGGCTGAAGTGGCGGAAGAAGATGACCTGATGGTAAAAGCCGCACAGCAACTCGCTGACTTTTCCGGGGTTAACGCCGGGGTAGATATCAGAATTAAAAAGAATATTCCGATGGGTGCCGGCCTCGGTGGCGGCAGTTCGGATGCCGCAACGGTTCTTTGTGGCTTGAATCGCCTTTGGAATATCAATTTATCGAAGGCAACATTAGCTGACATTGGGCAGAAACTCGGGGCTGATGTACCAATATTTGTGCATGGTCATGCAGCCTGGGCTGAAGGGACTGGCAATAAACTGACTTCGATTGACCCAACTGAAGAGCTATATCTGCTAATTGTGCCACCGGTACACGTCTCTACAGCGAAAATTTTCAGCCATCCCGCATTGACACGCGATAGCTCGCCAATCAAAATAGCCGACTTTCTTGAAGGGCAAGGACATAACGATCTTGAAACTGTAGTCAGGCAGCAATATTCCGACGTGGATAAGGCCATGAACTGGTTACAGCAATTTGCAACGGCACGCATGACAGGAACTGGTGCATGTGTATTTATTACTCCAGCGTCAGCCAGCGATGCGGAAAGGATTGCCCAGCAGGTTCCTGCCAACTGGCAGTGTTTTGTTACGCAGGGTTTGAATTCAAGCCCGCTATTTGATCGGTTGTCTAGCTTTACGAATGGGGTGTAGCCAAGCGGTTAAGGCACTGGATTTTGATTCCAGCATGCACAGGTTCGAATCCTGTCACCCCAGCCATCATTTAATAAGTAGTACAGTCGTCACCTTAAATGGGAGCAGCGTTTTGCCAAACGATGACATGATAGTCCTATCAGGTTCGGGTAACCCCGAGCTCAGCAAAGAAGTCTGCCAACGCCTGGGTGTGCATCCGGGCAAGGCCATAGTTGACACCTTCAGTGACGGCGAAATCCAGATTGAAATACTCGACAATGTGCGTGGCCGGGATGTTTTCATTTTACAGTCGGTCTGTCCGCCCAGTAATGACAATCTGATGGAATTACTGCTGTTGATCGATGCCTGCAAACGCTCGGCAGCTGGTCGCATCACTGCCGTGGTTCCCTATCTCGGCTATGCACGACAGGATCGACGACCTCGCTCGCAGCGTACGCCGATCTCTGCGCGCCTGGTGGCTGATATGATCTCCCAGGCCGGTGCCAGTCATGTTTTAACCGTAGACATCCATGCAGACCAGATCGTCGGCTTCTTCGATATTCCCACCGACAATATCTACGCCCTGCCGGTACTACTCGGTGACGTCTGGCGTCACAGTGATGACAGCCTGATGGTCGTCTCACCCGATGTCGGTGGGGTAGTCCGTGCCCGCGCGCTGGCCAAACCGCTTGAAGCAGACCTCGCCATTATTGACAAGCGTCGCCCGAAAGCCA
>JBLYYR010000187.1:0-3636 GCA_048550195.1 Arenicellales bacterium
CATAAGGAACGTGGTTCAGAGCGGTAGTTCAGGATAAATTGCATCATTTAGAAAAGGTCGCAGATGCGGCCTTTTTTATTAATAATGGCAGGAGCGCCGCTCCCGGGGCGAAGGTTTCAGAAGCTAATGCGTTTTATCAAACAGGATTGCGACGAGGTCGGCGCTCCTGCGAATTGATAGAATTAGACTTCAGCCCACATTCTGAGCAGGTTGATATAGCTGGTGCTGACCTTCTGAGTAACCGGGCTTTCCGGGTAATTTTTAATCAGTTCATC
The DNA here is from genome assembly GCA_048550195.1 of Arenicellales bacterium. Taxonomy (GTDB): domain Bacteria; phylum Pseudomonadota; class Gammaproteobacteria; order BMS3Bbin11; family BMS3Bbin11; genus BMS3Bbin11. The sequence goes on from JBLYYR010000187.1 coordinate 276, forward strand.
GCGTGCCTGACTCAGGTTATAGAGTAATTCTCGCTGTTCTGTATCCCGAATCATGCTCTGTGCCCATGTGACAGCCACCAGGCGGGCGCCTTTGCTGATTGGTTGTACCTGATGCAGGCTGCCGGAAGGGTAAAGGATTGCATCGCCAGCCGGCAGTTTTTCGCTGACATCGCCGTACTGACTGGATATTGTCAGTTCTCCACCTTCGTATTCATCCGGTTGATTGAGGAACACGGTGATGGACACATCTGTACGGTAACTGTCTCCGGCCCCCATGATCGGGTCGTCTACATGCATGCCGTACTGTTTGCCGGTGGTGTAGCGGGCATAGAAAGGCGCGGCAATCCGATGCGGCAGCACACCGTATTTATATATTGGGTGATTTACTAAATGCCCCATGACAATATTGTTGAGTCTTGCCATTTCGGGATGGTTCTGCGGCAGTTCTTCGTTGTTTTTAACGCTGGCAGCTTCCTTGCCGGCAGAAAGCCTGCCATCGACAAATTCGGCGGAATCCAGTATTTCTCTGACAATTTGTAGTTTGTCTGATGGAATGAGGTGCTTGATGCGTAGTAACATAAGACAGTTTGAATTTTATATAAAGTGAGCCTTTATGATACTTAAAGTTTTCCTGGAAGACCAAACCTATCCAATTGAAATCCCTGATTCTATAGTGACTGAAGCAGAGGACTTCTTCAGTTATCTGGATAATGACATGAACAATGGCTGGCAGATGAGCCAGACCTGGGTTGAAAGCCCTGATCAGCATCAGCGCTGTCAGATCGTTGCAGATAAATTACTGACGGCATTGAATACTGATGATCAAAAAACAGGGGTAATGATGTCTGCCTATATCCTGAACCGTATGCCGGATACCACTGAACTGCACCTGTCCGTCACTGGCGATATGAATGAGCATGTTATTTCAGGAGCTGGCAGCTGAACCCGGAGGCTAAATCGTGGATGGTTTACATTGTGCAATGTGCTGATAACAGTCTCTATACTGGAATCACAAATAATGTTGAAGCCAGGATCTCTCAGCACAATCTGGGTAAGGGGGCTAAATATACCCGTTCAAGGTCTCCGGTGCGTCTTGTCTACACTGAGTGCGCTGGCAATAAGGGCGAGGCATTACGACGGGAAATCCAGATTAAAAAGTTGAGTCCGGAACTAAAGCGCAAGCTTGTAGTTGACGGGTCATTAAACGAAGAGAGATCCTGAACCGCGATGATGCAAGACGCTAGAAAAGAACTTGATATTTTTAAGAATAGTTCTTTGCGTTCACAGCACTTTTGCGGTTTAAGCAAATAAATGAATAATTCTGAGCAACAGGGTAATCGACGAATCGGAAAATGGATGATGTTCTCAGCATGGCTGTTAGGTTTTGCCATGTTGTGGATGTATTTTAATTATTTTCTGGACAAAGAACAGAACCCGAATCAATCGGTTTACAGCCGGGTCGGCGAATCAGGTTTAACTGAAGTAGTTCTCAAGCGTAATCACTATGGTCATTATGTGAGCAATGGTAAAATAAACGGCAATACGGTGCAGTTTATGTTGGATACGGGAGCAACGGATGTTGCTATTCCTGTTGCGATTGCGAATAAACTGTCTCTTAAGAAAGGGCCGGAAAAGCATTACAGCACAGCTAACGGCATGGTGAAGGCCTACTCGACGAAGCTGGACAGTGTCATGATTGGTCCCATTGAAATCAAAAATGTCAGTGCAAGCATCAACCCGGGGCTCAAAGGAAAGGAAATTCTGCTAGGCATGAGCGTTCTCAAGAGAGTTGAGTTCACGCAGCGTGGAGATACCTTAATACTCAGGCCATTTGCTGATGATCAGATACGTTAGTCACTATCGTATCAATAACAAAAAAGTAGAAATGAATTTGATTCTTTTGGAGATAGTATGGATTTAGAACGTTCCATCGGCTTTAGACAGCAGGATAATAGAGACGAAGAAAAAGATCGCCAGAAGTTGCAGCTTTATATTAATCTGAAACTGGCTTCATCCGGTCAGCCGATTGTTGCCGGTGATAATGAGGAGTTCCTCCAAACGGCTCAGGATTTATTGAAAAGCTACCGGGAAAAAAACCGCTTGCTGAGCGATTATTATTGTCCCGCTGATCAAAGAATCCAGTCATTTCTAGAGCGTTACCTGAAGGATTTACCTGCGGCTCAGATACCGAAATTGCCGGGCATGACCTTTGTTCTTGACCGCCATGGCGTTGCAAGAGAATTATCTATACCGCTAGGTGAAGACGAATTTCACTCGGATATCGTCAATAGCTACCGCGTTAAACAGGGCGTTTTGCACAATCCTGCCAGTGACAGGCGTACTACCGAGGGTTCATTTCATATTGCAGAAGGCGGTCTGCCTATTCCGGGTGATAAGAAGACGGTACCGCTGGAGACTTTTGCGAGTTTATTGAATGCCGCACTGTCGCCGCCGGATGAACTGCTGAAAATTCCTTTTACAGCTAATCTTGATAATCCTGCAAAGATGTTTGTTTCTTTGTTGCTGCGTCCAACAGTCTGTCCAGAAGTGCCGGCGCAGGATGTTGAAAAAAATCTGGAAATACGCTTCTTCGCACCCGGTAATCTGATCAGTAATCTGGACTTTGTTGAGTCCATTTTCGGCAATGGCGGCAACCCGTTTCTTGCTGAGTTTGATGCCGCACTTGATGTTGCACACTGGACCGGGCATACCGGCTGCGTCATTCTTGCCCCTCATCTGCCGCAATTAACCAAAAAGGCGGTCGGTCTGCCGCATTATGATGAGGCGAATGAGCGTCAGCGTGATGAGGCGATGTGCTGGAAGGACGAGGGAGAATTGTATAATAATGGTATGCCGTTCAAAATCACTGCACGTGATGAAAGTGGCGTCATCGTTACCATACTGGCTGATAATTATTATGGCTATTGTAAAAAGGAAGTAAAAACCCAGATTGGTTTTTCAGCCAACCTGTTTGGACTGGCAGAAGAGGAGCATGCCGGAGGGGCGCTGGCTTTCCCGCGACGGAACCACGGTATTGAATTCGGTGTAGACTCGGATACGCGTGAGCCGGGATACAGCTTTCAGGACGTGGTCGAACGTTATGGTGCGATTATGGATTTACAGCCTGAAGGCTACGGTATCGATAAAAAATTTCCTGATGTTATCTATGTCCATCAGGATTTACGTGTGGATCTCGAAGCACAGTCCATTCAATGGGAAATCGATGGTGAAACAAAAACCATACGTCTGCAGCCGGGTAAAACCTATCTTCAGCCTAACGGCTATAAAATTGAAATGCAGAAGCACCCCAGTGCACCTTCCTGGCGCTTAATCGGTACCGATCCGGAAGGCACGCTTTGCC
>JBLYYR010000188.1:0-4839 GCA_048550195.1 Arenicellales bacterium
GTTTCAATCATTAACGGCACCGAGACATGAAATGAAGGAGATAAAGCACAGAGGAAAATACCATGCTAAACACCCTTAACTTAGTGCCATTCGGGTCTGACCCCTAAGCACTGAGACTGTTAGTACAGTAGGGCAGAATTTGCGGTTTCCGGGGCAGGTTGAGGATGGGGAGTCGGGGCTGCACTATAATTGGAATCGGTATTATGATCCCCAAACAGGAAGATACATTACTAGTGATCCGATTGGGTTGAGGGGTGGGGTGAATAAGTATGTGTATGCTGGGATGAACCCACTCAGGTTTTTTGATCCTCAAGGATTGAAAATAAAGGGAGAATATTTTATTCCACCAGAACTTACAATAACCTCTATAAGTTATAGTTCAGAACAAGATTATGGTGATTTTCAGTGGGATGTTACTTCCATGTGGCGTAATGGGTGGGTGCACTTGGGGGGTAAGGGTGTGATTAACTTCACGGTGCATTGCATAGATTATGATAATTGTGGGGACATAAGGAATGAGTGGTTCGCTGATCGTGAATTTGATGTTTATGCCAAAAAGACATTTGAGATACGCCAAAATTTAGCAGGCTTTACTGTATGGGCTTATAAGATAACTGAACTTAAACTAGAAATTGAAGCATTGTTACAATCTAGAGTGGCAGAATATACACTTGATCCAACATCGTGGTGCATATTTAGTTTTGGACGATTTAGATAGATATTCAACATGAAGCTACACATAATCTTTATTGGTATTCTTATCGCCTTGTTTCTTAATGTTCTACTTTCACAACTAGACATGCATTTTTATGGAACAATTCTTTCTGACATTCCACTGAATGAGAAAAGTGAAAACTTATGGCAGGAGAATGAGGTATGGCGATCACCTGTTTTTATCGGTTATTCGATTATGAGAAGTATGGTGATATATGGAACTGCTGGTTTTTTTATTTCATTTTGCACCCCAAAATACCAATACTTTCATGTTGCAAGTGCAACTATCATAATTTTACTCCTAGATTTTCTATCCCAAGAAAGTATCTTTGATAGTTTGTATTTATATATTTATACAATATCCTTAATTATTATTTTCGTATTTCTTGGAGCGAAGCTCGCAAATGTAGTTAAGTTAAAGAAATGTAAATAAAGAGGGAAAAGGGGTCAGTACCCTTAAAAAAGACTAACCAAAACCAGGAGCGTTAAAAGGATATAAAAAACACAGGTTTCATTTCACAAGGAGGTGAGATATGCCGCGTAAGAGAAGGTTTTTTCTGTCTGATGTGCCAGTGCACATCATCATAAGAGGCAATAGTCGCAAAGTTGTTTTTGCAGAGAAGGAAGATTATTCAAACTATCTTGAATGGCTTAGGGAGGCGATAGAAAAGTACGATTGCAGAATTCATGCGTATGTATTGATGACAAATCATGTTCATTTGCTGGCCAGTGCGAGCGATCCACAAAATTTGTCAAAAATCACACAGCATGTAGGTCGAAAATACGTCCCGTATTTCAATAAAAAATATGGGAGTAGCGGTGCTCTTTGGGAGGGTCGGTTCAAGGCAAGCAGTGTGGAGGGCGAGCGGTATCTTCTGACCTGTTACCGGTATATAGAACTGAATCCTGTCAGGGCGAGTATGGTTGAAAGTCCGGGGCAATACCGCTGGTCAAGTTATGCAGCAAATGCTTTAGGAGCTAATGACTTAATAGTGACACCGCATCCTGTATATCTCGGGCTGGGGAATGACAGGAAAGAACGAGCAGTATGTTACAGAGAAAGTTTTAGAGAAGTTATTGATAGTGAGTTGATTAATGAAATAAGAGTGTCTACACAAAGCGGAACGCCTCTAGGGAATGAGCGTTTCAAGTCAGAGATAGAAGCGTTGTTGAATGTGAAGGTAGGGCAGGCCCGACGTGGCAGGCCAGGTAAGATGAAAACGGGATTTACTTAAATATTTGTCAGGAGCTAGTTGAATTCAAGGGCCCCTTTAAATAAGAGAAAAAGAATCGTTATGAAGCAAGCAAAAAACAAGTTCTACCAATGTCTAGCTGGTCTATGCCTGCTGGCTGGTCTTGTGTTGCCTGCTTCGGCACAACTGCAAAGCCTGGATGAAAACTGTATTGTCAGTATCCTGAATCAAACCGTTAACGTCGATACCAGTGGCGGCTGGATTATGCCGAATGTTCCGGCTACTACAGGCCAACTTCGTGTGCGGGCGACCTGTGTGCGTAATGGTGAAACCAGTTCCGGCCAGAGTGATTATTTTACTGTTGCTGCAAACACTGAAACCAATGCCCCGGCGATTTTCTTTGGCAGCCTCGACCCGATCCCCGTTTCACTTGCCGTCACATCCCAGACCAGCACAATTAATGGTGCCGGTGCGACAGCTCAACTGAGTGTAAGCGCCACGTACAATGATGGCAGCGTCGGTGATGTCACGGTCGGCACGAGTGGTGTCAACTACATCTCCAGTAATCCCTCAGCCGCCACCGTCAGCACAGACGGCCTGGTAACTGCTGTCTCCAGCGGCAATGTGATGATTGTCGCCCGTAAGGACGGAGCAGTAGGCATCATCACTCTGACTGTCGTCACTTCGGGCGATACCGATGGTGATGGCCTGCCGGATGATTTCGAAATTGCCAATGGACTTGATCCGAATGATCCCGTCGATGCATTCGAAGATAGCGACAATGATGGCCTGAGTAACCTGGCGGAATACCAGCAAGGTACATCGCTGACCAATGCCGATACCGATAATGACGGATTGAGTGATGGGGCTGAAGTGCTGTTAGGCATCAATCCACTGAATCCCGATAGCGATGGGGACCTGGTTCCCGATGGTCTGGAAGCGAATAACGGCACAGACCCGAGTGACCCAAATGATAATGCCTTATCAGCTGCGTTGACTGAGATAAAGGTTGACCCTCCGAAGGCAGTTATACCCTTTAATACCATCGAGTCAGAAGCAAGTACGCAACTGACGGTTACAGGTGTTCTAAACGATGGTTCTGAAGTCAACATCACCAGTAAGTCGACGGGTACCTCGTATACATCCAGCAATTTGTCTATTCTTAGTTTTGGAGGTGAAGATGGACTAATCTTTGCAGGCCAGGATGGAGCCGCCACTGTTCTTGTGGCCAATAATGGTTTTACAGCAAATGCAACAGTTATTGTAAGGGCCTTTGTTCCCGCACCAATGGGTTATGTTGAGCTGGCTACTATTGCACATAATGTCGCTGTCGAAGGTGCCTACGCTTATGTGGCAGCCAGTGGAGCGGGACTGACCATCGTTGATGTGAGTAACCCATCGAGTCCACAGATAGTGACTTCCGTTGATACTCCGGGGTCCAGCGTTGATGTCCGCATTGAAGGGAACTATGCCTATGTAGCCGATAGTGCGAGCGGCCTGCAAATTTTTGATTTAACTGACCCGGTCCTGCCGGTAATCATCGGATCTGTTGATACTGCAGGTAGCGCCATTGCTGTTGCGGTCCTTAATGGTTTTGTCTATCTCGCTGATCAGAATGGTCTGGTCGTCGTCGACGCCACAACGCCGACAAACCCGGTCATTACCAACGTTTACAATGTTACAGCCGAGGGTGTTGATGTTGCTGATGGAAAAGTGGCTGTTACTTCTGCTTCTTCCTTCATTCTGTTTGATGCTACAGATCCAGCCAATCTTATCCAAAAGGGGTCCATTGCAGTTGAAAACCTCAGAGATGTAGCACTTAGAGGCAATTATGCTTACCTTGCCGCGTATACTACCGGCTACCCCGTCGTTGATATCAGCAATCCTGATGCCCCGGTGCTTACTGGTGGCGGCGTGGGAGCCACGCCTGGATTTTTTCCAAATGATATTGTACTACAGGGCAACCACGCTTTTTATTCAGAAATCTTCTTTGTAAGTGCTATCCCCTACGTCAATATTTCCGACCCAAACAATATCCTTTTCCAGGGTGTAATCGATTTCTCAGCATTTGGTGACAAAGACGGCACAGGTATAGACGCGGACGAAAAATACGCTTATATGACTACCAGTAGACGTCTCTATGTCGCACAGCATCATCGCGCAGTATCCAACGATAATACCCCCCCAATAGTTGCTCTTACCGAACCTGTTGCAGCGACTACACTCTATGAAGACAGGGTAGTTACCCTCTCTGCAACGGCTACAGATGATGTAGAAGTTGCGTCTGTTACATTTGAAATCAATGGCAAGGAAGTTTTTACTGACGTAAGCGCCCCATACACGTTCAATTACCGTATGCCACAGAATGTAGCGGGTATTACTCTAGCAGTCAGCGCCGTGGATCTGGCAGAGAATGAAAGCCGAACTGCTGATATCCCATTTACTGTTGAGAAACTCTTTGTCGGAGATGAGGACTGGACCGGACAGACCATTAATTCTACGCAGGATGATATCTATCAGAGCATCCTGATGCGCCAGGGGGTATATACCTCCAACAGCACTTTGACGACAATCGGCGATTTTTATATCAGCGGATTATCCGGATCCACAATCACGGCGAAGCAACTGATAGTAGAAGGGGATCTCACCATTGACGGTGTGACGCTGACACTCAATACCTCACTACCGCTGAAAGTGCTGGGTAATTTAAATCTCATCAATGGCGCGATGATCACCGTACCGGATTCAACCTATAGTCCCAGCAAAATTTATCCGTTGATTATTGAAGTTGACGGTGTGATGACCGTCGACAGTACCTCGCTGGTTGATCTCAATGGCAAGGGCTTCCGAGGCAATGATCACTATAATAGTTACGGTGGGCCGGAGTACGGATTAAATAATGGCCGTGAGAGCTGCCATGGCGGCAGCCGTA
>JBLYYR010000189.1:0-20201 GCA_048550195.1 Arenicellales bacterium
ACATTAATGCCTCTATCATCGCCAACATTATTTAGTGTTGCATCCGCATCGTTGTATACATAGGCAAGGCCAAAGCCTACGTTTTGCCAGGGCCGAAATTCTGCCGCAGCCATCGCTTCGATAACCGTACCATCGAAATCATCACCGATGCTCAGGCCAATTCCGGCAAATTTACCACTCAGTGACCATTTTGGAGAAAGCGCCTGGTTAATATATATGCCTATAGTCGGTAGCGGATAGGTTTCATCAAAAGCCGTGAACGATGCACTTCCAAGGCCGGGCACGCTGGCGCCGAGCTCTGATTTAAGGTTAAGAGCAGACAGCCCCAGACTCGCACCAAATTCTGTCGTGTCAGTTGCTAATAAATGACCAGCCCAGTACAGCCGATGCCAGGCTGCTGTCAAAAGTTGCAGTAATTGCTGTTCCTGCGGGTACATTAATTGGCCCAATTGCCTGGTTGTGATCGAGTGATTCAGTGGAATCCCGGTTGACAGCCCAATAACCAAAATTAAGACGAAAGTGCCTTGATATGCGCCATGCACCTGCGATTGCGCCAGTGGTAGCCGTGTCATCGAGATAGTCTTCTAAATTTTGCTTCTGTCCACCGACCGTAACATTGGTGTCAATACTGGGAAAGAAGGGGCCAATTCGGAAAGCCAGCCTGTCGTTCAGTGTCTGGTTGGTAGATGCCATTGATGGTGTAGAAAGTAGTGCCAGAGTGATGATGAGAGCCAATGTTGTCTTGTTCATAATATCTTTCTCCAGAATAGGTCAGCCGGGTATTCTCTTTGAAGGGCTGCTTAAATAATTCATTAAAATTAGAATGACCCTTAATTATCGCACCGTATTCTAACTTTTTTACTGTTTTTGTACTGGCTTATTCGGTTTCTGTATAACTTAGTGTTTTTTTTGAGAAATAAGTCTTATCTCAAACAGCTTTGGCCAGTACTTGCCAGTCACAAAAAGTCTGTCGCCAACCGGATCATAAGCGATTCCGTTCAACACACTTTCCCTGGTATTCAGGGAGTATTTTTTAAGTAGATGCGTTAGATCGACAACACCAAGCACCTGTCCACTGTCTGGAGAGATGATGACGAGATGATCTGTGAGCCAGACATTGGCGAAAATATTTCCATTCACCATTTCAAGTTCATTGAGATGTTCTATTGGCCTGCCAGATTGAGATACTGAAAGGCGTCTGGTTTCTTTGAAAGTTACTGGATCCAGAAACCGTAAGACTGAAGATCCGTCACTTAAAATGAGTTGTTTATTGTGAGAAGTAAGCCCCCAGCCTTCACCCGGATAGCTATATTTTTTTATCAGATCAAAACTGTCTTCATCGTATATAAAAGCCGTGCCAGCTTTCCAGCTAAGCTGAATCAGCTGCTGATTGTAGTGGGTTAATCCCTCAGCGAAGATGTCGTCATCTATATTTTTATTTTTAACAAGCTTACCGGTTTCCAGCTCAACTTTTCTCAGGCTGGAATGACCATATTTGCCGGTACTTTCGTACAGGTAACCCTCTTTAAAAATTAGCCCCTGAGTAAATGCTGTGGGGTCGTGCGGGTAGGTGTTAACTACTTCGTAGTCGTAGAGGGGCAATTCTTGCGCAGGCAGTGAACCAGAAAAAAAAATAAACAAAAGAGCAGTGAGATAAGCATTTAACAGACAACCTGCCCTTTTCAATATAAAGTGGTAGCTATACGATGTATTCAAGCGTAAAACATAAACCGTAAAACGTAATACATAATTTTTGTCCTTACAACATCATCCCGCGAATCATAAAGTAGATCATTGCGGCCATTACGCCGGTGGCTGGTACAGTAATAATCCAGGCAGCAATAATTCTTTTAAAATGAGAGCGCTTAACCAGTTCTGTCTTAAATTCTTTACTCAACTGTTTGCGTTCTTTTTTGCTCAAATGTGCCTTGGCTGAATGTTCCTTCAACTGGTGCAGCATTTCATTTTTTCTTTCCAGTGGGGCATCATCAAATTCATCAAGGAAAATCTCGACTGCTTCCTGATCATCATCTTCATGGTGGTGCTTGATCTCTTCAATCATGCCGCTGTAGTTGGATTTCAGGAATTCACGCAGGAAGCCAACACCGAATATGCCACCGACAGCGATATGCGTTGAACTGACCGGTAGTCCAAACTGCGAAGCGATGATGACGGTGATGGATGCTGCCATGGCGACACAGAACGCACGGGTTTGATTCAGATCTGTTATGCCTGATCCCACAGTTCTGATGAGCTTCGGGCCATACAGAGCGAGACCGACCGCTATGCCGGTGGCGCCTATCATCATTACCCATAATGGGATACTGGCCTTAGCGGCGACACCGCCGCCAGTAATGGCTTCATTGATAGCAGCAAGTGGGCCAACAGCATTGGCGACATCGTTTGCGCCATGCGCAAAGCTGAGAAATGCGGCAGCAAATACCAGTGGAATAGAGAACAGCCGATTGATGCTTTCTTTGTTGTTTTTGAGTGTATCAGCAGACCGAACAACCACCGGCTTTACTGCTATATAGATTGCAATTGCTACGATTAAAGAAATCCCCGCCGCTGTCAGGAAATTCAGTTTCCAGATATGTTTGAATCCTTTCAACAACAGATAGGTAGAAAAGGACCAGGCCATGACCATCAGCAGCAGAGGAACCATTTTTTTTGCGGCGGCCAGCTTGTTTGTCCGGTAGGTGATTTTGCGTTTGATCAGGTACAGGAATGATGCCGCTATCATGCCACCCAGAGCGGGTGAGATGATCCAGCTAGCCACAATTTGCGCCATTTTGTCCCAGTTGGCGATGTCCATGCCACCTGCGGCAATTCCTGCACCGAGTACGCCGCCGACAATAGAATGGGTGGTGGAGACGGGTGCACCCATTGCGGTGGCAAGATTAAGCCAGACAGCACCGGAAAGCAGAGCCGCCATCATCAGCCAGATAAAGGTATTGGCATCAGCAATCATGCTCGGGTCGATAATGCCTTTTTTTATTGTACTGACAACGTCGCCACCGGCAATCAGGGCCCCGGCTCCCTCGAAAATAACGGCAATGATGATGGCACCGGTCAGTGTCAATGCCTGTGAGCCAACAGCAGGGCCTACATTATTCGCAACGTCATTTGCACCGATGTTTAATGCCATATAGCCGCCAATGACTGCGGCAATCACCAACAGAAGCCTGCCTTCGCTGGCAGGCGCGGTGATATAGATAAAGAGCAGGACGGCAATCAGAAATAGCAATCCGATTGCTGATCGTGTTATCTGTTGGTGAGTATTGATTTGCATGATGGCTATTTATTGACCTTATTGTTTCGAGAGGAATACGAAGATTCCGGACCTTAATAGTGTATCGATGACAATATTAATAAATCTACTGTCTGGAACCTGCTTAGGAGAACATTCCTGAGAAGACCCATTTTACATTATTTTTTTTGTAGCGATGTAGTGTTTTCTGTGTGCAGATGATGATTTTATCTGTTTGCCCGTCTGCCATTTAATCCCGCCATTGCCTGATAGATGGCAAGGTATAGACACTGCTAGTGTCTTCTTATCGGGCGGCTGAACTGCTAGAATTCGCAGCCAGTATATAGATTGGCGCATTTTAGCGTCGGATCATTTAATAAACCTGCTACTGTAAAATATTCTCATACATGGAAGACCTGAATCCACTACACAATCAACTCAAAGATATGGAAGGGCGCGTGCTGTCCCTGAGGGGGTATCTTTGACTTCGATAGAAAATCTGAACAGCTGACAGAGATTCAACGGGAGCTGGAAAGCCCTGATGTCTGGAACGACCCGGAAAGGGCCCAGGGTCTGGGGCAGGATCGCGCCAGGCTGGAAGCGGTAGTGGACGTTATACTGATGCTGGAAAACGGCATCGAAGAATCCTCTGAATTACTCTCAATGATGGAAGAGGAAAATGATGAATCCATGCTTGAGGATTTACAGGGTGACCTGAATCGCCTGCAAAGTAAACTGGAAGAACTGGAATTTCGCCGCATGTTTTCTGGCAAGATGGATGCGAATAATGCGTGGCTGGATATACAGTCAGGCTCCGGTGGAACAGAAGCACAGGATTGGGCGAACATGCTGCTGCGTATGTATTTGCGCTGGGGAGAACGCCAGGGCTTGAAGACCGAGCTGATGGAGGTTTCCGAAGGTGACGTGGCGGGAATCAAGAGTGCCACCATTAAATATACCGGCGATTATGCTTTTGGTTATCTGCGGACAGAGACCGGTGTCCATCGTCTGGTGCGAAAGTCACCATTTGATTCCGGCAACCGGCGCCACACCTCATTTGCATCAGTTTTTGTGTCGCCGGAGATTGATGACAGCATCGAAATTGAAATAAACCCGGCAGACCTGCGTATCGATACCTACCGGGCAAGCGGTGCCGGCGGTCAGCATGTTAACAAGACGGATTCAGCGGTACGTTTGACTCATATCCCTACCGGCGTCGTTGTACAATGTCAGAATGACCGCTCACAGCACCGCAATAAGGCACAGGCCATGGACATGATGAAAGCGCGCCTGTATGAGCTGGAAATCCAGAAGCAGCAGGATGAGCAGAAGGAGGTAGAGGAATCCAAGTCAGATATTGGCTGGGGCAGCCAGATTCGTTCGTATGTACTGGATTCATCACGCATCAAGGACCTGCGCACCGGTGTTGAAACAGGCAATACACAGGCTGTGCTGGATGGCGACCTTAACCAGTTTATTGAGGCAAGCCTTAAAAGCGGGCTTTAGAGCTATTTCACACAATATATGACTGTGGCTGCAGCTCCGGCAACCACAACAAATATTAATTTACGAAAATACACTATGACCGATACTACTCAAAACGAAAACGAACAGATTAAACAACGCCGCGAAAAGCTCAGCGCGATGCGGGAAAATGGCGCTAACCCGTTTCCCAATGATTTTCGGCGCAACACTGTTGCAGCTGAAATCCTGGCCCGGTATGAGGACAGGGAAAACGAGGAACTGGAGGCTGAACCGGTACGGGTAAAAGTTGCAGGCCGTATGATGTCACGGCGTATCATGGGCAAAGCAAGCTTTGCCCACGTTGAAGACATGTCCGGTCGCATTCAGCTATTCGTGCAGCGCGATTCTCTGCCAGAAGGTTTCTACAATACCAGTTTCAAAAAATGGGACATCGGTGACATTATTGGTGTAGAGGGTGTACTGTTCCGGACTAAAACCGGTGAATTAACCATCCGTGTTGACGATATTCAGCTGCTGGTTAAGTCATTAAGGCCACTGCCGGAAAAATACCACGGCCTGACCGACCTGGAGATGCGTTACCGTCAGCGTTATGTCGACCTGATCATGAGTCAGGCCTCCCGCGACAGTTTTCGTAAACGCACGCGGATTATTTCGCTGATTCGTGAGTATCTGGCTGACAGGGACTTCCTCGAAGTAGAAACACCGATGATGCAGGCCGTACCCGGTGGGGCGGCGGCACGTCCATTCAAGACATTCCATAATGCATTGAATATCGACCTGTTCATGCGCATTGCACCGGAGCTGTATTTAAAACGTCTGGTTGTCGGCGGGTTCGAGCGAGTATTTGAGATCAACCGTAATTTCCGCAATGAGGGCTTAAGCACTCGTCACAATCCTGAGTTCACCATGGTTGAGTTTTATCAGGCCTATGCGGATTACAATGAGCTGATGGATTTGACAGAAGATATGCTGCGTCATATTACTGAAACTGTACAGGATGGTAATACGATAATTGCCTATCAGGGTGATGAATATGATTTCGGTAAACCATTTACCCGAATGACCGTCAAACAGGTAGTACTTAAATTTAACAAGGAGTTGTCTGCTGAGCAGCTCGATGATGTCGAAATCTTGCGTCAACATGCAGAAAGCCTGAAGATCCCCCTGCGTGATAGCTACGGAGCGGGCAAGCTGCTAATCGAGATTTTTGAAAAGACCGGTGAACACCTGCTAAAAGATCCGACATTTATCACCGCCTACCCTGTAGAAGTCTCACCATTATCAAGACGTAATGACGAAGACCCTACTGTTGCGGATCGTTTTGAATTATTCATCGGCGGGCGTGAGATTGCTAACGGCTTTTCCGAGCTGAATGACCCGGAAGATCAGGCCGAGCGTTTTCGTGACCAGTTGAAACAGAAAGACGAAGGCGATGAGGAAGCGATGTCCTACGATGCCGACTATATACGTGCGCTGGAGCATGGAATGCCGCCAACAGCCGGTGAAGGTATCGGTATTGATCGTCTGGTCATGCTGTTTACCGACAGCCCGTCGATTCGCGATGTATTGTTATTTCCACACATGCGGCCAGAGGCAGAGGGATGAGGGAAAAACAGGACGAAAGATTAAGGATTAAGGACAAAGGAAATCAGTTCAATCGTTTTATTTTGTTCTTTAGTGCTTATATTTCGTCCTTTATCTTTCGTCCTTCGTCTACCATCCAATGATCCGCCCTCTGGAACTCTACATCGGCCTGGCCTACACGCGCGCTAAACGGCGTACTGAATTCATCTCGTTCATCTCCCTTGCCTCCATGCTGGGCACGGCACTGGGTGTGACGGCGCTGATAACCGTGCTTTCTGTAATGAACGGTTTTGGTGAAGAACTGCGTAGCCGGATCCTGTCCGTCGCGGCTCACGTTACGGTGACTGAGCCTGGTAACGAGTTGACTGACTGGCAGTCAGTACAGCAGCAGGTATCTGGCAATGAGAAGGTTCTTGGCAGCGCCCCATACGTGCTGGCTCAGGGACTGTTGACCCGGAAGAGCAAGAGCAGCGGCGTCATGGTGCGCGGAATATTGCCTGCAGAGGAATTGTCTGTTTCCAGTCTTGGCGAAAACATGAAAGGAGGCAAGATCGAGCAGCTTGCTGCGGGTGAATATCGTATTGTTCTGGGCCAGGAGCTGGCCTGGTCTTTGGGTGTGTGGGTGGGTGATAAGGTAACTCTGATGGCTCCCCAGGCTTCAGTTACGGCTGCGGGTATCTTACCGCGCATGAAACGGTTCACGGTGGCGGGTGTGTTTGAAGCAGGCATGTATGAATATGATAGTGGCCTGGTAATGATTCATATCGCTGATGCACAGAAGCTCTACCGGCTGGGCGAAAAAGTGACGGGCTTGCGGCTGAAACTAGACGAGATAGATGATGCCCCGTTATTTTCTCTGGAATTAGGCAATCAACTAGGTGCACTCTACCGGATAAGAAACTGGACCCAGGAGAATGTCAGTTTTTTCCGTGCGCTGAAGATTGAACGTAACGTCATGTTTGTCATCCTGATGCTGATCGTTGCCGTTGCGGCCTTCAATCTGGTTTCTACGCTGGTCATGGTGGTGACTGATAAGCAGGCCGATATTGCGATTCTACGCACACTGGGGATGAGCCCGGCGAATATTATGACCGTGTTTATTTACCAGGGCATAATCATCGGTCTTATTGGTACCTTGCTGGGACTGCTTGGCGGTATTGCTCTGGCAATGAATGTGTCAGCTATCGTCAGTGCCATAGAAGGATTTTTTCAGGTACAGTTTATGCCGCCTGATCTTTATTATATCTCCGGCTTTCCTTCCCGCCTGGACTGGAATGATGTGGCCATAATTGGTGTATTGTCATTCGTCATGTCAGTGCTGGCAACCCTGTATCCTGCCTGGCGTGCATCCAGAACTCAGCCGGCAGAGGCATTGCGTTATGAGTGATAAGCGGGTACTGGAGTGCAGGGATTTGCACCGGATATTTACCGAAGGCCCGGCTGATGTCGCGGTACTGAAAGGCATCAATTTTTCCGTTGCAGCAGGTGAGCAGGTCGCCATCATCGGCAGTTCAGGTTCCGGTAAAAGTACCTTGCTGCATTTGCTGGGAGGCCTCGACGAACCCAGTTCAGGAACAGTAATGGTTGACGGCATAGACATTAATTTTCTCAAGCAGGCAGAACGTGGGCGACTGCGTAACCGGAGCCTGGGTTTTGTCTACCAGTTTCATCATCTGCTGCCGGAATTTAGCGCACAGGTAAATGTTGCCATGCCGCTGCTGATACGCCGTGATGACAGTAAGCAGGCGATGCAGCAGGCTGCAGAGATACTAGACCGGGTCGGTTTGTCGCACAGGCTGCAGCACAAGCCCGGCGAGTTGTCCGGTGGTGAGCGACAGCGTGCCGCCCTGGCTCGAGCGATGGTAACAAAGCCACAGTGTATACTTGCCGATGAACCCACCGGTAACCTTGACCGGCGCATGGCTGAATCAGTGTACTCGCTGATGCTGGAGCTGAACGATGAAAATGGAACGGCTTTTGTTATCGTTACCCATGATCAGAGTCTCGCCGAACGCATGAACCGGATCTGTACCCTTGATGATGGGGTCTTGACGCAGTCGTAGGTCGTAGGTCGTAGGTCGTAGGTCGTAGGTCGTAGGTCGTTGGTCGTTGGTCGTAGGTCGTAGGTCGTAGGTCGTAGGTCGTTGGTCGTTGGTCGTTGGTCGTTGGTCGTTGGTCGTTGGTCGTTGGTCGTTGGTCAAAATCCTTGTAATTATAACATGTTGGTTTCAGTCTGCAGACATCAGACATCAGACATCAGACATCAGACATCAGACATCAGACATCAGACATCTCAATCCCCCGAGTGACAAATTTTTTCTTTACGGTTGCGGCGTAATTGCCAGTTTCTGACAGTGTGTATGCGCCACAGGCCTCTGGTCAACAGGTAACCGGCCAGTGCCAGCAAGCTTCCAAGTATAATTGAACCCAGCCAAAGAGGAAGGGCTTGAGCCATTAGCCAGCTCATGGTCATGTCATCAAATTCAACAATCTCTTTGCCGAGTATTCTGGCTCCCAGTAAATAACCTGCACCGTAGAGAGGAACCCAGGTGACCGGATTCGATATCCAGACCAGGCTTACAGAAATCGGCAGATTGACCTTGAACAGGATAGCCATCATTGCCGCCACCAGCATTTCCAGCGGCATAGGTAAATAGGCACAGAACAGGCCGATAGCAACAGCACCGGAAACAGTTCGTCGATTGAGGTGCCAGAGGCAGGGGTGATGAAGAAAAGGTTTGAACGGCCGTAATTGCGTTGTTTCATGGAAACTACGACGATCAGGGAGATAACGTTTAATAAACTTCCTTGGCATCTTCAAAGTATAGCACCGGGAATCAGCTTTTTATCTGATTTATGAACAATTTAAGTCATTACCCACCACAGCGGTCACAGAGGACACAGGGGGAAATAGAAAAGTAATATTTTTCCTTGTATTCTTTCTAATGATGCTGTGCTTCCAGTGTTTGTGATATCAATGAGAGCTTTTATTGATAAACTGATATCAACAGCATATTAGCCCGCAAAATTGGAAACATATTTAAATTATTTTCTCTGTATGCTCTGTGGTGGAAAAAGCCTTTTTCACTTGATTTGCAAGCAGTTTCGGCATCTAATCCGGTAACCTAAATACGGATATAAACACCTGAAGCAGGCAAGGATGCCAGCCATTACATTTTCACGTCTTCCCCTGTCTGCGCTTGCCTTTCTGGTGGGTACGTATGCCCTGTTCTCTTTGCCGAACCTGGATCTTGTATGGTCCATGGCCGGTATATTACCTGTCGTTCTACTATCTCTGCTGTTTTTAGATAAATGGCGGTGGCCTGTTATGTTTTTTCTGGCTGGCTTTGTCTGGACCGGGTTTGTGGTCGGTCAGCAACTGTCTAAATCCCTGCCGCAGGAACTGGCGGGCAGGAATATTATTGTCGAGGGTTTTGTTGCAGGCTTGCCGGACAGGGAAGGGCGGGTGGTTCGATTTAATTTCAATGTATTTCACTCAGAGCCGGTAGAGGGCAGGCAAATACGCGGGCTCATCCGTGTCAGTGATTACCGCAGAGACTCCATCAACCCACAGCCGGGTGAAACATGGCGGCTGCTGCTACGAGTGAAGCCTCCCCATGGTTTTGCCAACCCGGCGGGCTTCGATTACGAAAAATGGCTTTTCAGTGAGCGGATTATTGCGACGGCATATATACGAAAAAATAAAGATGATATATCAGAACTAAACCATCGACTGCCTGACCTTGACCGGCCAGCAGTCATTGATCGCATGCGGCTTCGTATAGCGGCTCAAATAAAAAAAAGCCTGCCGGATTCCGCTTTTCGCGGCATTATTACCGCACTGGCTATCGGTGACCGTAGAGACATAAATTCACATCAGTGGTCTGTGCTGCAAACTACCGGTACATCTCATTTAATGGCGATATCCGGCCTGCATGTCGGGCTGGTAGCCGGGATAGCTTTCTTCCTGTTTCGATTACTGTTTGCCTGGGTCCCCGCACTACCTCTATCAGTTCCCTCCCATATAGCAGCGGCGGTAGTAGCAATGTTATGTGCCGCCTTCTACAGCTTGATGGCGGGCTTCTCACTGCCCACCCAACGGGCATTATTAATGCTGACGGTGCTGATGGTCGCGCTTATTTTACAACGTCGTGTTCGGGCACTGGATGTATTGTCTCTGACACTGCTGCTGGTTCTTGTATTCGACCCGGTATCGATATTATCGGCGGGTTTCTGGTTGTCTTTTTCTGCGGTGGCGATGATTTTGTACATTTTACTGCAACGCAGCCATAGGAATGCTTGGGCAGCAAGCAGTGCGGTTAAGGCCGTAAACCTGCAATGGAAGTTATCGTTAATGATGGCGCCCGCTACGCTGTTATTTTTTCAGCAGATTCCACTGTCAGGTCCGGTAGCCAATCTCGTCGCGATTCCAGTGGTCGCCTTTTTAATTGTGCCACTGGTACTGCTGGCCAGTTTATCCTTTTTGCTGTTTGGCAGCGGTTTAGTTGAGCAAACTTTTTTTCAGCTGGCAGACACAGTATTGCAGTTACTCTGGTCACTGCTGGAGTCACTGGCAATGGCTGCGGAAGCATTGCCTTTTTCTGCCAAGCATTCTGCCGCGGCACTGGCCGGAATAATATTCACTGCACTGGTACTAATGCTGCCTGCAGGTTTAAAACTTAGAAAGCTGGCGCTGGTCGGTCTGCTGGCCTTTTTCTTCCCTCTCCATGCTGAACTACCCGAACTACATGAAGGAGAATTCAGGATGGTTCTGCTGGATGTTGGGCAGGGACTATCTGCTGTCGTCATGACTGGCCACCACGCACTGGTATTCGACGCCGGTGCCCGCTTCAGCAAGCGATTCAATGCCGGTGATGCCGTTGTACTGCCTGTTCTGAAATCATTGTCAATCAACAGACTGGATACCCTCATCATTTCACATGGCGACAATGATCATAGCGGTGGAGCAGCGAAAGTGCTGGCAGGGGTGGAGGTCAGACAGGTGATCAGTAATGAAAAGGTTTCTGACACGAATCCGGCTCCCTGCAGGGCAGGCATGCAATGGCAGTGGGAGGGGGTTTCGTTCCGCATACTGCATCCGGATAACGAGGGAGCAACAACAGGTAATAATGCCTCCTGTGTGCTGCATGTGCAGTCAACATTCGGTTCGATACTGCTGCCGGCCGACATAGAAAAAGAGGCCGAAAGAGAAATTATTTCACGTTATCCTGATGCCTTGCGTGCCAGCATACTGGTTGCCGGGCACCATGGAAGCAATACTTCATCGAGTGATGACTTTATCAATGCTGTTTCTCCAGAGCTGGTATTGTTCCCTGCAGGCTGGATGAATCGCTATCATCATCCTGCGAAAAATGTACTGCATCGCCTGACAAACAGGCAGATAAAGAGCATGATTACCGGTGAATGCGGCGCTATTACTGTACGGGTAGCGGAGGCGGGTATCTCCGCAAGATCCTGGCGGCAGTCTAACAGGCGGATTTGGGATGTTTCAGAAATTGACGGGAGGTGCAGTAAAGTGGCTATAGGCCTTTCTGAAACCCCTGCCTTTTGATACATTAGCGTGCTGTTAAAACCCCTTTCTGGATATATACCTGGTGTTAGAAATTTTCCAATCAGGCGGCCTGCTGATGTGGCCGCTGCTTATCTGCTCAATTATCGCTCTGGCGATCGTTGCTGAACGATTCTGGACGCTGCAAAAACGCAATGTGGCGCCAGACCAACTGTTAAAACAGGTGCTGGATCACGAAAAAGCCAATCGGGTCAGCGAAGATTTACTCAAACTGCTGGTCAAATCCTCTCCCTTAGGCAGGCTGTTTGCTGTCGGTCTTGTTAATCGTGATCATGGCAGAGAAATCATGAAGGAAGCGATTGAAGAAGAGGGCAGTATCGTTGTCCATGAACTGGACAGGTATCTCAATACCCTGGGAACCATCGCGGCTATCACACCATTGCTTGGCCTGCTAGGTACTGTCATTGGCATGATCCAGGTTTTTACCTCGATTACCCCGGAAGTAATGAGCCAGGGCATCGGTGATCCTACGGTGCTTGCTGCAGGGATATCCAAAGCACTGATCACGACCGCTACCGGACTCTCAATTGGTATCCCTGCATTGATGTTCCATCGCTACTTCAAGGGCAAGGTACATTCACTGACGGTAGAAATGGAACAGCAGTCTGTTAAGCTGGTTGAAATCATCCAGGGCGACCGCGAGTACTGAGGCCTGATAGATGAAATTTAAAGACTCAACAGATGATGATGAGCTGGAGATTAATCTAACCCCGTTGATTGATATCGTTTTCCTGCTGTTGATCTTTTTCATGGTGTCAACGACGTTTACGAAAGAATCCCAGTTAAAGATCCAGCTGCCGCAGGCAGAGGGTGAACAGGCGACGCCACAGGAGATTCCTAAGCTAATTATTGAAATCAGTGCGCTGGGTGTCTATGCAGTGAAGGGGCCTGATGATGAGGCCGCTCGCCAGATCCTGAACACCAGCCCGGATGCATTGCAGCGGGTGATTCGATCAGCAGCTGAAAATCAGGATAAGGATAAAATAGTCGTTATCGTCCGTGCTGATAAGCAAACCCCTCATGAAGCGGTTGTCCGGGCTCTGTCAGTGGCTGCTCAACTGGGTCTTACTCGTATTACCTTTGCAACTGAATCTCAGCCTGGAGATGGTTGAGCCCGGTGCCCGAAACAGCTGATACCCGCCATACCGGCTGGGAGCTTTACCGACGGCTGCTGAGTTACGTTAAACCGTATCGCAAGGTCTTTTTCTTTGCCATTCTCGGCATGATCGTTGTTGCTATTACTCAGCCGGGACTGCCGTATCTGATCAAGGGAATTACAGACCAGGGCTTTATTGCCAGGGATTCCAATTACATCCGGATGATCCCAATATATCTTATATTACTATTCCTCATTCGCGGTGCTGCAACCTTTGCATCACAATTTGGCATCTACTGGGTAGGTCGGCGAGTCATCTTTGATATTCGTCGCGAAATGTTCCAGCGTATGATTCATCTGCCAACGGCTTTCTTTGATGATAACCACTCCGCCAAACTGGTGGCCAAGCTGATTTACGATGTTGAGCAGGTAGCGACTGCTGCCACCAGCGCTCTGACAACAGTGGTCAAGGATGGTCTGACAGTTATCTTGCTGCTGCTTTATCTGGTTTACCTGGACTGGCGGCTGACCCTGATGTTTCTGGTGATTGGCCCGGTGGTTGCTATTTTCGTGCGTTTCATGAGTAAGCGCTTTCGTACTGTTAGTACCTCAATACAGCTCTCCATGGGCCATATTGCTCATGTCGCCAAAGAAGCGATTGAAGGGCAAAGAATACTCAAAACCTATGGTGGACATGAAAAAGAGACCGCCTATTTTGAAGTTGTCAACGAGGAAAACCGGCAACAATATTTAAGAAAAGCAAAAGTCTCTGCTATGGCAATCCCCGTAGTGGAAATATTTATAGTCCTGTCACTGGCTGGATTGATTGCCTACATGCTTAAGCGTCCTGACCAGGATTCCGCAACGGTTGGTTCCTTCATCGCTTTCCTGACAGCTGTATTGCTGCTGATGCCGCCAATCAGGCGTCTTACAAAAATAAATGAGCCGGTACAGACCGGCATTGCCGCTGCACAGAGTGTTTTCGCGCTGATGGATGAGCAGGAAGAAAAAGATGGCGCTGATGGGCTACTGCAGACGATAAAAGGTCATGTTGAATTTAAACAGGTGGGCTTCAGATACCATCCCGATGATGATCCGGTACTTGAAGATATCAGCTTCGAAATAGCACCGGGGAACGTGGTGGCGCTGGTCGGTGCATCCGGCAGTGGTAAATCCACCATTGCGTCATTGATGGCGCGTTTTTATGATCCGCAGCAGGGACAGATACTTATTGACGGCGTTGATGTCTGTTCGCTGAGCCTGAAAAATTTGCGTAAACAGCTGGCGATTGTACCCCAGGAAACCATATTGTTTGATGGCAGCCTGGCAGAAAATATCACCTATGGCAGCGGAGGCGATGTTTCTCAGCAGGCGCTGACTAAGGCCGCAATCGCGGCGAATGTTCAGGAGTTTGCCAATGGCCTGCCTGAGGGAATAGATTCACAGATAGGTGAGCGGGGCGTGAGGTTGTCGGGTGGCCAGCGGCAGCGCATTGCAATTGCCCGCGCTATTTACAAGGATGCCCCCATCCTGGTACTGGATGAAGCAACTTCCGCACTTGATACACGCTCGGAGCGACATGTGCAGGAGGCCATGCAGCACCTGATGGAAAAGCGTACCACTCTGGTTATCGCCCACCGACTGAGTACAATTGAGCGTGCAGACAAGATTATCGTTCTACATCAAGGAAAAATTCTGGAACAGGGCTCGCATGAGGCTCTACTGAAGAAGAATGGAGCCTACGCGGAACTTTATCACCGTAACTTTAGTGATCTGGACGTTGAAGTTGACGATGTCGAGGATGCAGAAGAATAACAACGGTGAGGCTACACGCCAGAAATTTTTCCTCAGCAATGAGGCGGTGAAGTGAGATTCTCCAGCTGGATTCAATCACAGTGGCAGAAGAGGGGGCTATACGCCTGGCTAATGCTGCCTATTTCCCTGCTTTACAGCACCGTCATGATACTGCGGCGGGAAGCCTATAGCTCAGGCCTGTTGACGGCACATCGGATAGGGAAACCGGTCATTGTTATTGGCAATTTATCCGTAGGCGGCACGGGTAAAACACCACTTGTAATCTGGCTCGCCAATCAACTGGCCAGAAAGGGGATAAGGCCGGCAATTATTAGCCGTGGTTATGGCGGACGAGCGAAAGATTTTCCGTTGCTGGTCAACGCAGAAACACATGCTGCAATTTCCGGTGATGAACCTGCAATGATTGCCCGCAGCCTGGGTTGCCCGGTGGTGATTGACCCTGATCGAGTGGCTGCCGCTAACTGGCTGGTTGAGCGGAACCTTTGTGACGTCATCATCTCGGATGATGGTCTACAGCATCTGGCACTGGGGCGGGATCTGGAGATAGCTGTCATTACATCGGACAGGGTGGCCGGTAACGGCCTGTGTCTGCCAGCCGGGCCGCTACGGGAAAATCCGTCCCGGCTAAAGTCCATCGACATGGTCATCAGTCGGGAGAAAATATCCACGCTGACAGAACATGTAATGGATTTGCTGCCGGGTGAGTGCAGCCGTGTGGATAACCCGGCTATGCGTTTACCTCTAAGTGCTTTCTGGAATAGCTCAGTCCACGCCATAGCGGGTATAGGCAATCCGGAAGGTTTTTTCAGCAGTCTACGTACAGCCGGACTGGAGATAATTCCACATCCATTTCCTGATCATTATGATTTTTCGCCCGCAGACATCTCATTTGCTGACGGCTTGCCGGTGCTTATGACTGAGAAAGATGCGATAAAATGCAGCGAGTTTGCCACGCGTCACCACTGGGCAGTCACTGTCAGTGTTGAGGTGGATGAAGGTATACTATTTACAGTGCTTGAGACAATTAAGGAGTTTGATAGTAATGGATAAAAAACTGCTGGAAATTCTGGTTTGCCCATTATGTAAAGGGCCGTTGGAATATGATCGCAAGGCGGAGGAACTGATTTGCAAGCCGGATAGATTGGCGTTTCCGATTCGGGATGGAATTCCGGTGATGCTGGAAAATGAAGCCAGGAAACTGGATTAGATGTTTTACGTTTTACGATTTAGGTTTCACGTAATGCTTAACATGATATATTTCACTTAAATAGTTTGCCATAACTTACTGAATACAATGCCGTTCCATATAATAATCCCCGCCCGTTACGAATCTACCCGCCTTCCCGGCAAACCATTGCTGGATATTGCTGGCAAGCCGATGATTCAGCATGTTTATGAGCGTGCAATGGAGGCCGGTGCTGCCAGTGTGACGGTTGCCACGGATAATTTACGGGTAGAAGAAGTAGTGCGTGAATTTGGCGGTAATGCCTGCCTGACCAACGACAGACATTTATCTGGCACTGACCGACTGGCTGAAGCCGCGCAGATTATTGGCTTGTCTGATGAAGACCTGGTGGTGAACCTGCAGGGTGATGAGCCGTTAATGCCAGCTTCTCTGATTGTCGGGGTGGCTGATGTCCTGCATGAAGACAAAAAGGCTGATGTTGCTACTGCCTGTGTACTGATCAGTAATCCTGCCCAGATAAGTGATCCCCATGTCGTCAAGGTAGTGACAGATCGCTTTGGTCATGCGCTTTATTTCAGCCGCGCGGGCATACCTTTTTTCCGCAATGCAGAAACTGGTGAGGCTGAACAGGAGCACCAGGTGTTTCGCCATATCGGTTTGTATGCCTATCGTTGTGGATTTCTGGCCGAGTATACGCAGCTTGAACACTGTAAACTGGAGCACATTGAAGCCCTCGAGCAGCTACGTGTGCTTTGGCACGGTGGCAAAATTGCAGTAATGGAAACGACTGAAGATCCCGGGCATGGGGTGGATACGCAGGAAGATCTGCAGCGGGTCAGGGAGTTGTTTGAGTGACCATCTGGCACAAAACCTTTGCGCCTTAACGGTTAAAATTTTTCTGCTATCCCAGGTTTTTATTGAATAAATCGTATGAAATCATGAAAAATCCTATGTTGATTAGCATTAGGAGAAATCCGATTGGTATTGAAAGATATCTAAATCTGCCCCAGAAAGCGACCAGGTAAATTAAGAATAAAGCAGGGTAAATGACCAACAGGTCTATACGTATATTCCCCTCTGCCTGACTTTCCCAGAACCAGTATAGTAAGGTTGAAATGATCACAATTGCCAGTGAAGTGCTTGATAATTGATTCTTGTTCATTGGGTTCAATCAATCCAGATCGAGGTCAAGAAACTCCTTATGTAATGCTGTTCCGTTTTCGCTCAAAACTTGAACTGTTAGCGTTTGCGGGCTACGACGGGTAGGGTGGCCATGCAGATTGCTCTGTATAGCGGCTGTACTGGTATTCTGTAAAACCAGCGATGGGCCATCTTCCAGAACTTCAATTATTATTCCATGATTGCCCAGATAACAGACACGCATGCCTATCATCGCGCGCAGTTCATTCACACTGATCGGTAATTTTTCGCTCATGCTGTGCCACTCGTAAACGCTATTAGGTACAATTGTTAGGTACAATACTACTGCATAAACAACAGGACTTCAGTAACCATGATTAAAGTATTATTCGTCTGCCTGGGAAATATTTGTCGCTCGCCAACTGCTGAAGGTGTATTTCGTAAGCTGGTAGAAGAGCAGGGAATGCTAGATTCTATCCAGATCGATTCTGCCGGCACACATGCCTATCATGTTGGTTCACCGCCGGATAGCAGGGCGCAGGAAGCAGCCATACGTCGTGGAATCGATATGAGCGGCCTGCTTGGCCGACGGGTGGATGACGGAGATTTTTATATCTTTGATTACATCCTGGCGATGGATGAATCGAATGAATATCATTTACAGGAAATGGCGCCGGCGGAAGAAGTTCATCGGATAAGACGGTTTCTGGAGTTTGCCCCTGAGCGCAGTGAGCGGGAAGTGCCTGATCCTTACTATGGCGGGCATACTGGTTTTGAGCATGTTCTGGATCTGATTGAGGACGCATCCGAAGGCCTGCTGGCAGATATACGACTGCGTTTAAAGTAAATTAAAACAATGGGATATAAGCAATAGTTAATTCAACAATCGAGGTGGTAATTTCAATCCCTGAGCAATCACTTGAACTGCGAAAACAGGGGGAATTGCTTAATTGCTACCCGGTATCAACCGCCAGAAATGGCGCCGGTGAGAAATCAGGCAGTGAATGCACCCCGCGAGGCAGGCATGTCATTCGTGCGGCAATCGGTGCAGGCTGTGAAGCGGGATCCGTATTTGTCGGTCGCCGTCCGACCGGCGAAATCTGGTCAGCCGAACTCGCGCAGGCAGAGCCGGATCGTGACTGGATTCTGAGCCGGATACTCTGGTTGAGCGGACTGCAGCCGGGTGTTAACCGCCTGGCAAATGTAGATACTATGCGTCGGTATATCTACATTCATGGCACACCCTGTGAAGAGCAGATAGGTCATCCGGTATCGCATGGCTGTATCCGTATGCGCAATGATGATTTGATTGATCTCTATGAAAAGGTTGGCCCCGGCACAATCGTTACAATTAATTCCTGAGGGACTATGCAACACGATTCTTTACAATTACCCCGAGGCCCGATCATGGCCGATATTTCCGGTCTTACATTGACTCAGGAGGAAAAAGAACGCCTTTGTCACCCGACCGTAGGGTCAGTAATCCTGTTTTCGCGTAACTATGAATCAACCGAACAGTTGCAGGCGCTAACGGCCGAGATACACGATTTACGTACTCCCCCCTTATTGATCTCAGTTGATCACGAAGGGGGCAGGGTGCAGCGTTTCCGGCAGGGCTTCACACAATTGCCGGCGATGCACTGCTATGGTGAAATGTTTGATAATGACCCGGCCGAGGCCCTGCAGCAGTGCGCTACAGCGGGCTGGCTAATGGCTGCTGAATTACTGGAGCTGGGTGTTGACTTTAGTTTTGCACCAATAGCTGATCTTGAGACCGGTGTATCCGATGTAATTGGCGATCGTGCCTTTCACAGTCAACCAGGCATAGCTGCAGAACTGGCACTGTCATTTATGCTCGGCATGCGCAAGGCAGGGATGGCGGCAACCGCCAAGCATTTCCCCGGTCATGGTTCGGTTCAGGGCGACTCCCACCATATGATTCCGGTCGACGAACGCAGCTTTCAGCAGCTTTCAGACAATGATCTGGTGCCGTTTCGGGTAATGATCGCCTCGGCTGTAGAGGGAATTATGACGGCCCACGTTATTTACCCGCAGATGGATGACCAGCCACCGACCTTTTCAAATTACTGGTTAAAACAGGTGCTACGTAAGGAACTGGGTTACACGGGACTGATATTCAGCGATGACCTGTCTATGGCCGGTGCAAAAATGGCTGGCGGACCCTATGCCCGTGCGAAAGCGGCAATGGATGCAGGCTGTGATGTGATACTGGTCTGTAATGATACACCGGCACTGAATGAAGTGATCGATGGCCTGTCAGCAAACCCTCTGGTATTACCGGGAGCAAGACTGGATGCCTTCGCCCCAAAGATTCAGATGGCCACAGATTTGAAACAGTCAGCTGACTGGCAACAGGCGGTCCACTCCGTCATGGAGATCGCATGACCACTTACCCGGACATTATAAAATTCTGGTTTGGAGAAATTGAGCCGGAGAGCTGGTGGAAAAAAGATAAAGCCTTTGACCAGCTGATTCGTGACCGATTTTTAGATGTTTACCAGAGGGCTGCAAAATGTGAGCTTTTTGAATGGCGACAGGATGCGCTGGGCTGGCTGGCAGAGATCATCATACTGGATCAGTTTCCACGCAATATGTTTCGCGATACCGCGCAGTCATTTGATACCGACAGACTTGCCGTAATCCTGGTTCAGGAAGCCGTTGCCAACCAGGTCGACAGGGAATTAACACCCCCGCAAAAAAGTTTTCTCTACATGCCGCTGATGCACAGTGAATCAGCCCTGATCCATGAAACAGCAATGGAGCTATACAACCAGCCGGGTCTGGAATTCAACCTGGATTTCGAGAAAAAACACAAAGCCATCATCGACCGCTTCGGCCGTTACCCGCATAGAAATGCAATTCTTGGCCGTGAATCTTCCGATGAGGAAGTGGAGTTTCTGGCAGGTTCGGACTCTTCGTTTTAAAAGAGTAGAATTACGTTTTACGTGTTAAGTTTTACGCGAAAAAATTAAACCGTAAACCGTAAACCGTAAACCGTAAACCGTAAACCGTAAACCGTAAACCGTAAACCGTA
>JBLYYR010000190.1:0-3156 GCA_048550195.1 Arenicellales bacterium
AAAAAGAATAATACCTCCAGGTTATTCCTTATGATTGCTGCGCTAACTCTAGGTAATCTTTCCGGTAGAATCGAACCAAGAGCGTTAAACCGACGATCTAAACCCTATCCCCTGCTTACCAAGCCACGACATCAAGCAAGGGGAGATGTTAAAAAATGGGCACCTAAAGAAGCTTAGGTAAGTGCCATGTTAGACGACAATTAACCTGTCCGGTCAGACGACAACTATCTTGACCGGTTGAGTGTAAGTAACTGATAAGTACTTTTTGTCCGTAGAAGGAGAAAGTACTTGTCTGGTCAACACATCACTCAGTTACAGGAGAATCTTTATATGAAGCGTCGTCAGGCAGGTTTCACGCAAGAGGTGTCCGCAGCGAAGGCAGGCATCAGTATCCGTTCAGGTCGCCGGGTCGAGAAAGGTGAGCATCAGGTAACAAAAGAACGTCATTGGCGGACACGCAAAGATCCATTGGAAGCGGTATGGGAATCGGAGTTGATCCCGTTATTGGAGAGAGAACCTTCATTAACAGGCATCACCTTGTGGGATTACCTGGATGAGAAGTATCCAGAGCAATATCCCGAGCGTTTACTACGCACGCTGCAGCGGCGAGTCAAACACTGGCAAGCCACCCAAGGCCCGAACAAAGAGGTCATGTTTCGCCAGTCTGTTCCCGCAGGCCACCAGGGGCTCTCTGACTTTACCCATCCCAATACCCCCATCACGATAGCCGGTGAGCCTTTCAAGCATTTACTTTATCAGTTCCGACTGGCCTATAGTGGTTGGCGATACGTCCATATTGTACAGGGTGGCGAAAGCTACAGTGCGCTGGCCGATGGTTTGCAAAAGGCACTGCACAAGCTGGGGGGTGCTCCGAAGGAGCATCGTACCGACAGTCTCAGTGCGGCTTATGTCAATGCGGCACAAAAACAACGACTGACGGAGAACTACCAGGCACTATGCCGGCATTACCAGATGAGGCCCACGACCAATAACCTGGGGGTCAGTCATGAAAATGGTGCCATCGAGGCTGTGCATGGTTCGTTAAAGCGTCGAATCGAACAAGCCATCAAGTTACGTGGATCCGCGGATTTCTCGAGCATCCGTGCTTATCGTGGCTTTATCGATCACCTTGTGGACAAGCTGAATAAGCAGTGTAAGGGCCGGTTAGCTGAAGAGCAGCAGATCTTGATGTCGTTACCTGGGCATCGCTATATTGATTACACCGAGCTCACCGTAAAGGTAACCACCAGCAGTACAATAGCGGTGAAACGGGCATTATATACCGTGCCTTCGCGCCTCATCGGCGAAAATATCAGGGTACACTTGTATCACGATCGTTTGGAATGCTTTGTTGGACAAACCCGTGTCATCACGCTACCCAGAGTCTATCCAGCCACCCCGCAAGGAAGAGCACGGCGAATAGACTACCGGCATATTATTCATTCCTTGGCAGCAAAACCACAAGCCTTTCGTTTTTCACAGTTTCGGGATGATCTCTTACCCAGCCCCCAATATCGCCAATTATGGCTGCTGGCAGAACAGCAGTTTACACCGCGGGAAGCCTGCAAGTGGATGGTTGCCGTGTTACGATTCGCTGCTGATTATGACTGTGAAGGTAGCCTGGCTGGAGAACTGATACCGCAGGCAGAACACGGTCAATTAGCCGATTTAAAATCCTTACAGGCGAAGTATTTACAGCACACTGAGCCACCGGCTATTCCCGTACGCCAACATCAAATAGCCGACTATGATCGGCTCCTAAGCGGTCAGTGGAAAGACCAGGAGGTGAGCTGTGGTTGAAGCCCTCCCCATGATGTTGAAAGAGCTCAAGCTGTCTGCCTTTGGGCAACATTACCAAGCCTACCAGGAACGAGCCATTGACCAATCATGGGGGTATAGTCAGTTCCTTGCCAAGCTCTGCGAGCAAGAAGTCGCCCGACGTTATCAGACCAGGATCTACAACTGGACTAAGGAGGCAAAATTACCCCGGGGTAAAAGCTTTGCCACACTGACTATCAATGAGTTGCCGAAAACCATCCAGCAACAGGTGATCGGGCTTCGTGATAATACACAATGGGCATTACAGGCTGACAATGTTTTATTGATTGGCCCTTCTGGTGTCGGGAAATCCCATATTGCCGCTGCCTTGGGGCTTCATCTTATCGAACAGGGTATCCGGGTGAAATGGCTACAGGCCACAGCACTGGTGCAGCTATTACAACACGCCAAGCAGGAGCTGGATTTGATGGGCATGATGAGCAAACTGGATAAATATCGGGTGCTGATCATTGACGATATTGGTTATGTCAAAAAAACAGACTCAGAGACGCAAGTCCTGTTTGAATTCATTGCTCATCGTTATGAAAGCGGTAGCCTGATCATCACATCGAATCAGCCCTTTAGTCATTGGGATCAGATCTTTCCAGACACATTAATGACGGTAGCTGCAATCGATCGAATTATCCATCACGCCTCGATCGTTGAAATCGATGGCATTAGCTACAGGAGAAAACATCAGAAGAAAACGTAGTATCTTTTAACCATTCAACCGGCCATCATAATTGTCGCCAAACCGGACAAAGTAATTGACGCGAGACAGGTGTGAACGAATATTTACTATTGCATCGGTCTTTTTAGGTACAGTATCGGCCATGGAATCTGCTGCTAAACCGCTTACTGAACTGCCCGATGACATCGAGGCGCTGAAGGCCCTGGTGCGCAAGCAGGCGCAAGACAAACGGCTTCTGCAAGCCGAGGTTGTCTCGCTGCAAGAGCAGCTCAACCTGCTGCTGCACAAGCGCTTTGGGGCCTCCAGCGAAAAAGTCTCCCCTGATCAGTTGCGGCTGTTCAACGAGGCCCAGGCCGATGAGGTGCCGGTGGACGAACCGGCAGAACGAGTCAGTATCCCGGCTCATCAGCGCAAAAAACCTGGCCGCAAGCCACTACCTGCCGCGCATTCGCATCGAGCACGATCTGGAGGATGGCGAAAAGACCTGTGAGTGCGGTTGCCAACTCACTCGCATCAGCGAGACGATCAGCGAACAACTCGATATCGTGCCTGCCCAGATCCGGGTCCTGCAGCATGTGCGACCCACCTATGCCTGCAAGGCCTGCGAAGAGACCATAAAAACCGCAGCGCTACCCCCTCAACCGATC
>JBLYYR010000191.1:0-2896 GCA_048550195.1 Arenicellales bacterium
CATCGCATAAATTCCAGTTTTAGCAAGTTTACCTGCAACTATTTCATTAAATTCATGTGTCGTTAAATGGAATGGCATATTTCGTATGCCGTGGAATGCGTCATTTACAATAAGATCAAATCGGCCTGTTTCTTCTTCAAGTACTTTTCTGCCATCACCAATTTGGACTTTTATCGTCTCAGGCAGCTCCATCAAATCCCTGCTTACCTGTACCACATCCCTGTCAATTTCTGCTGCCACAACCTCTGTCTCAGGATGCAGGCTTTTCAAATAACGGGGAATACTGAAGGCACCACCACCGATAAAAAATGCCCTGTCGAATTCTGTCATTAAATCAAACACCTGTTTTGCACTCAAATAATATCCTGAGACAGGGATATCTGTTCCAAGCCTTATCTGGCTTTCTAATGTGTTATCAAGATAAAGGCTTCGTATATCAGTACCCGCCTGGGTTACACGTATACGATGGTAACCGTTGCTCTTATCAAACAGATACTGAGATGCCTGCAGATTGCTGATCACAATGGTGGTAACTATTGCTATTACTGTCATTGCAAATAGCCCCCTTTTTCCAAGCAGCAGCAAGGCTGCACTAACCATAACCACACCCGTAATAAGGGCTCCGGAAATACCTAGCTGAGGAAGTAGCACATAGCCGGTTAACAATACGCCAAAAATACTACCCACGGTCGACCAGGCAAAACAGATTCCCGATGACTCGCCAGGGTCTTCGGGGCGCAGTTGAATCGCCATTGGTACGACAACTGCATCAAGAAAGGCGGGTACCGCAGCTAAAATTGTAGCGGCAACCAGTGGACCAAACATCATATTCAGAAATGACAACTTCTTAACAACAACGTCACCCGTCAGAGCCAGCAATAAAACCCAGACAGCGGCACAAACGCTTATCAGGGAAATCATTTTTATTATATTTTTATTCGATGATGCCAGGTAGCCACCAAGGCGATATCCTGCAGTTAATGAAATAAGTACAACAGCAATTATTGCCGTCCAGCTAAATAATGTATTACCAAACACCGGCGCTATCATGCGCGGTATTGTCAGCTCTACAATAAGTGTTTGTGCTCCAAGAGCAAGCAGCAATAACATTAACGGGAAAGTCCCTGATCCTTGTTTCATGATTTCAATATTTTTAAAGTATATTTATTAGGCCTGGTAAAAAGAGTGGTTATGAAATTTCTAATGTTCAGGCTACCTCTAAGACTTATTTACCAATACAAAACGAACTGAATATTTTTCCCAGCAGGTCTTCACTGCCAAATTCACCTGTGATTTCGTTCAGTGAATTTTGCGCCAGTCGACAGTCTTCTGCAAACAACTC
Organism: Arenicellales bacterium; assembly: GCA_048550195.1. Lineage (GTDB taxonomy): Bacteria > Pseudomonadota > Gammaproteobacteria > BMS3Bbin11 > BMS3Bbin11 > BMS3Bbin11. The sequence goes on from JBLYYR010000191.1 coordinate 1,343, forward strand.
AAGTTGTACTGGATCAGATAACTGTACGGTTGCATTTTGCAATGAAATCTTCGCTCTTTGCAGGGCGTCAATGTGCCTGCGTCTGGCAGTATAAACACCCTCATTCTGTGTATCTGATGATGTGATGTCTTTCAGGTGTCGGTAAAGCAAAGCAAGCCCGGCACCCGACTTAACTGATAATAAAATTTCGACGCCCTGGTCTGTATTTTTTAATTCCGGACCTATGTTTTGAAGATCAATCTTATTCCGTATAATTGTCACCGGTATATCTTGTTCGATATAAGATAACAGTTCATTTCTGGAAGCTTCTGAATAATCCGCTTCATCGATTATCAGCAATACTCTATCGGCGTTTTCCAGCTCGGTTTTTGCGCGCCGGATTCCTTCTGATTCTATCGTATCTGATGTTTGCCTAAGGCCCGCTGTATCAGAAACATCTATCAAAATTCCATCAAGATCTATCCGATCTCTGATGATGTCACGCGTAGTGCCTGCCTGTTCGCTAACTATTGCCGTTTCTTTTTTTGCCAGCAAATTCAGCAGGCTTGATTTTCCTGTGTTCGGCCTGCCTGCAAGCACCAGATGAAATCCATCCCTTAATAAACTACCCTTGTGTGCAGAATCCAGCAAATGTGCTGTTTTCTCTCGAACGGATAAAAGCCTCTGTTCAAGATCCTTAACTGGAACCTCAACAATCTCCTCATCAGGGAAGTCCAGATAGGCTTCTGCAAGCATTCGTAGATGAATCAGATCTGCAAGCAAATGATGGATTTCTTTTGAAAAATCACCCTGCAGAGAGCGCATGGCGCCGCGTACAGCAGAACGGGTCTGTCCTTCTATAAGGTCCGCAATAGCTTCCGCCTGGGTGAGATCAATCTTGTCGTTTAAAAATGCGCGTTCCAGGAACTCACCTGCTCTTGCCTGGCGACATCCAAGAGAAAGAATGTGCTCAAGCAGCATATCGAGAACGACGACACCACCGTGTCCCTGAAGTTCAAGAACATCTTCACCGGTAAAGGAGTTTGGTGCAGGAAAAAGTATCAGCAGCACCTGATCGATCAGACGCTGCTGCTGATCATAAATTTTTACCAGTGTCGCCTTGCGAGGAACTAATTTCTTAGCGCACAACTGCCGTTGAATAACTCCAGCGGCAGGACCTGACAGTCGGATAATACCCACACCCGCGTTTCCACGCGGTGTGGCAATGGCGGCGATGGTGTCAGTTTTACCTGTGGTCAACGAATCAAATCAAAATGGCGTTCTTATGGAGCCTCTAAACACCCATTTTCTTGTTGATTGTATATTGCTGAGCGATAGTCAGCAGGTTGTTTACTGTCCAGTACAACACCAGGCCAGACGGGAAGAACAGGAAGAAGAACGTAAAGACTATTGGCATTGCCATCATTATCTTCTTCTGCATGGGGTCCATTGCAATAGCGCTGAGCAGCTGTTGTGCCAGCATAGACACGCCCATCAGTATCGGCAGGACAAAATAGGGGTCTGGCGCTGACAGATCTTTAATCCACCATATCCATGGTGCCTGGCGCAGCTCTA
>JBLYYR010000192.1:0-3068 GCA_048550195.1 Arenicellales bacterium
AGGCGCTTTAAAGTGGTGGCCGGATTACTATCTTACTAAAAATGAAATAGAACACCTGGTAGAAGTAGAGTTTGGTCCAGAAAATTCGAAAATTAGAATTTCTATCCCCGGAAAAATCGATGATTATTTAGATAGAATATTTGGTTTTGACTATATGGAGATTGCCTATCAGGAGTGGGACCATGCAAACAATTGCGCCATCGAAAAACAGATTTGCAGAGTAATAGATAGAGAGCCAGGAAAGGTGGAATTCGCTGAAATGCCTTTGGATTAAAGTAGCATCCTGACGCTTTCTAACCCCTGTTCATATCTACAATAAACCTCTTCATTGAAAGAGGATATCTTTGATCCAAAGACTGCCACATGCAGTGTCGTTTATACCCTCAGTAAGGAGCATAAAGTATGTTTAAAGGTGATTATGTTACAGCTGTCCACCCGGATAGTCGGCCAAATAGGTTAATCCGGTCTTATGGTATCGTTCAGGAAATCACGGAAACAGGAGTCATCATTAAAATGGCAGACGGCTCCAAGATCAAGCGAAAGTTCAACTCGATCGCCGTCTACATCAAGCCTCCGTCAAACTGGCAGGATCTATACGAGGAGCAGCAGATAGAGTTTTTCAAGTCTAAACACCCGATGATGAGTAGAGGGTCATATTCAAGACAGAAGCCTAATTAATGCGATACCCCTCCGCTGTCATAGATCTGCAGATTGTAGCTCAACCTCACTCAACCAGAGACGACAGTAAGTGTTCCTTAAGAATCGTCTTCGTCATCAGGCGCAAATGAAAGCAGGCAATTAAAGAAGCAAATACTGCCCCCAAAGTATTCTAAGCAGTGTGTAGAACTGCACAAAGCAATTGTAAATATAGATCTGGCTTTGAAATAGTGTTGCAAAACAGTTCGTATCTGGGCTTGTGCTACTTGATCAGAGGCCTGATCCTATCTTGTTCTTATGAATAATAAATGAATATACTACATATTTCAGACTTGCATTTTGGACCACGCCATTGGGAGGGAGATGACCAGGTGTTGCTTGAGAAGATTAACTCTTATGATGCCGATATTGTACTCAACACTGGCGACAACACAACTGACGGACTGGAAACCGAATACATTAACGCAGGGCGCTTTTTAAAAGCAATTAAGTGCAGGAATGTCATATCTACTATCGGCAATCATGATAAAAGGAATATGCGTTCCCATGAACTTTTTAGAAAATATATTTGTAATTCCAAAATTGTCACTATCCCGGAATCGACAACGACCAATAAGAAGCATCTGTTTTTGAATCGAGAAATAACCAAGGTCCGTGACAATTTTACCGATGTAAATCACCTCACCCAGATTGAAGTAGATGGTAAAAGGGTGCTGGTCATCAGCGTCGACTCCAATGAACTCTACAGCGATGATGGATTTGTGGAAAAAGAGGTGTTGAACGCTGTTTCAAAGGAAATAAACCAGATAGAGTATGACCTCCTGCTGTTGTTGACCCACTATTCCATCCTGGGTACCGACGAATGCCCGCTGAAAAATTCAGCTGTATTGATTGATTTTGTCCATAAGCATAAGATAGGATACGTTTTTTGCGGACATACCCATGATCTTGAGTTGATGCGAACCACCGATCTATATAAACAACATAGTTTTAATCATTTCAGGTGCGGCTCTTTGTCTTCCTGCAACATTGAAAATGATGACAATATGTTTGTGTTTTATGAAAATTTGGGAGACGACCATATGCGCTTGCACCTGATACGTATTTTTCAGCAAGAAGGAAAGATAAACTTTAAAGAAGAAATTGTTTTTTAAAAAAACTGCATCACAACGCAGGCTCTCCGCAGCACTGACACAGATATTCTTAACTTTTAGCTGAAGGTATCTTGGTCACTCCATATGGAAGTAGATCGACAATGAGGCCATGACGCTCAACGTACTCTTTCAGTTTTTCAGCAGTCAAACCGTCAAACTTCCTCAAAGCCTTAGCAAATATAACGTAGTCCGGACCATTCGGATCGAGCTTGGAAACTTCTTTATCAGTGTTATAACCGGTCATGAAAACCTCTTGAACAACGGGCAATAATTAAAGACTGTGGTAGGAAAAGTCAACTTTGGGAATTTCAGGATTCTTCCTGATATGTCTGTTTATCTTTAAGGGAGTGCATCACTGTTGCTGCTGGGCCGTAGGGTGAAAAGCGATGAACTCTTTGTCACGAGGAGATATTACGTCAATGGCTGCAATCAGGTCAGATACGATGGAGTGAACCAGAATCTTTTTCTCGCCTGACTCAACCCCTTGGCCTTCAACGAGGACAATACCACCGGGCTTGATCACCACTGGAAGTCTCGGCGGTAAACTCACAATCTCTACCTTCACATAAGAATCAGCTCGTTCAATGGTAATCATAACCTTACGGTCATAGTCGTCTGGTTCTGGCTTGAACCACTCAGGGAAAGCTTCAGCCAACTCGTCAAGATACCTGCGCTGTGCCTCAACCGGTTTTAAAATGTACATGTTGTCACTCGGTGAAGATGATGACGCCGCTCCCTCGATATAATCACGACAAAACACGCCATCTATCTCTAGTTATTCGCTTATGGTAGGAAAGATAAACAGAGATAATGTATCAAAATCAATTATATCTTGAGCACTAATATCTCTGAATCGTAAGGTGTCATATTTTCTATCTTAAAGCACTTTTACAAGATATTTCATTCCTTGAGCTATCCATAATTCTTCATTGCCCTCAAATATTACTTTGATAGTCCCGTATGTATCCACCTCAATAATCTTACCGACACCCCATTCGGCTCTCGCCTTGTGTCGAACACTTTCGCCCTTGCACAAATTTGTTATCATTACTTTAAAAAATTACCTCCAGAGGATATCTAAATGTTTCTCATCAGCAGTGCCAAACACCCTGAACTGGCTCCTGCACTAAGGCCTCTTACTTTACTTTCAAGCTTCCTTTAAAATGCTTCTTTTTCGTGGTATCTCCAAATAAGAACCATCCTTTTTTTGTATAGAGATAGCTTCCATTAATTGCATTCCCTTCGATGACACCTGTC
>JBLYYR010000193.1:0-5115 GCA_048550195.1 Arenicellales bacterium
GAGGGGAAGATGATTGCGCAGGTGTTTGAGCAATTCAACATCTTCAGCACGCAGCCCGAGCTTAAAACCATAGGCAGTAAACGAAAAACCATGCTCCCAGCCCACATCATCCAGGGCATGCATACAGGAGGTATAAAGGTCTTCCCGTAGCGTAGGTGGTGAGGTATTCTGCAAAATCATCGGGGTCAGGTCTATATTTTATACTTTTAGTCTTTCTGTTCGCGCACTATTTTAGCAATCGTCGTAAAATGCAAATTAAAGCAGCTGCCGATTTCCTTGTAAGAATAGCACCCTGTTGCGTAGGCTGCAGCAATGGCTTCGTTTCGGCTTGTATATTGTCTGGCAATTTCTTCAAGTGGGGGAGCAGGTGGTCGCATTTGAGCCAGGGGGATATCTACGTTTTCTGAGAGAGTCTCAATTCGGGATTGCATTTCTTCTACAAACGATTCGCCACCGAGATAGATCTGCGCCCTAATTTTTTTCCACGGCGATTCTTCATGAACACCACCTTCAACAAACTGAGTATAGCGTTTAAGTGATTCTTTTCGCCTGTTAGAAAATTGCGACAACAAGTAATTAGCCAACAACCAGTCAGGCATGGCGTATAGGCCAGCTGTCGCACGATAACTACTCCATGCCCAGTCTGACGCAGTCCCCACCATTCCCGCACGAACCGGGTTCAATACCACGTAGCGAGATAATTCAAGCAGGTAAGCATCTTTCTCAACAAGAATCGCCTTGTAGCGCCCCTGCAGGAGGTGTCCAGTTCGTTGATGGCGGCGGTTGGATGCCTGAGTAAAAACTCCGTTAAGCTGCCTCATGCCGCTGGACAGGTTGCCGTCTGGAGTTTCGATGATCAGGTGGTAGTGATTTGTCATCATGCAATAGGCATAGCATCGCCAGTTATATTGTTTGATGACCTTTTCCAGAGTAGAAAGAAATAAATAGCGGTCTTTGTCATCATCATAGATATCCTCCTTCCGGTCACCGCGTGAAGTGACGTGATAAAGGGCACCGGGGAATTCTATGCGTAGGGGTCTTGCCATGGGAGAGAGAGTTTACTGAGGAAAAAGTATAAAATATAGACCTGACCCCGAATGTTCGCCGACCTTTTTAAGCAATAAGAATGAAGCTTTAATGCAAGACCTGTCCCGTGTATTTAAAGGGCGTTAAGGTAAACCAGGGTTAGCATAAACGAGGGGAGTGGGATAACTTATTTTCAAAGTTAAGCACTAAAGCGTGTGGAAAGGTCTCCAACATAACTTAATGCTTTTGTGTAGGATGGAAACTGATCGGGGAAATCGTGCTGAAGATTATGTGCTATATGACCCAATGGAAATGTTTGTTTTATCTGGTTTAGAACCATGAGCTCTGCCTCACCGGAATCCGTTAATTTGGGAATATAATTATCCTTTGTTTTTCGCAGTCTATCGATATCCAGAATTTCACCATTAAACGAAGTCTGGCTGAATGTCTTTTCCCCACTGTGGTTACTGGTTGGGAGCTGAGTCTGCCAGGTCCAGATGTAGTTAGATTCAATTAGATGGCTGCCGATATCTACTGTCAATTGATCGCCAGCTACAAATTTCACGGCCTCCGTCCAGGGTAAATAACCAACACCGTAGACCAGTTCATCCATATTGGGGGAATTAGAAAAGTGCTCTCCATCACACGTCGTGCAATCAAACCAAATCATCAGGCCATGTCCAACTCCATCCCGTTGGATATTCAGCACACGCTTTTGCTGAAATCCAGAATGAGTTACCGTTTTGTAGTCAATCTTGTATAAATGAGTGGGTTCTGCCAGCAAGCTGCCCTCTGGTGGCCGTATCTTGTGTAAAGTGTTCTCCAGCAAGTGCTTAAGAGAGGATAAGTCCAGCCCATAATCATTACCCTGCCAGGGAGTAACACAGCACTCATATTGGTCAGGCGATTCCATCACTGAAATCCAAAGGCTATCAGACTGCGGGATCATATTACCACCCGGTGCCAGGAATCGCTCCCGTGCATCAATGATAGAGGGGATGTGCTGTTCAAACAGTGGCAGCACGCCGCGCAGGTCCGAGATAATGATATCAGCCTGCTCATGCAGTTCAATCTGCGTTGAGATATCTCTGATGCATTCGATTCGATCACCGTAACCATTTAGACGTGCGAGGTTTTGTGCAGGCAGGATGCTGATATCCGGCTCTATGGCATATACTTTTTTTGCGCCGAGTTCGCATGCCAGAAGCGAGAATATACCTGGCCCAGAACCGATGTCCACCACTACACTTTCCGGGGTGATAAATTTTTTTAAAGCCTGAAAATAGGCTTCCATGCGAGGCGTATCAGCGAACATCTGGCAATATTCTTTCAGGCTGTAACCAGTGGAAGATTTACTCATGTTTATAGCTCTATCAGGCAGATTCAGCCTTGTCCAATAAAACGGTTTCTATCAGGCTATCACAAAGCCTGCCCAGGTTAGTAAACTTGTCCTGTGGGATCAATTTGTAACCTGCCACCTGTCTCGCAATCCCTGAAAATACTTTCAGATCAGTTGTTTTCATTCTGTTTGTCAGTATTCGAGCGGCATAAGCATTGGCCAACAGATTTAGCAACGTATCTTTTTGACGCAACCGTATGATTTCAGGCCGGAGAGTTGCCTGCCTGGGTTGCAGAAAGAAGATAGCCTGCAAGGGATAGCCTGTACGTTTATCTGGAAGGTATTGAGTATTCAAAGGCAGCACCCTCTTGTCCCAGTCTGGCGTCAATCGGGTCAGGGCTTCAGTGGAACCAAATATCCCCCGAGTCGAGTCTGGCCAAAGGCGTAGCTGCGGGTAGCCTGGTGTTACCTGGCATCCCGTCACCAGGGCCTCTGTGACCAGGATGTCATCAGTGATCGCAGGATACCCCAATTCATTGAGCATCCCTGCTGTGGTCGATTTCCCTGCTCCCTGACTACCGGCTATGGCGATTGCTTGTCCATTCATCAGGACACAGCTCGCATGTAAACAACTTCGTCCTCGCAGGCGTAATATAAAACCCAGCACTGGACCGGTAAGGTTTGCGACACAATCGGTAAGGTCCATATGATCAGGCCATATTCCCGAAACACTCGTTCCAGTTTTATCTACAATGAATTCGATACCATCATTGAACTTGAGATGGTAGCTCTGGGTCTCGGAAAGAAAATCTATTGTAATAAGTGGTTTGTTCGCAGAATCCCTCTCGGGGCTTTGAAACCAGACTTCGCTCGAATGAGAAGTTGGAAATCCGGATAACGACCCTAGCGTGATATCGACATCGTAATGCTCGTCTGGCGTTGCAGTGACCAGTCCTGGCAGTTCGGTCGAGCTTCTCAGCCGTAACCCATATGCTACAGAATAAAACGGCATCGGTGGTCAACCCTGAGGTAGATCAGAAGCCTGATTTTCCACCAGTAGTGCCAGACCCCATAGGATCGTTGGTTTTATTGCTTGTCCCATGTGTCTGTGTAGAAATATTTCCGTACCTACTCAATATTGGCGTGTTATATGTATTTTTGGATGCAATACCAGGCTTCAAATTCTTGGTGTGTTTTTTCATCTCAATTTCTGTTATATGTTGGTTAATTCACACAGCGATTATACCAAAGCTCTATTCCCGCAATCATCCAGAGTGGTCTGGTGAGGTTGGCGTATCGTATATCATCGGCAGTATGCAAAGACTGCATACGCTCATATATATACTCTACCTTGGATGCGTCAATAAAGCCATATTCAGCGATTTTCAGATGCCTGAAAAAATGGAGACCACCCAATGATTCCAGTGCGGCCAGGTACATGGGAGAGCCCTCTGCTCGAGAGAAGCCCTGTGACTGATTTCCTCTCTGCATTTTCTTTAACGCATGGCGAATCACCGGTTTTCTATCAGAACGGCCCCATTTGTAGTCAGGTGGTAAGGAAAATCCGAACTCAATGATGCGCCTGTCATAGAACGGCATACGTGATTCTATACCCTCCCGGGTTGATACCCGCTCTTCGGCCTCGATAAAGTGACTTAAATACCCGTGTTGCAGCCAGTCATACAAGTTTCGCTGGCCATGATATCTGAATGCCTTTTGTCTATTCGTCTTTGTAAGCGTTGCAAGCCCCACACGTGTGGCGAATTCCTTATCTAGCCACATTGGCACAGATTTACTCGGCGATCGACGTATTCGCCTGTAGATCTCTAAAGTTGAATTAGGCAGTACACCCAACATGCATTGTTTAATAGCATTCTTGCTGGCATATCTCAGGCCATACTGCCGATTTATAGTCTGAAAATGTTGCTGCATGGCATCAAGAGCTATCTCACGTATCATATCCGGATATCCAGCATCCCAGATATCTAGCCAGTCATCTGCGCCCGAACCAGAAAGCCAAATATCAACACCTTTTCCAGATGCCTCTGACTCTAGTGATTGATAAGCAGTCAGGTTTGGATAGTCTGGAAAGTCCTGCCATTCATCCACCAAAGCTTGAAAATATCCCGGAACCGGTGCATTGAACTGCTGTATCAGTGGTTTTGTATTCCACGTGTCGATTGCTTGTCTGATCTGAGGCGTCTCATCACAGGACAGCCCATCAAAGAGTAATGATGCTGAATAGAGTGCGTGCTTCTCTTTCTGTCCTCTCAGTATTTTACTTGCCATTGCGGCGACACAGGAAGAATCCATACCACCACTAAGAAAAACTCCAACCTTCCTGTTAACGTCTATACGTGATGTGATGCATTTCTGGAAAATCGAAAGAAAATGATCTGCATATTCCTGATCCGACGAATATCTCAGGATATTATCAGTATCGATATCCCAGTATTTTTCCAGGGTTAACCCGGACGGCTTTACGATCATGTAGTGCGCGGCTGGCAATCTGCTTATGCCGCGATGAAGGGTTCCCGATCTCGAGGTGATGTTATTAGCGAGATATTCCGCCATAATGGCTTCGTTCGGAGCCAAGTCTACTCCCGGGCAGGCAGCTACCTGACGCAGGTCTGAACCAAACACAAATCGCTTCTGATCAAATGCATAGTGGAAGGGTTTCAGCCCCAGGATATCTCTGGCACAGAAAAGTTGCCGTTTTGGTTTGTCCCATATCGCAAATGCGAAGTCGC
>JBLYYR010000194.1:0-6856 GCA_048550195.1 Arenicellales bacterium
GACGGCAAGGTGTCGGTAGATCATGCGAAAGTCGAGGGTATGAGTGATTTTATCGTTTTACCCTATACCCATATCAGCATAATGAAGCAGGAAGAGGTGATCCGGCAAACGCTACATTTTCTAAAAAAAGGAAAATTTGATCACCCGCTTAAGGAATCGGTAGCGGCTAAATGATGTACGGAGCCTGCAGGAGATGAGATATTATTAATTTATAAGCTGGCTCAATTTGTGTTTCATGGCTGGTCTGGACAGGATAAATTTTAAGTTTTTGTTTCAGAAAAGGGTAGAAAGCAAAAAACAATAGATCACTGATCTGTCTAACGGAACAGGATCGACAAAGGTTTTTGCTATATTACTGAAATTTTTCACTTAACCTATCTAAAGCCGCGTCAACACGTGTTTCATAATCAGCCGGGAAGTACCATATCCTGGCACCCCTCATCGTCTCAACGCTCACCAGTCCTCGGTCCTCAGGTGAGGCATGAAAATTGAGATCCAGCAGGGCATCAGTGCTTACCCAGGGGCTCTGGTACCAGTAATCATGTGAGCCTTTGGCCATGCCTGGAATGGTGGTCGGGTCAATGTCGATGACAGTGAAATTTGCTGTCTGCGTTTGTTCCAGAATCCAGTTTGCCTGCTCTTCGGTGAGATCATCAATATCCGGTTTTCCCAGCCGGGATTTACCGCTGCGTGGCTGATTGGTAACGTTCAGGATACCTTCGTTTTGTGAGCGGTGTTCTGCCATAGCAATCCCGAGTACGCTATCGTACTGGTTCATGGTCATCGTTACATTATCAACGATATCCTGATAACTGCGGTATTCTTCAACAAACTCGTCAAAGTCTGTATCCGGTGCGGCAAAGTAGATGGCGCCCAGCCGCAGTGATTGCCGGTAGGATTCTCGATCTGGCTCAGAGCTGTCACGACCGAGTACTGCCAGTGATTTGGTCGTCAGGGTAGCACCGGCACTGTAGGCGAGGATGTTGATTTTGCGTGCATTGGTATGCTTTGCCAGCAGTTTCACAAAGCGCACAAATGTGGGTACCGTTTCCATGATATGACGGACATCCGTGCCGTATCGAAGAATGCTCTCAGCCGATGGCCAGGAGTAAAGGACGACGATGACTTTGCGGCCGGTAAAATGCCTGTATTGAGCAGCCTGCGAAGCGGTGCGGGAAAAATTGTTGTTGGCGCCGTGGACATAAATAGTAATATCTTTTGTCGCACTCTCTGCAATCGCCCGGTTGAAACGTGAAAATAAATCCTCTAGTTCAGGCATCAGGGTTTCCAGTGAATCATCTTCTTTAAGCACACCCTGTTCCGATGTCTGTTGCAGGCTCAGTAGTGATTCATGTTTTTCAGCACCTTCGATAGAGAGCTTGTGGATTTCCTCCCAGCTTTGATCTCCGTCGCCAATCTGTACGTCTACTACTCCCATACGAATATCCTGATCAAAGTCACGCGTATAAAATCGGCTTTGCTTTGCACCTACGGGTAAGCGATTCGTCGCATAACCGACACCTATGGTACTGCTTCTTTCACTTTCCGGCGTGGTGGCGAAGGGGTCATGTTTCCCTGATTTAATGGCGACCGGCGCCGGCATCATGTATACCGCAGACTGACAGCCGGCGAGAAGAAGGCAAGTGAGAAAAATGACTATCTGTTTGATGCGGTGTCCGTATATCATTGGTATCAGGGAGTTGGTCTGAAGGGTTTGGCGGAAATTTTGATTATCGGTTATTTTGGCTGCAGAAGTCTTGTTTTCTCGCATGCAAATTTAAAAAATACAGTTAAAATAAAAAAAACCGTATATTGTGTTGACGAAAGCCAATTTCAGCGTTACTCTCACAACCACAATATGTAGTGTCAATGATAACATAATATAACAATATATGGTCATATGTGCGGTAGCTATGCCGTTGTTATGAACCTGAATGAGAGGAGAAGTATGAGCGTCGTAAACCTGAAAGACCAGTCTGATAATAATAAGCAACCAGCCTTGCAACCCGCGTCAGAAGATATCTGGGATAAGAAATATCGCCTCAAAACAATGAATGGTGATGCCGTCGATGCAAATATACATGAAACCTTCAATCGCGTGGCGCGAGCATTGGCAGATGTCGAAGTCGATGACGCCAAACGCGAGAAGTATTACGAGCGGTTTCTATGGGCGCTGGAAAATGGTGCGATCCCTGCGGGCCGTATTATTTCTAATGCCGGCGCCCAGGCGCACAAACCAGCAACCAGTACGATTAACTGTACGGTTGCCGGTGTGGTACCTGATTCGATGGACGGTATATTGACTTCGGTACACAAGGCGGGACTGACACTAAAGGCAGGTTGTGGAATCGGTTATGAGTTTTCAACTCTGCGACCCAAAGGGGCTTTTGTTAGTGGTGCTGGCGCTTATACCTCCGGTCCACTTTCCTTCATGGATATTTTTGATGCCATGTGTTTCACCGTTTCATCTGCAGGCGGGCGCCGTGGTGCACAGATGGGCACATTCGATATTTCACATCCTGATATACGAGAATTCATCCGCGCCAAGCGCGAAGACGGCCGCCTGCGACAGTTTAATCTTTCCTGCCTGATCACCGATGATTTTGTTCAGGCGGTCAGAGATGATGGCGACTGGGATCTGGTTTTTCCGGCATCCGAACAAGAAATTGAAGACAAGGATATACAGATAGTATGGCGTCACTGGCCAACCACCAATGGTTATACCAGCAATGACCTGAACCAGGTTGCCTGCCGTGTTTACGAAACAATCCACGCTCGGCGGTTATGGGACATGATCATGTCATCGACCTACGATTTTGCTGAACCCGGATTTATTCTTATTGATCGCATTAATGAGATGAACAACAACTGGTTCTGTGAAGACATTAGAGCGACTAATCCCTGTGGTGAGCAGCCTTTGCCACAGTATGGCAGTTGCCTGCTGGGCTCTATCAATTTGACTCGCTTTGTCGATAATGCGTTTACTGCCGAGGCCTCATTTGACTGGCCGCGTTTTCGCGAAGTGGTGGCTGTGTTTACCCGCATGCTCGATAACGTCGTGGAAATTAATGGCCTGCCACTGGAAGAGCAACGCAAAGAAATCCATAGTAAACGTCGTCATGGAATGGGCTTTCTGGGACTCGGCTCCAGCAGCACCATGTTGCGCATGCGCTACGGCAGTGACGAGTGTCTGGAATTTACAGAACGTGTAGCACGGGAAATGGCAGAGGTCGGCTGGGAAACTGGCATCGAACTGGCTAAAGAAAAAGGCATGGCCCCGATACTTAGTGAAAACTATGAAGTTACTGCCAAGATGCTGAATATGCGTCCCGAAATGAAGAAGGATGGCTACAGTGTTGGAGATAAGATAACCGGCCGTGTTCTGCTGGCAAGATACAGCCGTTACATGCAGCAATTTGATCAGTCACTGACTGACCGCATTGCCGAGACAGGTGCACGTTTTACCCACCATAGCTCGATTGCGCCGACGGGCACGATCAGCCTGTCATTAGGCAATAATGCCAGTAACGGTATCGAGCCTTCTTTTGCACATCAGTACAGCCGCAACGTTATTCGTGAAGGAAAAAAGAGCAAGGAAAAGATAGATGTGTTTTCCTATGAATTGCTGGCCTATCGTGAATTAATCAACGCCAATGCCTCGGCGATGGCTAAGGATGAAGCAAACAGCCTGCCGGACTATTTTGTCTCGGCCGATGACATCACTCCGAAAGAGCATGTCGATGTACAGGCAGCCGCTCAAAAGTGGGTCGATTCATCAATTTCAAAAACTGCTAATGTCCCGACAGATTTTCCATTCAAGGACTTCGAGGATATTTATCTGTACGCCCATGAGAAGGGCCTCAAGGGTTGTACTACCTTCCGCTTTAACCCGGAGGCCTTCCAGGGCGTGCTGGTGAAAGAAGAGGATCTGGAAAATACCCTTTATCACTTTGAACTGGATGATGGTGAAGTAGTCGAATTAAAGGGCAATGAAGAAGTTGAATACGATGGTGAAACCCACACTGCAGCGAATTTGTATGATGCGATGAAAGAGGGTTATTACGGAAAGTTTTGAAATAAATTGACTAAAGACTAAAGACAGGGAAAAAACATGTCAGTAAAGATTGAAAAAAAGATTGTAGGTTATGCCGTTGCAGATAAATCAGCAGACAAAGATGAGCTTGATAGCACAGAGAGTTCTAGTTTTGTAGAGGATGGGCAGGATATTTCTGCCAACGTTGTTCACATGCATGAAAAATTACAGCGGCCCGAAATGCTGGTTGGTTCAACCTACAAAATCAAGACCCCCTTATCCGAACATGCTCTGTATGTGACGATCAACGATATTATCCTTAACCAGGGCACAGAACATGAGCGCCGTCGTCCATTCGAGATTTTTATTAATTCGAAAAACATGGACCATTTTCAGTGGATTGTTGCCTTAACAAGAATTATCTCGGCAGTGTTCAGGAAGGGAGGGGATGCGACTTTCCTGGTTGAAGAATTACACAGTGTCTTCGACCCGCGCGGTGGCTACTTCAAAAAAGGTGGCAAATACATGCCTTCGCTGGTGGCTGAAATCGGTGATGCCATCGAATGCCACATGAAAGTAATTGGTATGATCAAGGCAGATGAGTTGGACGATTGCGTGCGTGAACACCTGCAGGCCAAGCGCGCCGAGTACGATTCCATAACAGGTGAGGCAGAAAGCAAGGCAGATGATGCTCAGTCATCTGAAGAACAGGAGGTCAGTGATTTCCCACCGGATGCTCAGTTATGTCCGAAATGTCATACCAAGGCGGTGATTAAGATGGATGGGTGTATGACTTGTTTGAATTGTGGGGAGAGTAAGTGTTCATAATGGTTGGGGTATTTTCTTTTTCATTCTCTTACTTGAATTAATCCATGCTTTTCGCCCTTCAAGGGCGAGTGGCTTTTCTTTGCTTGCTCAAAGAAAAGTAACCAAAAGAAAGAGCACCCGCATGCTTGCCCATATAAAAAGCTATATGGGTTCCCTGCGATGCTCGTATGAGCTGGCGGGGTGTGAACTCGCTGCGCTCAGACAAGCACACCCCGAAACCCCAGCTCATCCTGTGCTTCTCGGCAAGCCTGAACGGGAGGGTGAGTCAACGGCAAGAGCAAAGAATAGACTAGTTATGAAATTAGGTTCAGTAGTTATCACTAATATAAGCATTATCTGTGATCTGACCCGAAATAATTTCATTAATATTTAATTCAGTAATTATTGTTGTTAAAGCATATCAAAAGGACTGGTGACTGTAACGCCTGGTTTATTTAGTACGTGGGTATATATCATCGTCGTTGACACATCGGAGTGCCCAAGTAGTTCCTGTACAGTACGTATGTCATAGCCATTTTCGAGTAAATGAGTTGCGAAGGAATGACGTAATGTGTGGCAACTCACTTTTTTATTAATTTTGGCTTTTTCTACAGATGATTTAATGTGGCGGTGCAAACTACTTTCATGGATGTGATGCCGACGAAAAACGCCGGTACCAGGGTCTTTTGATACGACGAGAGAAGGAAATACATATTGCCAGCGTAATTTGTTGCCAGCAGTAGAGTATTTACGAGATAAAGCCTGTGGAAGGTATACCTGTCCAATGTTCTGGGCTAAATCGTCATCATGTAAATGTGTGGTGTTTGATATCTGGTATTTTAATTCGTTTATTAATTTTTGAGGAATCGGCACGACACGGTCTTTCTTACCTTTTGCCTCCCGAATTAAAATTTGCTGATAATCAAAATCAACATCTAGTATGCGTAACCGGATACACTCCATTTGCCGCATTCCACAGCCATACAACAAATTAGCCATTAAACGATGGCTACGACTTTCCATATTTTTGAATAGAATTTTGACTTCACTTCGGGACAGCACTACAGGTAGTCGTCGTGGTTTTTTAGAGCGGGTAAATTCGATGGAGTCAGTAAATTCTTTGTGTAACACATGTTTATAGAAGAAGATTAAAGCATTGAGTGCCTGTGACTGTGTACTGGAAGAAACCTGTCTGTTAATAACCAGGTATTCGAGAAATTCAGAAATAGCTCGATTATCCAAATCAGACGGGTTTTTTAATGAATGGAATTTAACATAGCGTAAAAGCCATTCGAGGTAAGTGTGCTCAGTACGAATTGAGTAGTGTCTGAGGCGTATTTCTTTAATGAGTGAGTGTATCAGTTGTGGATAGAGAGAGAATATCTTCTTGAACTCACCATTCTTGTAATTTTTTACAAATAAGCTGTTGGTAATTTCTTTGACATCAATCGTGTCGGTTTCACGAGCAAGAGTAGGATGACTATCTGAGATTGATGCAGCCTGAAGCTTCAAATCCTCCCAATGAAATGATTTCGCCCATTCAAGCTTGAGCATGTCGCTAAACAATATTTGTAGCGAAGTGATGAGCTGCTGTAATTGCCAGTCCTGATGATGAGAGTTTCGACCCATATCAGAAATATAGGCTTCTACAACCTGTGGGGTATGGTTTATTAGTCTTTCTTCGGGGTGTTTATTTATGTACTGTTCTGCATGGCGTACATACCATCGTACAACTTTTGGTTTAACGCCGCGTTGATTAACTTTTGCTATGTAATTGTCCCAGAATCTGGAAACCTGAAGGTCATTCATCGCGCTACTCCGTTAGCTGATATTAACCAGGCAAGTCATTTGCCTGTACTTGTATTTAATATATCACTAGATTTATAACAGTATCCAGTTTGCAGTAAATAATTGATAAAAATAAAGATTTTTGAGATATATTTGTATTTCAGTGATTTTCATGGTTATTATTACAAATTAATAGAGCTGGTATAAACTAAAACTAGTCAGGCAGGA
>JBLYYR010000195.1:0-9838 GCA_048550195.1 Arenicellales bacterium
GAGTCTTAGTGTGGCTCGTTTTTAACGCATGATCAACCTGCCGTGAAATAGGCGCTGTTGACAGCCATATGCGTCAGGATACTGGCGACATAGCCGGCTGCAATTGCCGGGGTCCATTTGAGGTGGCCAAAGAATGTATATTTACCCCTCGCTTGCCCCATAAGTGCAACACCTGCCGCAGAGCCTACTGAGAGCAGTGAGCCGCCGACGCCTGCGGTAAGTGTTACCAGCAACCATTGCCCTGTTGACATGTCGGGATTCATAGTGAGGACCGCAAACATAACGGGGATGTTATCAACAACGGCAGATATGACACCTATGGCTACGTTGGCATAGGTTGCTCCCCAGCCTGCGTACATCATCTCGGAAGCCATACTCAGATAACCAATAAACCCGAGTCCACCGACACAGAGAACGACGCCGTAGAAAAAGAACAGGGTATCCCATTCTGCCCTGGCGACAGGCGAGAAGACGTCGAAAGCAACCGGAGAGCCCATCTGACCAACGTGTTCAGAATCATCCGGTATTCCATGACGATCCCGGTGAGCGGTTTTCTTCAGGTAGTAGCCAAATAACTGCAGATATCCCAGGCCTGTCAACATGCCGATCACCGGCGGCAGGGTAAGAAAGTTGTGGAATGAAACGGCGGTAGCAATAGTGGCGAGAAACAGCACGATGATCCTGCGCGCACCTCTCTGCATTTGTACCTGTTCTTCCAATGCATCCGGTTTAATATTTGGAACGGCGAAATGCATGATCGCTGCCGGCACCAGAAAGTTGACTGCCGCAGGGATAAACAGGTTGAAAAAGGTCCAGAATTCTACGATACCTTTCTGCCATACCATCAGGGTGGTGATGTCGCCAAAGGGTGAGAAGGCCCCACCGGCATTGGCACCCACGACGATATTAATGCAGGCGAGGGTGACAAAGCGGCTGTTATCACCGCCGACTGCCAGCACCACGGCGCACATCAGCAGCGCTGTGGTCAGGTTGTCGGCAACGGGTGAGATAAAAAATGCCAGTATGCCGGTAATCCAGAATAAAGAACGAAAGCCAAAGCCACTGCGGATCAGCCAGGCGCGCAAGGCATCAAATACCCGTCGTTCCTCCATCGCATTGATATAGGTCATAGCCACTAGCAGGAACAGCATCAGTTCAGCATACTCAAGCAGGTTGTGCCTGACAGCTTGTTCCGCAACATGACCCATGCCATGACTGGTATAGGTCCAGCCGATGATGCCCCAGATAATGCCTGCGGCGAGGATGACCGGTTTTGATTTACGCAGATGAGTGAATTCCTCTGCCATCACGAATAGATAGGCAATAAAAAATAGTCCTAAAGAGGCAAAGCCTACCCAGTGCGAGGTCAACTCAAGATGGTCAGCGGCATGTTCTGCAGCCATTGCTGAGCCCGGAAGTATTGATATAAGCAAGGCTGCTACAAATTTCATTTTACTGGTTTGAATTTTCATGCCGGCATATATCCTTAAAATACCAGATTCATCATGATCATCATGATAACCAGGAACAGTACTGTCATGATGCCACCCGCCTTCATGAAGTCTGTCACCCTGTATCCCCCGGGACCCATGATCAGGGCATTCACCTGGTGTGTCGGGATCAGGAAGGAGTTGGACGTCGCTATCGCCACAGTTAATGCAAATACCGCAGGATTGGCCCCTGCACCAATAGCGATGTTGACAGCCAGTGGTACCAGCAGCACGGTGGCACCAACATTGGACATCACCAGAGTAAAGAAAGTGGCCAGTATTGCCACGGCGGCCTGAATTACCCAGATTGGCATATGGCCTACCACCAACAGAACCTGGTCGGCGATCCACTTAGCTGTACCTGTCGTTTCTACAGCTAATCCCAGCGGGATCAGTGAGGCCAGCAGGAATACCGTCTTCCAGCTCACCGACTGGTAAGCTTCTTCGATACTCAATACGCCCGATAAAACCATGCCCATAGCGCCTGTCAACAAGGCGACAGAAAGACGGATATCCGTGAAAAGAACCATCGATAATGCAATGGTGAAAGCAATCAGAGCCGGTATTACTTTGTGTGGTCGCACCTCTTCCTCGCGAGGATATTCGGTGGTAACGACTACAAAATCACGATCTTTTTCGAGCCTTTCCAGTACGTTCCAGGCGGTGTGTACCACAAGTGTATCACCGGCGTGAAAGGGCAGGCTGCGGATATCATCACCCTCGCGCATGGTTTTACCATCGCGATGCAGGCCTATCATGGCGATACCGTAAGTCTTACGCATCCAGACATCGCGAGCGCTCTTACCGATAAGACCGGAGCCTGGCGGGATTACTACTTCAGCAATTCCTGATTTAGCATGAGCCAGTGAATCAGAAAAAGTGCGTAGCTCTTTGCGAATCTTCAGGCTGTATTTTTCTACAAAATGGGCAAGGTCAAACGGGTCGGCCACTACGCCAAGAACCATACCTGCCTGGACCTCGGTGTCGCGAGCAATGGCACCTGGACCCATACGGGATTCTTCTCCGGAACGTTTGAAGGCAATAACACGCACTCGATAGCTTGTTTCAACATCATCCAGATAATTGCCGATCAACGCACTGCCATCGGGTACAACCAGCTCTGACAGTGAATAATCAACACCATAAACATCATGGAAGTAGGTCATGGGATCAGAACCGATGGTGCTGCTTTCGCTTTCGGTCTTTGGTAATACAAAACGCCCTGCTATGACGAAATAGAGGATGCCGGTAATGATCAATGCCAGGCCTACCGGAGTCACTGAAAAGAGGCTCCATGCCTCCATCTGTTGCTCTGCAGGCAATGCTTTATTGGAGGTGAGAATCAGATCATTTAATAGAATCAGTGGACTAGAGCCAACCATGGTCATGGTTCCGCCAAGGATGGCAGTAAAACCCATTGGCATCAGCAAGCGCGACATGGGAAGACCGGAACGGGCCGAGATTCGGGAAACAACGGGCAGGAACAGTGCAGCGGCGCCGACGTTCTGCATAAACGAAGAGATAAACCCTACGGTGGCAGAAATAATAGGGATGATACGCCCCTCGGTAGTACCCCCTACCTTCAGGATGAAGGCGGCTACCTTACTCATGATGCCGGTTTTATCCAAACCGGCACCGATGATCATCACGGCAATAATAGACATCACTGCATTGGATGCGAAGCCATCAAACAGATGTTTATTATCCACCAACCCCTGTTCCAGCCCCATCAATGGGGCAAACAACGTGGTCAATCCCAGCAGCACCATAACAGAAGTCGCAGCAACATCGACGCCGACGACTTCAAATACAAACAGGTAGATAGTTAATATTAAAATTGCACTGACCCAGGCAATTTCAACCGTTGGTACCAGGGTGGCAAAATATACGGCAAAAGCTACAAATATTAGCGCAGCAATAATCTGTTTTCGGCTGATTATACCTGGCCTTGCGATAGTCTGTTCTTCGTCTGCAAGTGTATTCATTCTTACGTGCTCTCTCTAAATTGTGTTTAGTTAATTTTTGCGGCGTGCATGCAAGCCCTATGCTGCAGTCTGTTTACCTGGTTTATCCGATTTCTTTCCATCAATAAGTACTAATGGAATGGCGATATGGCAATCAGGGCTGGGTATTATTTCTTCCATTAGCACCTTCGCAATGGAATCGTTCGGCAACCCAACCACAAAAATCAGAGAGGGGTGCATGGAGATGTATTCGAGGATATTGTCAATGCTGTTCGCCGCAAGCTGGATGCGTTGGCATTGAATCCCTGCATCACGAATATGGCTTTCTATGACAGAGATTCCTGCTGTATCAAACTCACCATGAAGCAGCAGATCAATGTCAGCGTTTTGCCGTTTGCAGGCATCAATAGCGTAATCAAGAGGCGATCCCAATCCTCGTCCATCACTAATCATGGCAATACGTTTTTTAGTAAAACTATTTGATACCAGGTGGAGATAATTAAATGATTGTTTTTCTGCATCGTTGCTATAGCCGATGGCCCTATTTTTTTCGTGCATGGATAAATAATCGCAGGCATCCTGGTGGGCAAGGGCAACCAGAGCACGTTTTAAATCACTGCTTAGTTTTTTCATTGTGTGGAACCTCGACTATTAGATATCTCTAATATTGCAATGAATGTGCCAAGATATATAAGTCCTGTAAGTTATTGTTATTTAAGTAATTACTATTTCTCCTTGTTAATAGTAATGTTGCAAAATGTAACGTTTGACGGTTTATGAAACTAGAATCGCTAATAGAATGCACTGACTGAGTAAGTCTGGTAGAATTGTTGCAATATGAAACATATTGTTGCGTTTTGTTATGGTGTTTGATTTTCTATGAGTAGTTTGCGAGGTAAAATTACCAGTGCTTATATCACTCTGGTGGTGGGTACTGTGTTGCTTGGCATCATTGCCTTTTTAGATCTGATGTTCCTTGAGAGACAGGTGACAAAAGGTGAGGTAGTTGCTGACCTGAATGCTTCAGTTCTGGAAATGCGCCGTGAAGAAAAAAATCTTTTTCTGTACACGCACCCTGATGCCCTCGTTAAAGCAGATGAGCATGCTTCAGACTCATTGAAACTGCTGCATGAAAATGCCGCTTTCTTTAACAAGATGTTGAGTAAGACTGAAGCTGAGGTTCTGAACAGGGATCTGGTTACATACCGAAAGGTACTTGGGCATTGGCTTGCTTCAGCCAATAAAGACAGGAAGCAAATTCAATCCGAGATAAGGGAGCATGGGCACAGTATCACTATCGCGGTGGGATCACTGTCAAATAAAGAACGCCAGATGCTGGAAGACGCGGTTCAGGAGTCGAAATGGTTTTTATTAATATGCCTGTCTTTGATTGGCTTGATAATATATGTCGTCGGTCTCAAGCTTAAGCGCGCAGCAGTCACTCCTCTAAAACGTCTGGAGTCCAGCCTGATTCCTATTGCCAAAGGGAAATTCAAGCACTTGAATCCCCCCTCAAATGAACGTGAATACATCACTCTGACTGATGCCTTTAACCGTATGCTCAATGAACTGGAGATTCGTCAGAAGCGGATGATGCAATCCGATAAGCTGGCGTCACTAGGCATACTTGCATCCGGTGTGGCACATGAATTGAATAATCCATTGTCCAATATTTCATCGTCCTGCCAGCTGCTCATCGAGGAACTGGATGAAGCAGATAAGGACCAGCTCAATATCTGGTTAAAACAGATCGACAGCGAAACCGAGCGTGGCAGAAAAATTGTTCGAGCGCTGCTGGATTTTGGCAGCCAGCGCGTCTTCCAGAAGCAGACTTTTAAACTGCTGGATGTCATCAATGAGACCGAGATCATTATCGCTAAGATGCTACAGCAATATTCGGCGAAATTGACTCTAAATGTAGCCGATGATCTCAAACTGGATATAGACAAACAGCGACTTCAGCAGCTGTTTATCAATCTTATCCAGAATGCTTTGTATGCAGGTGGCCAGGGTGTGCATGTGAAAATAAGTGCCATACTCTGCGACCGGGGTGTGTCGATGATTCCCGATGGTGCTGAGGTAGCCGGCAATCTCAAATGCATTACAGATTACGATGGTAAATTTATCGAGATACTCGTTGCAGATGATGGTCCCGGCATACCGAGTGAAAACCTTAAAAGTATCCTGGACCCATTTTTTACCACCTCCGAACCGGGGCACGGGGTGGGCCTTGGACTCTTTATCGTGCAGGAAATTGTTCGGGAGCATGATGGCTGTCTTGCCATTACATCTCTACCTGATAAGGGTACCCAGGTAATCATATTGCTACCCGAAAAGGGATTATAGTGTGACTGAGTCTGTATCAAATCCCGGGCGCATACTGATTGTCGATGACGAAGCAACTGCTGTTGAGAATCTGGCGCATGTATGTCGAAAAGAAGGGTATGACATTACCTCCAGAACTTCCGGCAAGGGTGCCATCGAGGCTCTGGAAAAAAACCAATATGAAGTCGTGTTAACTGACCTGCGTATGGAAGAAGTTGATGGCATGTCCGTTCTGCACCGGGCCATGGAACTGAATCCGGAAACTGCCGTCATACTGATCACCGGTTTTGCAACACTGGACTCTGCCGTGGAAGCGATGAAAGCGGGTGCATTTCATTACATTGCCAAGCCCTTTCGGCTGGATGAGGTGCGTGAGGTTGTGCGCAACGCGATGGAGCTGGTCAACCTGAAACGGGAAAATCGACAGCTAAAGGAGCAGCTGACAAGTATTCGCAGCGGGTCTTCCATTATCACCCAGGACGCGATAATGAAGCGCCTGCTGGAAACGGCCCGGCAAATTGCCCCGACAGATACTAATGTTCTCATCAGTGGGGAAAGTGGAACAGGTAAGGAACTGCTGGCCCGTTATATCCACGACCACAGTAATAGAAGCGATAGAAACTTCCAGGCACTCAATTGTGGTGCCTTACAGGAGGATCTGCTTGCCAATGAATTATTTGGTCATGAGAAAGGTGCCTACACCGGCGCTAGTGAGGCACATGAGGGATTGATCGAGGCGACTAATGGTGGCTCATTGTTTTTAGATGAGATAGCTGAAATGTCTCTTGGCATGCAGGTGAAACTTTTAAGAGTCATACAGGAAAGAGAAGTGCAGCGTCTTGGATCTACCCAGGCGACTCCGGTAGATATTCGTATAATTGCAGCGACCCATCGTGACTTACGCGACGAGGTTGCTGCAGGCCGTTTTAGACAGGATTTGTATTATCGCCTTGACGTGGTTGGACTGCATCTTCCCCCTCTGGCGGAGCGCCGTGACGATATTCCATTGCTAGCATACTATTTTCTGCATAAACATGCCGCCCGTATGAATCGTACTGTAGAGGATATCGAACCGGCTGCAATGTCTGCGCTTGTGGATTATGACTATCCAGGGAATATACGTGAACTTGAAAATATTATTGAGCGTGGTGTAGCACTGTCTCAGGGAGGGAAATTAACACAGGATAACTTGCCTGACACTTTTGCAGAGTATGCAGTGCATGTGGTTCGCGAGACAGCAGGGCGTTTACCTACGTTGGCTGAACGAGAGACTGATTACATTCGTTATGTATTGCAACATAACAGACAGAACCGTACACGGGCAGCGAAGGTTCTCGGTATCGACCGAGTCTCGCTGTGGCGAAAATTGAAAAAATATGGGATGGAAGAAGAGCAACAGAATTGATGATAGAAAGCTGATGGTGAGCCTGTTGGGCACAAGCTAAATCCCGACTTTTTCTTTTACAAACGTAATATTAGCCATCATCATGAGGGACGTGGTCAAAAAAAAATACTTTTTATATCGGGGCTGAATGTAGACATCTCACCGGAAGAAGAACAGGTTTTCCCGCTTACAAAATTCATTCCCTGGGCTGCTTACGTTCAAGACGAAAATGGAAATCATCAGACCTGGGAACAGGCAGAATTCCATGAATAACTACAAGTACAATCACCAGAGAATCCCGATCAGGTTGATTTGGAGATCGCTATCGAGATAATGGAGAAGGCAAAAGAGGTTCAACTGCCTTTCTAGTGAATAACAGGTAGAAATCGTTTTCTACACTAGCAGCCAACATAACCCTGTGCAGGATGGCGAATATATAAAGATTGACCTCTTTCAAAGAAAGAGAATAAGCTGGCCGCGTATTTAGAGAATCAATGAGTCTGACCCCCATTGACTCTTGCCCCTGGCGGTGATGCAACTGTTCGAGGGTAATAATTTATAGTGACAAGGAGGATGTGACAATGAGTGATAAAAAAATATTCGATTACCCGGGCGAGCAGGTTGACGTCCACTGGGACGGGCGCCTGTGTATTCACATCGCCGAATGCGGGCATGCTGAGGGTGACCTGTTCACCACTGGTCGCCAGCCCTGGTGCGTGCCGGATAAGGCAACAGCAGATGAAGTCGCCGAGGTTTGCGGTCGATGTCCAAGCGGGGCGCTGACCTATAGCGACAAGTCCGGCAAATCGGAACAGGCAGATGAGGAGAATACCGTTAATGTTATCTATAACGGACCACTCTATCTCAGCGGTGAGCTGGCCATCGAAGGTGCCGCAGACGATATGACCGGGGTGGCTTTTCGTGCCGCGCTGTGTCGCTGCGGGCAATCAAAAAACAAACCCTTCTGTGACAACTCCCACCACGAGGCTGGCTTCAAGGACTTCGGCGCAGTGGGTGAAACAGGACCGGGCCTGGAAGCAGGTGGCGGCACGCTCAAGGTCAAGCCATTACCTGATGGCCCCTTGTTGCTGTCGGGTAATCTTTCCATGGTCTCTGGCAGCGGGCGACTGGCCTGGCAGGGTGACAGCGTGGCCCTGTGCCGTTGTGGTGAGTCGAAGAAAAAACCCTTCTGCGATGGTTCTCACAAGGCCGCAGGTTTCCGCAGCGACTAGTGCATTGAATATGATAAAAGGCCGCACTGCATTTGCTGCTCTACGATCCTCCCGGTCCCGCCGGGCTACAAAACAATCTTCTTGGTTTTGCCGCAAACTGGGCGCAGGCAAGCGCAGAAGGGGCACGCGGTGAATACAACCTGGAAGCCTTTTACCGAGTTCCCTTTTTTACCGGGCTGGACACAACGTTCAGCTACCAGTACGTCATCAATCCAGCACTTACCCGCGAAATTGATCGTGCATCCGTGTACAGTCTCAGGTTTCGGGCAGTGTTTTGAAAGGAATATTTTTTAATGATCAATGTTAATGCTCAATCAGAAACTGTTTAGCCAGGCCATTTAGCCAATTCTCATTTTGAGAGGAGAAAAGACGATGAAAAAGAAACTCACCCCCGAGCTGTATGACGAACTGAATGCCTCCTTGGATACGACGTGGCCTAATGATCCCGTGGTTCCGAACCTGCCGCCGATGCCGGTGACGGATGACCCGCAAATGAATCAAAACGCTTTTCTATGGACTCACTTTGATGACAATGTCTACCCGCCCAGGGAGAAGGGCGTGCCCGCGCCGCGGACGCAGATAGTGACGGAAAGCGACCCGCTCGAAATGGACGTCTTCTGGTCGATGCGCAGCCCCTACAGTTACCTGTCATTGAACCGTCTCGTGTGGCTGAACTCCAACTACAATGTCAACGTGAACATCCGGCCAGTGCTGCCGGTGGCCGTACGCTCCACCAAGGGTGGCAGCGGCAAAGCCGGCGGCCTGTTTAGCCTTCCCTACAAGGTTCCCGATTCGGCCTGGGATTCGCGGCGTCAAGGAAAGTACCTCGGGACTCCCTTCAATTTTCCGGTGCCCGACCCGGTCTGGCAGGTCTGGAACCCTGGCGACAAGGTTCCGGGTCCCGATAACTGGCTTTCGACCCATCCGCCGGAGAAGCAACCCTACATATTCTGGCTCACCCGCCTGGCCTGCTACGCCGAGCAGCAAGGTAAAGCGCTCGATTTTATCAACCAGGTTTCCTATTTGATCTGGAGCGGTGTCGTCCATCCCACCAACCCGAATGCCGCAGACGATCCCGCCAAGGGGCACTGGCCGAATTACGTGAAAGAGTACATGAATCGCGTCGACGGTCTCGACCACGACGAGGCGATCGCCTACATCCGGAAAAACCCCGAGGAAATCGACCAGGTCTGGATCGACAACGCCGCGGGCATGGCTGAAACAGGCCACGGTGGCGTACCGCTAATGGTCATCAACGGCGAACCCTTCTTCGGCGGCGACCGATTCAATCAGGCCCTCTGGCGGTTGACGCAAAACGGTCTGACGAGACGCCCCGACCCGCGTCCGCCGTTCACCACGCCGCCCCTACGTTGGCCTGATGGTTTATAGCCAGCAACAGGCGGCATTGCCGCTGGACTGTGCTGTCCCGTTTGTAACAGGTCA
>JBLYYR010000196.1:0-18365 GCA_048550195.1 Arenicellales bacterium
TCCTGGCATTGTTGTCTCCGATTACAAAACACCAGGCTGGATTCAGGACGATAATGTTGTAGCAGGCTTACTAAGGTTTTTGTTCTATGGCCTTTTTGTATTTCATAGAAAACCTGTTTAATTTTATTAGGCTCATGCAAGGTTTCCACACGAACATCAACAGGGCTGTTCTGAATGGCATCACTGATTTGTTTTATTTTATTCGGGTAGGTTGCTGAAAATAGCAGGGTTTGCCTTTGCCGTGGCGTCTTATCAATAATACGCATGATGTCTTCATGAAAACCCATATCCAGCATGCGGTCTGCCTCATCAAGCACCAGCGTTTTTAATCCATCCAGTTTCAGGGACTTCTTTTGTAAATGCTTTAAAACTCGACCTGGTGTCCCGGCCACGATATGCGGGTGATGTTCCAGTGAGGCCAGTTGAGGTCCTATCGGTTTACCGCCACACAATGTGATGATCTTGATGTTGGGTATCGCACGCGCGAGGCGACGAATTTCATTACTTACCTGGTCAGCAAGTTCGCGTGTCGGGCAAAGAACCAGTGCCTGGGTTCGGTAACTTCGTGCTTCAAGTTTATGCAATAAGCCAATGGCAAATGCAGCTGTTTTACCGCTGCCCGTTTTTGCCTGTGCCAGCAAATCTTTACCGTTTAGAATAGCAGGCAGGCTCTGTGCCTGTATCGGCGTCATTACCTGGTAGTCCAGTGATTCGATATTGGCTAAAGTCTCAGTGCTTAAGGGTAGTGATGAGAAGGCTGTTTTTGTCACGTGAATTCAATCTTTGTTGGCTAAGAAGGGAAGCTGGCGAATGATACCTGATTAAGGCGTTGAGCGGGTGATCTAATGCTATCAAGTACTCTGCCCCTTGATCTACTAACCCAGTTTTTTTGGATCATGCTGCGTGAATGGTGAACTCTGTTGCCCTGGCTATTGGTACAATCTTCCTACTTTTCTTTTTAAGCTCGACAAACCCATAGCGTTCCAGTGTTTTCAAAGTGCGTGACAAATTGCTGGGTTGCCGATGAGTCTTCTCGGCCAGTGCCTGAAGCGAATCGGGTTTTGACTCAGCTATGATATGCAATAGTTCCCGGTTCTTATCGCTCAGCACCTCAGACAAAGATTTCATAGATGTAAACCATATTTTTGGCTCTCCCCGACCAGGTGTGTATTCTCCATTGGCAATCGCCAGCACCCTCGCACGAATTTTGTCCTCAGGCATAATACCAACTACGATTTTTTTCATTTCATTCACCTCTGTGCTTTTTCAACACTTCATCAGCTTCATTAAAAAAATCTTTTATCAACTGATGTGCATTTATAAATTCGTATGGGACACCTTTATCATTGGAGCTTCGATGCTTGTGGTCATATTTCATCCGTTGACCGCTATACCTGTTCCTGCTTTTTGGTTTTACAGCATGTGCGTTATCAAAACCAAACAGTCTTTTTCCACCCGGTTCATGTAGTGTCAAACAATAACTGATCCCATGCGGTCGTTCGAGAGTAGGCTCATTGATCATTCTGGACTCAATCTTATACCAGTATTTATCTTCCAGAACGATGATGCTGCCGTTCAAATCCAGCAACGTATCCAGACCAGTGTCCCTATGCATGTTATTCCCTTAACATTATCATCTGATGATAAGTATAATGCACGGGAAGAAATACACAAAGCTTAATATTTTAAATCCTTCCAGGATAAATTGGACCGTAGTGATTTATATTTATCACTTCGACCTCACTGACTCCGTAGAGTTGGTATATAGCTGGGGAAATGGGCCTTTTAAGGCCTGAAGATGGCAAAAACCAGCCCCATTATTGTATCTTATCAATGAGTTGGCTTGGTCCGACCCCGTCGATTTATGCTTGTAAGATTTACCCAATTATTTGTATAACCGCTTTACTAACCTCAGCATCAATCATTTTCATACCCAAAGCCATTTGCTGATTAAATTTCTCACCCATTCTTTCAGCTGCCTCATACGCCAATATGAGATCACCTGGCCTATCATCAACCAGCACTTCGAATAACTGTTCTGCTTGTGAGACGTCACGCCTTATTTTTTCAATATCACCTGCCCTTCTTCTTTGACTAACAACCAGTTTATGAAAAGCAAAGCGAGCCGGTGCTGGCACGTTAATGAAAACACCATATTTATAAATTAATGTTGCTGGCTGTATATCATCTAATAAATAATCAAGAAACCGAATGGGATAAGCAAACGCTGAGAGCTCAGTAATTTCAATTGCTTTTGCAGTGTCCCTTCCACGCATCGGCGTTAACAATTCAACAGATAATTCCTGTCCTCTAATCTTAAAAGTAGTCGATGGCGATTTCCGATTCAATGCGGGCACCTCCAAAAACCCCATGCCACTATCCAATAATATATTCGACAAATTTATGGGTTTTTTACTACGTGGAAATACAATGGGATATTTGTAATCACTGGCGAGATCAATGTCCCGAGTCTGCAACTCACTACGCCAGTTAACGCCTAACATATTTGCATAAGCCCTGAATGCAAGCGTTCCAATCACGACTCCGCCTGCGAGGAACATGCCGGATTTTGCCAGCAAGGCAAGCACCTTTCCTTCATAGGCTGGAGTCTCAGTTGCTCCACCAGCGAGAAGCATAGCAACCAGTCTTGCTCGTGATGTACGGTCATCTTCGGTGGACTCCCACAAGCCCCGCTCTTCATCAATCTTATCGAGTAACTCTGTTGTTTCTTCACCAAGATAATGTTCACTTCGCCGCTCACCGAGACTTATATACAAATACCAGTAACGCTTGCCAGCCACCTTTTTGGATTTAAAAGATACGTTGGCTCCATCCGGTGCAGGATGGATGCACTGTTGCATAAGCTCGCTGTATTGCAGTGTAACAATATCCGGTAATCTTTGAATATTTTCCATATTTACATCCTATTTATACCGCAAGTATATTACATATGCGGTATATATGTATATATATGATTATTATATATATTTTCACTTAAGAATTCTTAAACATGGGATATATTGAATATTTTCGTTGTAATTATACCGCTATATTTTAATGTTGCGGTATAATTTTAGTTCAATAAAGCGTGGTCAGATAATGACGTGTGTTATGCCAGATGTGGACTGGCATTGTGTGGCGAGTAGTTCCAGGCGTAACACATCAGGACACCTCAATTAATTCTGGATAGATCAGGTTGCATCCCAAACTGTTCATATCAAGGCAAGGATTGCACGGCCGTTCAATGACATCCTGTCATCACGCAACTTGTATGTCCATATACATCGTAATAGCAGGCTATTGCGAAGATTCTTAACGCTGAGAGAGACGATTTGGGATGAAAGAGTAATTTCCATGGATTGATAGAGGAGCCCTTCACCTTAAAGTTGTTATTTAGCCGGGGAAATGGGCCTTTTAAGGCCTGAAGATGGGCAGAACTAGCCCCGTTATTATATCTTATCAATGAGTTGTCCTGGTCCGACCCGCTATACCTGGTCCTGGGGAAATGGGCCTTTTAGGGTCTGAAGATGGCCAAAACTAGCCACATTATTCTATCTTATCAATGAGTTGGCCTGGTCCTACCCCGTTGATCTCATTTCCTCTATCATGATAGGGAGATGAAACACGTCCATGCGAAACTTGTAGCAGTGCTGCCCATGCAGCAGTCAATCGGTGTGCGCATTGACGACAACATAAATCAGACCGGGCAAATAAAATGAAACTGAATATCGAAAACAAACCTAAGTTCAAATTGATCTACAGCCTCATTGCCTTAGGCCTTATTCTTCTGCTGCAGAATTTCCTGACAGAGCACCAGGTGACCGAGCGCCTGCCTTACAGTAAATTTCTTGAGTTGGTCGAATCCGGCGGCGTCGAGGACGTGGTGGTGAAGGAGAGCACGGTCGAGGGCAGCCTCAAGGAACCGATCAACGACCATGACCGGTTCGTCACCACCCGGGTCGAGCCGGAGGTAGCCAGGGACCTGGCCCGGCACGGTATCGAGTTCAGCGGTGGCACCGAGAAGACGATCTTTTCGACTCTGCTGTCCTACATCCTGCCGGCGGTGTTCTTCGTCGGGATCTGGTTCTTCCTCATGCGGCGCATGGGCGGAGGGGGGGGTTGGCCACATGGCCCGGATTGGCAAGTCCAAGGCCAAGGTCTACGTGGAGGACGAAACTGGGGTGACGTTTGAAGACGTGGCCGGCGTGGGCGCCGCGAAGCAGGAACTCAATGAAGTTGTTTCCTTTCTCGAGGATAAAGATAAATTTGGCCGTCTGGGTGCCCGCATGCCCAAGGGGATTCTCCTGGTCGGTCCACCCGGCACTGGTAAAACCCTTTTGGCTCGGGCGGTGGCCGGCGAAGCAGGAGTGCCGTTTTTCTCCATTGCCGGATCCGAATTCGTAGAGATGTTCGTCGGCGTCGGCGCGGCACGCGTGCGAGATTTGTTCGAGCAAGCCCGCAAGGTGGCGCCCTGCATCATCTTCATCGACGAACTGGATTCGCTGGGCAAATCGCGCTCCGCTGGCGGCTATGGCGGTAACGATGAGAAAGAGCAGACGCTGAATCAACTGTTGAACGAGCTCGACGGCTTCGATCCGCGCTCCGGTATTGTGCTGCTGGCTGCCACTAACCGGCCCGAGGTGCTTGATCCGGCTCTGAAGCGAGCCGGCCGTTTCGATCGCGAGATCGTCGTCGATCGTCCCGATCGCATCGGCCGCGAGGGGATTCTCAAAATCCACCTTAAAAACGTCACGGAGGACCCGGATATCGACGTCGAGAAGATTGCTGCGATCACGGTGGGTTTCACCGGTGCCGATCTGGCCAATCTGGTAAACGAAGCGGCCATCGTCGCCACCCGGCGTAACGGTCAGCAGGTGAAGATGGAAGATTTCACACGGGCAGTGGAGCGGATCATCGCAGGGGCCGAACATCGGACCCGTCTACTCAGCAGCAAAGACCGCGAACGGGTGGCGTATCACGAGATGGGCCATGCTCTGGCGGCCGCTTCGCTGCCTGGAATGGACCCGGTGCACAAGATCTCCATCATCCCGCGCTCGATCGGTGCGCTTGGCTACACCATGCAGCGGCCGACCGAAGACAAGTTTCTGATCACCGCGAATGAATTAAAGAACCGGATGGTGGTGCTGATGGCAGGCCGCGCTGCAGAGGAACTGATTTTCGGCGAGATCACCACCGGCGCGGCCGACGATCTGGCCAAGGCGACGGACATTGCCCGCCAGATCTCCACTCGCTACGGCATGGCACCGGGGCTCGGTCAGGCGGTGCTGGAGGCACAGCGGTCGAGTTTTCTCGACGACAGCTCGATGAGCATAAAACAGAAAGACTATTCAGAGGCTACCGCGCGGGAGGTCGATACTACGATCCGCGAACTGATCGACGAGGCCTACACGCAGGCGAAGTCAATCCTCGAAGAACGGGATAAAGATCTACACAGCGGCGCACAACTGCTACTTGAGCAAGAGACCATCACGCCCGAAGACTTCCCGGCGCTCGAGCCGACCGTTGAAGATCGAAGCGATTGAGGTATGGACATCTTCTGGCTCCTCCTTGGCATGGCATATCTGAAAACCCCCGGGGTCGGACCACCACAGGCTCTTGATATTTAATACAATTCTAACGAAATACAGTCGTTATTTTAGCTTCTACGGCAATTTTTGTGACGCTCAAGATTGTCATAGGAAAGGTTGTTCTGAATCAAGAGGAAGTCATAAAGAATGCATTGAAAAATAGTGATAAGTCTATGTCTTTCTGCCTACGAAAACAGGTTTGCGCGAGCGGCTTCAGTAATAGCCGTAACGGCCGGATTTCTAATACGCCGTTCGGGAGATATTAAATAAAAGTTTTCCTGGACCTCATCAGTACGTCCAATGACTCTGACACCATACTTTTCCAGCACATCCTCTTCCACGGTTTGCGGCGAGGTAAAGACACCCGTGCCCCGCTCACCAAATGCCTTCATCAAAGCACGATCTTCAAACTCTGCCACAACCCGCGGTTTAATGGCGCGCTGGTCGAACCAGTTTTCCAGGTTCATGTGCAGACTGCTAGTCACGCTCGGCATCAGGAAAGGAAAATCATGAAGGTTTTGAGGGAAGTTTTTTTCCAGTTTCTTCGCATGTTCAGGGACTGAAAAAAAAGTGATACCGGATCCTCCCAGTGAATGGTTATAGGCACGAATATTCAGCGAAGGATTGATCGGACAGTCTGATAAAACCGCATCTAATTTGTGAATAGACATGTCTGCTAGCAAATCTACCAAAGGTGCTTCGTGACAGATCAGGTTGGTGGATTCATTCATCTGAAGCACGGGCTCTAGTACACGGTAAGCGAGGAGTTTTGGGACAATCATTGCCACACCGAATTTGACTGTAATTTTAATGCCAGATGTTTGACCATCCAGTACGTCCTGTAATTCGATTCCAAGCTGAAACATTTCATCAGCATAGGAAAAAACCATTCGCCCTGTTTCAGTTAATACCAGGTTGCGACCTTCACGCGCAAAGAGTTTTTCTCCAATGCTTTTTTCCAGGTCACGCAATTGTCCACTGATCGTTTGTGGTGTCAGGTGTAGAGCTTGTGAGGCTTTGGTAATAGATCCATAACTCGCCACAGCCCAAAAATAACGCAGATGTTTCAGGTTAATCTTTAAATTTTGCATTGACTGTATGCTTCCTTTAAAGGATGTTCATTAAGATTTTAAGGATAAAAAGCTTTCAATTGATTATGGAAATTCTACCGGAGATTTAAAGCCATCGGGTTTCACTGCAAGAACTGAACATGTGGTGGTCTGGAATATCTCCTCGGCCGTATTTCCAATAAAAAGACCAGGAATACCGACACGACCGACTGTACCCATGACAATGATATCGTTGTTATTCCGTTTGGCTATACGATTGATTGATTCAGCAGGCGGACCTTTGACCAGGTGAACGTTTTCATCATCAATGGCCATGCCATAGGGTTGTAACAGTGCCTCTAGTTTAGCCTGCTGCTTATCCTTTTTGCGTTTGAGCAGCGCTTGCAACTCCGCGGGCGACATCATTGATCGACCGCTGCTTAGCATGGATTCACCTGGCATATGCCAGGCATGTACGATATCAAGCTGGGCATTTTCACGTTCATTTAATGAGGTGGCTAGTTGCATAATCAGTTTGTCACAACCCTCCGTGGGAGAAGATTCGGTATCCACTGCAGCCAGTATGCGCTGAAAATTTTCACTTGAGCTGGGCCGATCGACAAGTACTGGACAGGGGCATTTTCTGAGTAAGTGAAGATCAACACTACCGAAGATTTTTTCACTAATACCAGCTGGTGGTCGTGCCATCTTGATCAAAAGGTCGTAACCACCTCTTTGAACAAACTTAATGACTTCTAAAAAAGGCAGGCCAATTAAAACTTTTGTATAGATTAGATTATCATCGTGTTCAATCAACTTAGTCAGTTTTTCCAAAGCCTCTTTACGATGTTTTTTGAGTAACTCGTTTAGTTCAATACCAAATTTAGAGATTACTTCGCTTGGTGTTTCAACAGGCTCAATCACATCCACCAGAGTTAAGCGGGCCTTATTCGATTCAGCTAGTTGAGCGGCTCTTTTTAATGCTGGAGTCACGTCATCCGAACCATCGGCGAAGAATAATATATTTTTAAAACGTTTCATGATTTCTCCTTTACCGTTGTTATGAAGGTATCAATAGGCTGATGATGAGTAACGCCAATACAGCAAGCCAAAGCAAACCCGGCATACTTAGTGATATGTCCCTTGATACCGTTTCTATTCTGGCTTGTGGCCATCTAAATTGTTCCAGGATGTTAATTCCGGGCTTGATTTGAACAGGGTTCAATAGACGCACACGATTAAACAGGAAGTAGATATCACCTGGTTGAAAAATAGACGAATGTCTTGAGGGTTTTCTCCAGTATTGGCGAATAATGTAGAAAAACAGAGCAAGTGCTGAACCCGTCACAAGTAGGCTTTTACCTTCAAACTCGATTGAGCCCGGCATAAAGGGGCCAAACCAGGCGAGTGGAAGCAACAACCACCAGGCTAGAGTTGGCCTTAAGCGAAATGAAGTATGCCCAGGTATCAGAGTGCTTTTGCTAG
The DNA here is from genome assembly GCA_048550195.1 of Arenicellales bacterium. Taxonomy (GTDB): domain Bacteria; phylum Pseudomonadota; class Gammaproteobacteria; order BMS3Bbin11; family BMS3Bbin11; genus BMS3Bbin11. Next base: position 8,123 of record JBLYYR010000196.1, read on the forward strand.
CCTGTTTATTCAAAGTCCATAGAAAATGCATCATCATCAAGGCTGTGGCAAAACCCGACAGGATCAATAGCAAACCCAGATCACCATCTGTCGCCAAATCGAGTGCGGACTTGGCACCTGATCCGCCGCTGAATGGCAGCCCAATCAGGCTGAGGGATAACATTACCAGGCCATAATATACCCAGGAATTGCTATAGCGTTGCTGGTAATCATTAAGACCTATGAAGAGGGCTGATTTGACCAGGAGATGATGCATAGCAAACAGTACCACTGCACCGATCACCATATCCGCCCGCTCAGGGTGGGCCAGCGCATAACCAAAAAAACTACTGAGCAGGCCCATTTTGGCGATGCTTGAATAGGCCAGGATGGCACTGGCACGGTATTGCATTAATGCCAGTATGGACCCAAGCACTAATCCAGCCACACCGATCCAGATTAATACGCCACCCCAGGTTTGCAGGTTTTCAGCACCGGGCGGCAGAAAGCGTATCCAGCCGAGTAAGCCTGCATTCATCATCGGACCACTGAGTACCGCAACACTAATCAAAGGTGCTGCAGTGTAGGTAAGCGGTAACCATAGGTGTAATCCGGGCAAAGCCAGCTTGATACCAAAACCGAGCAGTAAAAGTGCCACGGCAAGATTAGGTATTGTCAGCTGCTGAATATCTATGAATAACATCGAACCACTGCTGCTGAACAGGATCAGCATAGCGATGAATAAAGCCAGTTCACCAACCAGGGTAAAACCCAGGTAAACTCTCGCCGCGCGGCGCGCACGTTGAGATGGCTGTAGAATGATTCCATAGGCGGAGAGGCCCATCATCGCAAAACCCAGGTAAAAACTGGTCATATCAGCAGCGATGATGAGCAGCATGTTGCCGCTCATGGCGAGCATGAATAAACAGCGGTAGATAGCCCGATTCGTTTGAACATCGCGCGCAAAGGCTACATACAGGCTGGTCACCAGCCAGATCAATGCGCTGAACAGCAGGAATAACTGGCTGATGCTATCAAGCTGCCATTGCACACCGGTTAATAACCAGGGTAAATCCACGCTACTGTTTAGCGGAATCAGGAAAACTGCCAATAATGCCGTCAAAGGTGCAAGAATCATAATGTGCCCGGAGCGAAGCAGTGGCATCAACAGGGCCAGAATCAAAGGCAGCAGTGGAATGGAGATCAATAAAAAATCTATATACATAATCAATACTCCCTTGCCGCAATCAGCGTAGCCCATTCAAGTGGACTGAAAGGTGCAGCGGCGAACAGGCCGAATAACAGGGCCAACGTGGCGGTAATCACGGGTGGCCACATCAGGGCTCCGGGCATCTCCCAGCGTCCCGATTGCGCTTTTTCTGCTGGCCATTTCACAACGGCAGGTTTAAACCAGGCTCGATAGAGTATCGGCAGAAAATAAGCCGCATTCAGCAGGCTGCTGGCGACCAGCACCGGAATCACCCAAAACCCTGCGCCAGCCTGTAATGCACCCAGTCCGAGGTACCATTTACTTATAAAACCGGCGATCGGCGGAATGCCGATCATACCAAGTGCTGCGATAGAGAAGGCCATTGTCGTCGCCGGCATGCGCCTGCCGATACCGTCCATCTCGCTGACACGGTGAACCCCCAGTGTTTCGGCATAGTTGCCGGCGGCAAAGAACAGGGTGATTTTCATCACGCCCTGGTGTACCAGGTGAACCACTCCCCCGATCGTTGCCAGCGGCCCCAGGATCGCCGCACCTAATGCGATATAAGAAACCTGGCTAATGGTCGAGTAAGCCAGACGCCGTTTCAAATTATCCTGTGAAAGCGCTTTCACCGAGCCGTAGATGATGGTAAAGGCTGCAATTGCACCAAGAAACGGGAGGAGACCCAATGAGTCCGCGTACTCGACCCCGAATACATCATAAACCACACGCACAATGCCAAAAGCGCCCGCCTTAACTACTGCAACGGCATGCAACAACGCACTGACCGGTGCCGGGGCTACCATTGCCTGTGGTAGCCATCCATGAAATGGAAACAGTGCAGCTTTGACACCCAGACCGATGATCATGAACAGAAAAATCCAGCGTAAAGTCCAGGAATCCAGGTTTAGACTGGATAGAACTCCTCCCTCCTGGAAATCGATCGGGCCGGCTATGGTTTGTAGCCAGATCACGCCAATCAGTAACATTATTCCGCCACCAAGTGTATAGGTCAGGTAGATGCGGGCTCCGCGAACGGCCTCTGGAGAACCCTTATGGGCAATCAACGGATAGGTGGCGAGGGTCAGCAGTTCATAAAAAAGGACGAAGGTGAACATGTTACCAGCGAGGGCAAGACCTACGGTTGCGGTTACACATAAACTGAAGAAACCGAAAAACCGGCTGCGGTGTGGCGAGTGCTCGAGATAGCCGATGGCATAGATGGTCGTTACCAGCCACAAAACGGTAGATAGCGTGACAAACAGGACGGATAACGCATCCGCATGTAAAACCAAATCCAGACCTGGTGCAATCTCCCAGCGCATCTCTTCGACCTTTTCGTGAAGCACGCCCCAGATCATCAGGCCGACGAGGCCTAACTTGGTCAACGCACCAAACAGGTTAAGGCTGGTTCGCAGTAGATGGTTATCTTCCCTGACCAGAAAAATTGCCAGCCCGGGTAATAAGGAACTTAACAGGATAAGCAACGGTAAGTGACTGAAATAATCCATATCAAATCCCCAGAAAATCACTGTGTTGACTGATAAAACCCCATAATTCGGCTGAGCCGAAACCCAGTATCAATGTGGCAAACAACGCCAACACCAGTGCAGGAAACTCTACACGACCCCAGTTCAATACCCGGCCAGCACTTTCTCCAGGGCCAAAGGCATAGCCGAGGATGCGAAACACATAGGCAGTGGCAAGGATGGAGCCAATCGCGATCACCGGCACCCACCACCATTGCCCGGCCTGAAAACTGCTTGAGATCAAATACCACTTACCGAGGAAGCTGCCGCTGGGTGGTAAACCGATCAGCGCGACACCTGACAGGGCGATGACGAAGATTGTTAGTGGCAATGCTCGCGCGGTACCGCCGAGTTCAGCAATACGATCATGCCCGCAATACTGCTGGATCACGCCGGCGCTCAGGAAAAAAGCGCTCTTGGCAAAACCATGGGTGAGTGCCATTAGTAACAGAGCAGTAAACGCGGCATCCTGCAGAGGGCCTTCTGGTAAGGCAACGATCAAGGGCAGGAAGATAAACAAATAACCTATCTGGGCCACAGTCGAGTAAGCGGCCATTAACTTTAAACGCTGTGCCTGCAAGGCCTGCCAGGAACCCCATATGACAGCAATGGCTCCGAGGGTCCCCAACAGCATCGCGGATAAGGGGGTCAATACCAGGTCAAATACATCTATCCATAACCTCAGTAGAATGTACACGGCAACCTTCACCACCAGCGCTGACAACGCCGCGCTGACCGGTGCCGGAGCACTGGCATGCGCCGTGGGTAACCAGAAATGCAAAGGGAACAATGCCGACTTGATCAATAGCCCTGCAGTCATCAGGCCGAACGCTACCTGGCTCAAGGGCTCAGCCTGGACCTTGTTCGAAAGTGCAACCAGGTCGAGGGTACCGTACCCCATATAGATAAGGGCTACGCCGGCCAGAAAAACCAGCGAGCCAAGTAAACCAATACTGAGGTAACGGATCGCAGCCTGCAAAGCCGCACGGTTATCACTGAGGGCGGTCAAGGCAACAGCTGAAAGTCCCAATAATTCCAGTGTTACGTAAAGATTGAAAAGATCTCCTGACAATAACAGGGCGTTAAGTGCGACCACGAGCATGAGCCACAGCGGCCAGAAACGGGCTCTTTTGACAGGATCGGTAAAATACGCACTGGCATAAAAAGTCGCTGCGCTTATAACCAACATGCTCATCAGTAATAAGATGGATGACAATGCATCAGCGCGCAGGTTTATACCCAGACCGGACGGCCAGCTTCCCAGCTCATGGTTAAAAGACCCGGACTGATAGACCTGGGCAACAATAAGGATACTGGCGGCTAGCGTGAGCAGGTTGCTGATAATAGCAATGAAGCTGCCATAGCGTGACCAGATTACACATAGCAAACTGGCCAGTAATGGGATTACGATCACCCAGATGATGGCATTATTCATCATTCAATGCCTGTAATCTTCTGCCGAGGGCCAACGCCATCGCTGTCGCACTGACCGCCACAACAATACCGGTTAGCACCAGTGCATGTGGTACTGGGTCGGCCATGATTTCAAGGCCACCATAAGCAATGGCAATAAAGATGAGGAATACCCCGGCACCGCAGACGTTAAGTGCCAGTAATCGTGGTAATAACATATGATGTAAAAGGGTGGCACGCAAGCCTATGCCAAATAAGCCGATTCCCGCCAATGAATATAGCAATTGCTCACTGATCATTTTGCACCCCCGTTCTCTGCGATTTTCTGCCAGTGCGATTACCGTCTTCCCAGCCCCTCGGTCTACCACCCAGATAAGCAAGCGTCAGTGCTGTGGCAATGGATAAGGTGGCTGCGGTTTCGATGATTAAAATCAGGGTGCCGGCCCAGGCCGGGGTAAAGGCTAAAAAGTCATCATTGAGTGACATCATCCATAGACCGACCAGCACGAAGATGAAAATACCGATAACCAGCAGAATCTTTAACAGGTAAAGGTGAAGTTCCTGTCGCCTGGATGGATAGGCTAATTGCAGCAGAATCATTGCTGCGGCCAGCATGGCACCCGCCTGGAACGCACCACCGGGTGCATGAGCACCAACCCATAAAAGATAACCAGAGGTGACAATCAGCAAGGGAACCAGCCAGCGCGTCATGCCCTGCAGTAAAGGACTTGCGACTTTATAGTCGGCACGCTTCTCGTTGAGTGTGAGTACAGTTAAAACTGCAGTCAATACCACAGCCAGCTCCAGCAAGGTATCGTAGGCCCGAAAATTCAATAACACTGCGGTGACCGGATTGCTGACACCACTAACAGGTAGCTGTGAAATTACCTGCTCGGATAAACGTACGCCATCACTCATACTAAGGCCATGCCAGACTGCCCAGCTCATGAGGGCCGTCAATGCCAGGGTCAGAATATTGATCATGCCTACCATCAGCGCGGAGTGATGACTACCCATGGAGGTTGAGGGGTAGTCCCTGATTGCGCTTAACAATAATGCACCCGAGATACCGGCTCCGATGACGGCTTCCGCCAGGGCAAGATCAGTGGCTTTCAAACGCGCCCAGATTATCGCCAACAATAAACCCATAGCGATAAACAGGGTCACAGCTCGCATTACATCCCTGGTAGAGCACGTGTTCCAGGCCAATGCGAGCAGTAACAACACCAGCGTGATATCAAAAATAGACCAGAGTAATTCAATCATCACGATTCTCCCGTAGCGCATGTCTTGCCACCAGGTGTGATGAAATTGCACTGGCCGCCATGACAAGTAACCAGATGGCGGCAATCTTGAAATCATTTAGTAGATCAGGCTCAAGCATGATGACGCCGAGGGCGACTAATGCCAGGCCAACATTATCTGCTTTTGCCAGTGCATGCAGTCGTGAAAATAGATCCGGTAAGCGCAGTAAACCGATGCTGCCTGAGAGGAAAAAGAACAGCCCGGAAAATATGACTATTACAGCCAGGGTATCAATCATGTCTGTTCTCGCTCTGTGTCAATGCGACGGCACCCACTACCGCCAGTAAAGCCAGTACCAGCGCGACATCGTAAAGAGCTGCTACTTGCAATAATATGGCCAGGATAAATAACATGGCCACACCTCCGGTGCCCATTAATAAAATGGCACTGAAGCGATCTTCTACACTTGGTCCAAGCCACGCACGTATAAGACCGATCAGCAGGCTGAGCAGCAAAAGGTTAAGTGCAATCAGTAAGGCAATGGTCAGTATTGAAGCTGAAGCGCCGCCGGACATCATAAGGCTTCTCCAAATATTTTCCCTACCAGTGACTCCAGGCGTTTGATCCCCTGGGTTGTCTCCATATGCTGATCCAGGGTGTGGATAGTTATTCGATTTTTATTCAAGTCTGCGCACAATGTACCGGGTAATAAACTGACACTGGTGATGAAAAGCAATTGCGCGTTTGGTACCCGCAGCTGCATGGAATAATCATAAAAAACGGGATCAACCCTGGGCTTAGCGGCCAGCACTCGACTACTGACATCCAGCCCACCTCGCAGCGACTCAAGCAAAAAAAAGTAGCCGAACTGGACCAGGCCGATCATGTTTAATAAAGGACTTTTTTTGAAGAACCTGGTCTCTGAATTAGGCTGCAACAGGATCGCCAGTGCGATAAAGGGAAGGCCTATCACCCATGAGCCGATGTGACCTGCAGTCAATATCAGCCAGGTTGCCACTAATAATAACGTCCACTTTGCTTTTGAGCGAATGGCTTTCATGACGTTTGCTCTTTTTGCAATATTGCGTTGATGACAATAGCATTGTTATGTAGCTGCACAAATTCATGAGGATTGATATGTACACTGCATCTATAGCTAGTGGCATTGAAGAATGTTTTAAGAAATACCAGCACTTTGTCTACCCGGTTAGATTTTGTTTTCAGCATAGCCAACACCAATCAGTTTTTTACGAAGTAACCATGAGAGTTATGATAAAGATATCTGATTGTCATTATAATTCGAATTGTTAGCTTATATAGTTCGAATAAATCGAAGTATCGGGTGTGCGAATATAACAGGGTATTGAGATTAGAACTTGAATATCTAAAGCGGTAATCGCTCCAGGTAAGAATTTATCTGCGGGAGATGGTTATTTGTTATACCCAGTTCAACCAGGTGTTTGCACTAAGAGGGTTGATCAAGGTCTATAACCATACATAAAGCGAGGTAAGTCTCTATTTTATCAATGAGTTGCCCTGGTCCGGCCCCGTTGATTGTTGTGCTCATTGTTTTGTGAGAAGGCTGGCTAGAGGGTTATCAGAGAGATTACAAATAAATCACTCCTACCTCTTTAATCCTTAATGACTCTGGCATAAATAATGATAGGATAAGATGATTATGAATAAAATTAATATCTTTTCTACACTGTTGACTCTCATGCTTGGAGCATTGCTGTTTTACATTGCCGGAAGCATTTTTTACAAAACACCAATTTTACAAATAGCTGAAGATGCGAGACTGCCTGATGGGTCCCGCTACTACGGTGAAATGAGTAATGGCCTGTTCAATGGGAAGGGTACATTGGTATGGGATACAGGAGATGAATACACGGGTAATTTCAAGGATGGTTTATTTTCAGGCGTGGGTACTTTTGAGTTTCGTGATGGCACCATTTACACCGGAGAGTTTCAATCAGGCGTAATGCAAGGTCAGGGGGAATATATAGACACTGACGGGACTGTTTATAAAGGTGAGTTTATTAATGATGATTTTACGGGTAATGGGGAAATTATAAACAAGGAATCAGGCTATACCTATAAAGGTGAAGTTAAGGAATGGATAGAACATGGTAACGGCCAATATAAAATCGAAGATGGCAGCATCTATGAAGGCGCGTTCATTGATGGAAGCTTTACTGGTGAAGGTGTATATATTGATGATAAAAAAAATATATATACAGGCACTTTTAAAGACTGGCTGCAGCAGGGAGATGGTAGTTACCTTGGGGCTGATGGTAATGCATATGAAGGGAACTTTGTAGACTCCTCCTTTCAGGGAAAAGGTAAGTATATTTATGCAAATGGTGATGTATATGTTGGTGAATTTGAGTATGGTCTTGCGCATGGCAACGGTATAAGAACTTATGCCAAACCTAAAAAGAATATTGCTGAACAATCCGGTAAATGGAAGTATGGGCAGTTTCAGGATCCAGAGATCAAAAAACGAAAGGAACGTTCTAAAGTATGGGCGGAATCATTACTTTATGTCGAGCAGGAACGTCTGGACAGGGCTTTAGCGCTAATTAAGTCTGGTCAAAATAATAAGCGGGATTTATTTTTTATTGGTGTGGGGGGTGATGGCAGTCAACGCGTATTTAAAAGAGAAGTCGAATTTACCGCAAATAAAATAAATAATATCTATGCTAATTCAGACTTTTCATTGCAACTGGTAAATACATATGTAGAAAACACTGATCACCCACTGGCGACCAGAATATCCCTCGAAAAAGCCCTTGGCCATGTAGCCGGTAAAATGGAATTAGACCAGGATGTGCTGATGTTATACATAACAAGCCACGGGTCAGATAAATTTAGTATCACATTAAATCAGCCCGCAATAAATTTACCGGATATTAAAGCACTTGAACTTAAGGAAATGCTGGATAAGACGAAAATAAAATGGAAGATCATCATCGTCTCTGCCTGCTATTCTGGCGGGTTTATCAATATTTTCAAAGATGATTATACTCTTGTAATAACGGCATCCGATAGCAAGAGTAAGTCATTCGGCTGCTCTGACGAGGCTGATTTAACCTGGTTTGCAAAAGCTTTTGTAAGAGATTCACTTCAGCCTGGGGTTAGTTATTCAGACGCTTTCAACAACGCAAAAGACTTAATTAAAGAATGGGAGAATAAAGAAGGGCATAAGAAATCTTCTAACCCCCAGATATCCATGGGTAGTGCGCTTGCAGGGTATCTATTATCTGATCGAGTTTTAAGCAATAGCGGAGATGACTGGCCAGCTAAGGTCAATAGCAGTGTGGAATGCAATAAGGGAGAAGGTCCAGGCACCATGCCGGAAAAGTCTCTATGTGATCAGACAAAATAATTATGAGAGAGATTGCCGGTAATCACTCCGGAAAATAAGTGACCGGATAAGTAGAATTTTCTATAAACTGAATATAGAGGTTCTACAATGAGAAAATCAAGATATACCGTCAGCCAGATTATGGCGATCCTGAAACAATCCGATTCTGGTGTGCCAGCATCAGAGCGGTTAAAGGGGCCGGAGTGGTTAAAATTAAATCACTCCGGCCCCTCTAATTTATCTACCAGTCAATTACCCGCTTTCATCCTTAAAGTAGTTATTTAGCTGGGGAAATGGGCCTTTTAAGGCCTGAAGATAGCCAAATATTGCTCTATTATTCAATCTTATCAAAGAGTTGGCCTGGTCCGACCCCGCTGTTTTCCGCACTGGTCAGACCCCGCTGTTTCCGTTGTTTCGACCTCGTTGTTTTGGGAGTCGTAACCTGTCCTCTATTGAAATTTACTCCCCCTGGTCAAAGCGCTGACACGGCCCTCGAAACTCGGGCGGTACGTTCTCCGGGCATTTCCCGCACTGCTCGTTGCCGGGCACGGCGAAGTCGATTTTGCGCGGGTAAGGCAGATTGAGTTCCTTCATGATGGTGATGAACTCTGCTTCCGATTTATCCATCCCCAGACGCGGGTTGCGGGCCTTTTCCTGACCTATGCTGGAAACCTGCCGGCCGTTGTAGTCATGCCCCGGATAGACCAGTGTTTCGTCTGCCAGGGTAAACAGTTTTTCATGAATACTATGGTATAGCGTCGCCGCATCTCCAGACTGGAAATCGGTACGTCCGCAGCCTCCGATCAACAGCGCATCACCGGTGAACACCATGTTTTGCGTTCCATTATCAATACGGTAAGCAAAGTGATGTGAGGTATGCCCCGGGGTAAACAGAGGATCGAGTACAATACTGCCGAACTGGAACTGCACCCCCTCTTTCATAGCAATGTCGTAGCACTCCGGCTTTTCCACCTCGGGAAAGGCCATCTGGCAGCCGGTCCTGTCACGCAACACACGCGCCCCGGTGAGGTGGTCGGCATGCAGATGGGTATCGATGGTATAGGCCAGCTTAAGCTGCAGGCGCTGGATCAGCTCGAGGTCGCGTTCGACCGTGTCGATTACGGGATCTATCAGCGCAGCCAGGCCCGTCTCGTGGCAGGCCAGAAGATAAGTATAGGTACTGGAATCCGGTTCAAACAATTGCCTGAAAATCATGGCGCTCCAAAAGGTATTCAATCCATCAGACTATATTTAAACAGATCGTACCGTTTAATGCATATTCCTCATTCAGACTAGTAAAAATGGTTAAAGGGGTCGAAGTGATTTAAATTTACTCACTCCGACCCATATAATTCTTTATTAGTTTCTTTATCAGGGCAACCGGATAAACGCGACGACCAGCAGCAGCCAGGCCACCAGAAATGCCAGGCCACCCATTGGAGTGATCGCACCAAGCCAGCGGATACCGGTGATGCTTAACAGATATAGACTGCCGGAGAA
>JBLYYR010000197.1:0-26489 GCA_048550195.1 Arenicellales bacterium
AAATTCAGGGCATGATTACTGAAGCTAAAAGAGCCACTGTTTACTTCGAGCCGGAGATTCATCGTGCCTTGCGTTTGAAGGCTGCCGAAACCGACAGAACCATGTCTGACCTGGTTAATGAGGCTGTGCAACACAGCCTTGCAGAGGATGCGGAGGATCTCGCTGCATTCGATAATCGCGTGAATGAACCCAACCTACCCTATGAAGCTGTGGTAAAAGATTTAAAGCAGCGTGGAAAGATATAAAGTTTCTATAAAACCTTCTGCAGTAAAAGAGATTGAATCTGTTCCACGTAAGAAGGAACGGCAACAGATAATCAGGCGTATAGGTTTACTGGCAAATGACCCTCGCCCACCCGGCTGTAAAAAACTTTCCGGTCACGACAAATATCGTATTCGACAGGGTTCTTACCGTATTGTTTACGGTATTGAAGATGAAGAACTGGTCGTATACATCGTGAAAGTCGGTCACAGGTAGAATGTATATCGAGGAAAGTTAAAGTAAAAGTTTTACGTGTTACGGTTTACGTAAGGTCAAAGGCTGGATTCCGGCATTCGTTGGAATGACGGCTACGACCGAATTTTCACAGATCTTAAATCCATGCTTCGGGCGTTATGTTATTCTATGCGAATGTTAGAAGAATTCGCACCATCTCTTTTTGTGGCCGACGGCCCGAATGTCCCGTTTTACGGATTCCCGTACCCTACTCGCATGGTGGTGGTGCGACTTTCGGATGGTAATTTGTGGGTGTGGTCGCCGGTGGCGTTGACTGAACAGCTGGCCAGTGCGGTGGAGGCTATCGGTCCGGTACGTTATATCCTCTCACCGAACAAGATTCATCATCTTTTCCTGTCAGAGTGGGCTGAACGTTGGCCCGATGCAAAGCTCTTTGCACCACCGGGTCTCGCCAGCAAAAAGCCCGATCTGCATTTTGATGCTGAACTTGGTGACAAGCCTGATCCAGGCTGGGCGGCGGACATCGATCAAGTGATCTTCCACGGCTCATTCGCAATGGAAGAGGTTGTGTTCTTCCACCGCGCCTCCCGGACAGCGATTATTTGCGACCTTATTCAGCGTCACCCCGAGTCAAAGATGACCGGCCTGAAGGGGATGTTGATGCGGCTTGATGGTCTGGTTGGTGAGCATGGCAGTACACCGCGCGAGTGGCGGGCAACTTTCCTGCGGCGTGGGCCTGCCCGTGCTGCACGCGATAAAGTACTTAGCTGGAAAGCTGATCGACTGGTGATTGCTCATGGCGAGTGCGCACAGGAAAATGCGTCCACGATCATCTCGTCCGCCCTGGGCTGGATTTGAAGGAACATAGTTTTACGTGAAAATCAATGCTTAAGGCTTATGATTAAAGATTAAGGACTAAGGACTAAGAACTAAGAACTAAGAACTAAAGAGATTGCCGCGCTGCGCTCGCGATGACAGTGCGGGAAAGGTGAAAAGAAGGTTTTACGTTTTATGTATTACGTGAGATCAAGATCTTAAACCTATCGCGCCGAGCGGCGCTCCTACAAAAGTGTATTACGTGTTACGTTTTACGTGAGATCAAAAGCTGGATTCCTGCATGCGTCGGAATGACGGGCATTTTTATCGTGCCGGGGGCGGCGCTCCTAATTCTTTGTATAAGAAAAGCGACTCAAAAAGTTGTTTATTGAATGTCCTTCTTGCCTATATGCGTATTATTTAAAGAATTTAAAACGCCCTCGAATTGTGGAACTTCATAACCAAAATCATTAGATTTCATATACTCTGACCCCCTGTTTGACATAGTCAGAGCAACCATGTCAAATTGGAAATAAATGTTCCTTGAGGAGAATTAATAATGATAAAAATCAGTGTTTACGCCATTAAGATCACGTTTTTAGCCGGGGTAATTTGCAGTAACTTTATAGGTCTGGCATTTGCCCAGACTCCAGGTCTGTTAGGCCCTGGTAGCGTCGCTCCGATTACTGATAGCGGTATCGCTCCAGTTACAGGTGCAACGGCCACTAACCCTGTAATAAAGAAACCATATAATTGGTACGCAGTACCTGGCATGGGTAAGTCTAACGAAGACAGCGCACTGCTTTTTTACAGCGGTTATTACTCCAACAAGATGTCTCCTATCTCTGAAGTCACAAACCAGGTTACCGTAGGCTTAGAATGTCAAATCACTGTACCCATGGATAACGATGACTATTACAAGATTAAGGCATGTAATTCACTCCCCGTGCCGTATAACCTGATCTGTGCCGCTGAGATTGTAAGAAAGAAACTTGCAGCTGACGGAGCCAATAATGTTTGTAGACACCATACTGCGTCGATGTTGGATGCAATTGAGTTTTTAGACTCAAGCTATATAGCGACCTATGAGGGCGGCTGGCAAAGTGGTGATAATTTAACATCAGCGGGATGGGTAGGCCACAACTGGGTAGAAGTAGTCGCCGATGGAAAGAGATATCTCATTGATGCGTATAATCAGGAATATTACAGTATGGATGGACCTGTTGAGCCTTATTGCGGAAACGGAGCAATAGAAAAAGGTGAGGAATGTGATGGATCAAACAAAGGCTGTGGGGAAGGTCAAAAGTGTGAGTCCTGCAAATGTACCGGCGAGGTAGTCGCTGATGGTTACATTATTAATAATTCAAAATCGAAGTATGTCCTGGGCGGTTTGGCCGCCGCTGCTGTTATTCTTCTTTCTCAGGACTCAAGTTCGAATTCAAATGATACCGAAACAGGCACAGCAAATACACCAGAGACAACTGAACCGGAAACAGGAACAGAAACTGAGCAACCTACCGAAGTTGCACCGGAACCTATCGGGGATTCGCGTGATGGTAATTACAACGTCGCGACATCAGTTGTCAGTAATCCAGCAAACCACCCGGTATTAATTCAAAATCTTTTGTTGCAGCTAAGGATTGTCGGTGCCGTGTTAACGATCACACAGTTATCAAACAATAGTAATTTCCCTCGCCAGCTCAATGCTACTCTCAGCGGTGCTGCCTTCAACGCACTCACAAATGGTAACTATGCTGGATTCAATACTATATTCCAGATTGTTGGAACGATAAATGCGTTAAATCAATTGTCTTTCCAGATTATTGTGGGTGGAAACGGATCTTTACCTACGGGACAACCCATTACCTACAACGCACAGGGGAGTAAATAAAAACGCCACTGGCAGTTCGGTTCGAAGCCGGGCATTAAGGTGGGGCGGCTTCGTTGGGGGGTTGCGGATGATTGGGTCAAGGAAAGAGGAAAAGAAGGTTTTACGTTTTAGTATTACGTTTTACGTGAGATCAAGATCTTAAACCTATCGCGCCGAGCGGCGCTCCTACAAAAGAGTATTACGTTTTACGTGAAAATCAATGTGTAAGGCTTATGACTAAAGATTAAGGATTAAGGATTAAGGACTAAGGACTAAAGAGATTGCCGCGCTGCGCTCGCGATGACGGTGCGGGAAAGAGGAAAAGAAGGTTTTACGTTTTATGTATTACGTTTTACGTGAGATCAAGATCTTAAACCTATCGCGCCGAGCGGCGCTCCTACAAAAGTGTATTACGTGTTACGTGAAAATCAATGTGTAAGGCTTATGACTATAGATTAAGGATTAAGGATTAAGGACTAAGGACTAAGGAGATTGCCGCGCTGCGCTCGCGAAGACGGTGTGGGGTGCGATTAGAGGATCTCTAGGATCAGGCTCCATGGTCTTTTAGCGGATTTTACGAAATTGGCTTCAAATATCACTTTTCTGTAACAAACTCATACCCATTCTGTAACATCACTCTTAATTCTCGCTTTCCCGCGAACTATATAAATTGCGGTCGGTCACACCTTTCAGTAATTAATTGTCTTTGTTTGCAGACAAGCAGTCAGATTAGTTACGAAATCAAGCAGGCACTGTTCGCGCAATCAAGGCGGTCAGCCTGATAAATCAATACATAACATATAACTTAAGTTAGGAGATCAACAAATGGATAAATCAAAGAGAGCAATGGGTATCGCCATGGCAGTAGCTGCCGCGGGTATGTTGGCTACTGCGGCACCGTCTTTTGCTGCGGGTAAAGGCGCATCTGCCCCCAACGTACACTGCTATGGTGTTAATAAATGCAAAGGTCACAATGATTGCAAAACAGCTGATAATGCCTGTAAAGGCCATGGCTCCTGCAAGGGAAAAGGTTTTGTAGCCGTGTCTGAAAAGGCCTGTGATCATCTGGGCGGTAAAGTCGGCGATTAATGGCTTAGGCCTGTAAAAATGTGACGAGCCAGGTAACTTCAGTTATTCTGGCTCGTTTGCATTTTTATACAATTATTTTATTTACGGGAGAACAGTATAGTGACGCGTCCTTTTCTGGGTTTTGGTCTCGGCCTTCGTACTGAACACTACGCATACATACTTGAACACAAGCCGGCGGTAGACTGGTTTGAGATACTCTCTGAAAATTACATGGTGCCTGGTGGCAAGCCACTCGATCACCTGGACAAAATACGTAGCGATTACCCCATGGTCATGCATGGCGTCTCGCTTTCCATCGGCAGCACAGATCCACTGGATCCGGATTATCTGAATAATCTGAAAAAACTCATGCTGCGTGTACAGCCTCGGTGGATTTCAGATCATCTGTGCTGGACGGGCCTCAACAACACCAACAGCCACGATCTTTTACCCCTGCCATACAATGAAGACACCATTGCCCATGTTGTCGATCGTGTCGTGCAGGTGCAGGATTTTCTGGGCTGTCGTATCCTGCTCGAGAACCTTTCCAGTTATGTCACATACAAAAATTCCGAGATGACTGAATGGGATTTTTTGAATGAGATCGCCCGCCGCGCTGATTGCCATATTCTGTTAGACATTAACAATATCTTTGTCAGTGCCCATAATCACCAGTTTGAACCCGTTGAGTATCTCAACGGAATTGATGTAGACCGTGTTATGCAGTTTCACCTTGCCGGCCATAGTTACAATGGTGAAATGATTATCGACACTCATGATCACGATGTCTGTGATCCGGTTTGGGCGCTCTATGCCACTGCACTTAAACGCTTTGGTGCGGTAAGCACGATGATCGAACGTGATGATGATATTCCGGAGTTCCCGCAACTGCGACGAGAACTGGCTATCGCTGAAGGCATTGCGGCCCGGACACTGCCCGCCGACGCCCTGATATTGAACGATACCGCTCAACAACACCCCTACACCGAGTTAAGCTATGCACACACTGCGTAAACTGCAGCAGGAGTTTCTCGGTTACCTGCTGGATGATTCATCAGTCGGTATCGTCAAACGCATTGAATCCACCCCGCGCCGCTCAGCTACGCAACGCATGGCGTTTTATGGCAATGCATACACGCTGCGATTAAAGGAAGCGCTCACCACCGACTATGAACGCCTGCACAGTTACCTGGGTGATGAGCTGTTCGAAACGCTGATGAATCAATACATCGAAAGCTACCCGTCACACCATCCCAGCCTGCGCTATTTCGGTCAGCACATGGTCGAGCTGGTCGAACAGCAGGAACCTTTTAAGCAGTTACCGGAGGTCGCCGAGATTACCCGTATCGAACAGGCCTTCGGTGACAGTTTTGATGCAGCCGATTGCCAGTGCGCTTCACTTGATCAACTGGCTCAGCTAGATCCTGAAGCATGGGCGACCCTGACGCTGCGTTTTCATGGTGCCGTACAGATGTTGCCGCAACAATATAATAGCTTTCAGATCTGGCGAGCACTCAGCAACGGGGAGACGCCACCGAAAAAAACTGCCGACGAGACTAGCTGGTTAATCTGGCGCAAAGACCTGGTTAGCCAGTATCGCGCGCTGGAGCACGCAGAGCACGTGGCGCTGACTATTGCGCAGTCGGCAGGCAGCTTCGCGGATATATGCACTGCGCTGCTGGAGCATTTTAGCGAACAGGAGACACCTCAGCAGGCCGTAGGCTATTTACAACGATGGATTAATGATCAGATGGTGTGTGAGCTAAACTAAGATCAGGCAATAAAAGCTAAAAAAAGAGCCGCAAATGCGGCTCTTTTTGTTGATGCTTACCCGCCACTGCGTTTCATTCTATGAAGACACACGGCCGGGTCCAAGCAGCGGACAGAGAAAGTACTTGTCACCTGAATCCATCACACCGTCATCATTCAGGTCAATCCACCAACGGCCGCCAACGTGACCAACATCGCCTGGGCCATATTCTGTCTGCAGCCCATTCTCACCGGGTACCAACTGTTGAAACTTACCTTTTTGTGGCAATGGGTCTGCAACAACAATGGAGTCATAGTACAGGCCTTGAGATGTCACAAAGATTACCGGACCGGTTCCTCTTCCTTTACTGCGATCACCAGCATATGCGTTGCTCACTACCATCGAAGAGCTTAACAATGCCACGACACTTAGGATTTTTAGTGTATTCATTTTTCTGTTCTCCTTTTATAAAAATATGGGGAGTACAGTGTTGCAGGAGAGAATCACGCCCATCTCCCGAAAATATCAATAATTTATAACATCCCGTCTTTATCTCGCTTAATGATCTTACACAGCTGGCTTCGAGGTCATTTGAAATGAAAAGGTCGTGCCATGATCAATTTCGCTACGGACTTTTATGACGCTGCCGTGTAATTCAAGTATGCGTTTTACAATGGCGAGACCCAGGCCGGCATTGGTGCTGCCTGTGCGGTTTTCATCCTGTTGATAAAATCGTTCAAAAATTCGTGGCAGGTCTTCAGCTGGTATGCCGCAACCACTATCGGTTATCTGTACCACGACATTACCTGAATCGACATTAACGCTCACACTGATTCGTCCGCCATCAGGCGTGTGGGACAGTCCATTTTCCAGCAGGTTCTCCAGCACACGCTGCAACATCGCTATGTCACCGTATATCAACGGTGCCCCTGGAGTGAGAATGGCGTCCAGTTGAATCGATTTTTTCTGTGCCCGCAGCTGAAATGTCTGTGTGACATCCTGTACCAGCTCGCCCATGGAGAAAGGCTCCGAAAAAACGATCGATTCACTGGAATCGAGCCTGGCTAACTCAAACAGCTCTTCCACTAGCTTACCTAAATGCTGACTGTAGCTCAGGGCCGTTTCCAGATATTGTTTTTTTTCTTCAGTAGAGAGTTCTTCATTTTTTAAAAGTAGTGTTTCCAGGTAGCCACGCATGGTAGTCAACGGCGTGCGTAAATCATGCGAAACATTTGCAACCATTTCTCGCCGCATGCCATCTACGTGCCTGAGCTCATGAATCTGTTTATTAATTTTTTCTGACATTGCATTGAATTGCTGGCCCAGCTCATCAATCTCGTCATTTGTTTTTCCTGTCTCGGGAAAACGTATCAATATGCCACCAGACCTGTCTTTGCCTGCATAATTACGCATGACATTGCCAAGCAAACGCAAGCGACGTGTCTGCAATGCAAAAATTATTAATCCACCCAGAAGTGCTGCCGCCAACGCGACCAGTAGCACCTGCAGTGCAGTATCCAGGGTATAGCTATTACCGAGCATCTCCATCACGTGGTCGTACTGTTCACCGCCAAGTACAATGTAAAGATACCCCTGCAAGCCATTGTTGTTTCTTATCTCCGCAGCAGAAAAGACTTTCTGCCCCTCTGGGTTTCGAGGATCATCCCCTTTAAGTGGAAAGCGTGCGCTGCCACCAATAAATTTCTTAACGGGATCCAGTTCAATCTGTGTGCGTTTTACTTTGCCTGCCGGTGCGGAATAACCCAGCACAACGCCCCGGGTATCCAGCAGGTATAGCTCAATACTGGGATTGATCACCATCAGGTTATGAAACAGACCATCAAGTGCCTGCTGATTGATCTTCTGGTCTTGCATCAAAGGCTGATCGGCGACGATATGTCCCGCTAGTGAGGCATTAAGCTTTTGCGACGCTTCCTGCTGATACTGCGTGCTGGAACGCCCTATTAACTGGAAAAGTATCAACCCGACCAGTAACAGCAGTACAAAAAGTGTTAGCGCCAGGCGACTGTAGAGTGTTCTGAACATCATGCCGGGCTGTTCTGTAAATCAGACGAGAACTTGTAGCCAACTCCCCAGACAGTAATCACATACTCAGGTAGTGCTGGATCAGACTCAATTTTTGCGCGTAGACGATTTATATGCGAGTTTACTGTGTGCTCATAACCATCATGTCCGTAACCCCATACACTGCTCAATAATTGTGACCGGGTAAAGACGCGGCCGGGGTTGCTGGCAAAATGCCATAACAGGTCAAATTCCTTGGCGGTGAGTTCAATTTTGCTATCACCTAGAGATACCATTCTGTCATCCGCATTAACGCACAGGTCGCCGTATTGTAACTTTTCAGTAGTCTCCGCTGCGGGTGTTGACAGGTATTGCTCCGATCGACGCAAAATTGCATTAACTCTAGCGACCAGTTCAGGGATACTGAATGGCTTGGTCAGGTAATCATCTGCACCCACTTCCAGTCCCAGCACCCGATCCAGTTCAGTTGTCTTTGCTGTCAACATTAAAACCGGTGTAAATATTTTTTTATTACGCATTTCCCTGCAAACATCCATACCATCCATGCCGGGCAACATAAGATCCAGAATTACTAACTGATACCCATCGGTGAGGGCTTTTTTCAGACCCTCGATACCATCTACTGCATGATCTACCTGCATATGTTTGCCACGCAAATTAACGCTTACCAAATGAGCGATATCTGCATTATCTTCAATAATTAATATATTTTTCGACATCATAGTTACCCGTGCATACTACTACAGTTGAATCTGACAGGTTTTGGGCTCGGATAGTTCACGGGAATTATTCGTTTTACAGCTTAGCACTGAATTATCACAGAAATATCACAATGCTTGCGGTAGCCGATTCGAGTCGACTTATGAGAATAGCTAACAAATTCTGGGTAGAGTTGGTTAAAGGGGAAAGGTTAAAGGTTAAAGGTTAAAGGTTAAAGGTTAAAGGGAGATAACTTTATTTTACGTATTAGTATTAGGTATTACGTAAAACCGCGCTCACCCTGATACTCTCACTTATAGAGAAGGAAAGCGGGGCTAGAGAGTAACCTTTTACTATTACTAGAAATAATTGTTCTCGGCCCTCACTTATTCTCCAATTTTCCCCCGTTTAGATCGACGGTCTGGCCTGGACGGCATCCTTTGACTACCAATCTCGAACGGTTTAGCATGCGAATCAATCTCATAAACATAATTCAGGTAACCACCATGACTCGACTGACCGTTACACTACTCGCCATGACCTTTCTGACAACCCTAAGCACAGCCATAAATGCCGAAGACCGCCCGGACCACTACAAGGGGCTGCCGGCGGGAACACTGGAACAGGCGGTCCAAAACTTCTCCGAGTACAACCGCAAGCTCGAGGCGCTGCTCGACAAGGAGAAGCTGTCTGCGTCAGAAATGGCGACAATCCACCAGTTGACCTATACGCTCGAGATGGCATTAAACAAAATCAACACAGAGCTGGCCACGCTCTCGGAAACGCTGGAAGTCGTGCACAAAGCTTCGGAATCCGTGGATGCCGATACCACGCTCAGCGCAGGGCGTGAATACCTGTCTGTCTCGCGGCAGCTGATTAAGTAGCAGACTAGAGGTGGAGCGGGGTTTTCGTTTTAGCAATTACGTATTACGTAAGATCAAAACCTGGATTCCGGTATTCGCCGCAATGACGGGATATGCAGGGAAAGGGGGAAAGCGAAAAGAGAGTTTTACGTTTTATGTATTACGTTTTACGTGAGATCAAGACCTTAAACCTATCGCGCCGAGCGGCGCTCCTACAAAAGTGTATTACGTGTTAGGTTTTACGTATTACGTATGATCAAAATCTGGATTCCGGTATTCGCCGGAATGAAGGGATGTGCAGGGAAAGGGGGAAGGCTGTGTTATTTTTATCCCTGGTAGCTATCTATTGGGCTATTTTATCACTGGATTGCGTTTCTTGTTTGCGCCTGTCGGCACGAACCAGGTTTCCGGCAGGGTCAGTATAGCAATCAACGATGAAACGCTGCTCACCACCCTGCTCGGCCATCTCACCGACAATAATGTTCTCGATAAAAAAGCCTTTTTCCGTTTTATGAACGTCACCGTACTCGATGATCCGCATAAAATCCGGCGATACGCCAAGCTGCAGGGCTTTGTTATTGCATGTTTCGCTTGCCTGCCAGCTTTCATGTGCCACGTAATATTCAATGGCATGGCGGAAACCTGGGATCTCCTTACTGGCAATAAACAGAAGAATTCCAGCAGCAATCACAAATGGCAGCAGCTTGTTGAAGCCTGATCGACGTTGCTTCGGCTTTTGGCCATGGGGCGATATTGTTTCATTAGTTCTCATGTGCGTTACTTTACCGTGAAATGAGAATGCAGGAAACATTCGAGAAAGATTTAAGCGAGTCTAAAGAGATTGCCGCGCCGATATCGCGGCCCGCAATAACGGCATAGGGGAAAGGGTGCATCGGAAGGATGCTTATTGAGCATTGTGAAATAATAATTTTCCCTTTCAATAATTTTACACGACATTACATTGGCATTGGATTAATGCATATGTTTCAATGAAATTCACTATATTTTAAAGACAAATAAATGAGTAACTACTTCATGTCCTATAAGATACTTTTACTAATATTCACCTCATTCCTGCTAACGTCGTGCACGGGCACTCCTAATGGAATGGAAGCTGTTAATGGATTTGAACTTAATCGATATCTGGGTAAATGGTACGAGATAGCACGGTTAGATCATTCTTTTGAGCGTGGCCTGGAAAATATTACGGCTGAATACTCTTTAAAAGGTGATGGCGGCGTAAAGGTAATCAATCGTGGTTTTTCTAAAAAAAGCAATGAATGGGAAGAAGCGGAAGGTAAAGCCTATTTTGTAGACAATACAGATAGCGGCCACTTAAAGGTCTCATTCTTTGGGCCTTTTTATGGTTCATATGTAATCTTTGAACTGGACAAAGAAAATTACCAGTATGCCTTCGTATCGGGCCCATCAACCTCTTACCTGTGGCTGCTATCGAGAACGCCGCAAGTCGATCAGCAGGTCATCGAGCGCTTCAAAGAACGCTCGCGGGAATTCGGTTTCGATACGAACAAGTTAATCTATGTTTCGCATGATAAAACTGGTCAATCTAATTAACTGCTCACGTTAAAAGACATAGTTGATGGCAGCAAACCCTTTGATTACATAATCTTCACTGACTATAGGGCTCGCCGTCACTTCATCGCTGAGTGATTCGCTGGCAACATTCATAATAAACAGCCAGTCCCGGGTAATTTCAATAAACATTCCCAGGCCT
Source organism: Arenicellales bacterium (assembly GCA_048550195.1). Classification (GTDB taxonomy): domain Bacteria; phylum Pseudomonadota; class Gammaproteobacteria; order BMS3Bbin11; family BMS3Bbin11; genus BMS3Bbin11. The sequence goes on from JBLYYR010000197.1 coordinate 11,304, forward strand.
ATTTCTGTGCTATAGGTATCACCAAGGGTATATGCCGGCCTGGCAGCCGTCGCTTTATCATCTGGCACCCCATAATCATGGTTGCTGATATCAGCACTTGCCCAGGTTAAGGCAATTTCAGGAGATATCCTCACGATGCCAAACTGCAATGTTTTGTCTAAAACAATGCGTGCCTCTCCCCCTCCAACCCTGCCTAAAAGATCATGCTGATAGCGTCCAGTGAGTCCAAACCCAGCCGGTAAAACAGCTTGTATAGCAAGTCCACCCATGAAAGTATCACTTCTGTCACCCATTCCTTCTAGATAGTCGCTGTCATCTTCATCGTAAGGCCCGATGCGATACTCCCCCGTTGCCGCAAGCCTTAGCTTACCACTGCCGACAAGACCAAACTGAATCCTCGGCCCATAGATCTGCAGGCGTTCTCCATTATAGGTGATTGCCGGTATCACCTGACTCACCGTCCCGTCGTAATCGCGGTAGGGACTACTTCTAGCGATGACGCCAACGCCCATACCAATGCGCCCATATTTACCCAGGGGCCGATAAAGTTCTACATCAAAAGTACGTGATTCTCCCTGTTGTATCTGAAACCGTGCACGCTTATATGACGGCGGACCCTTCGGCAGGTAACGGTTTGAAAAACCCAGTGGTTCTTTCGGTATACCGATAAAGTTTTTATCGATACGATCGTTGGCATTTTCATCAAAGTACACCAGCAGTGCGTATTCACCAGCCTCAACATTGTCAATCTTATATTCTTCACTGCCGTCGAGTGAATGCTTAACAACCCGAACAGGGTCACGTAAATCAGCAAAAGAGTTTGCAGTATTAAACAGGGCGAGAGCCACCGTGCCTGATTCCGGTGGGTTATCGATACGCACAATAACTTCTGCTGCATTAGCTACTTTGCCAAAGAATAAAATCATTACTGTAAAGAGTAATAACTTTAGGGAATTGTTTTTTACACAAAAGTTCCTGTAAGGCTTTAGATTATGTTCAGGCATGACTAGTCCTTATGAACAAATTCATTTTCTGATGAGTTTGCAGTCGATACTAGTAAATCAAGCATAAGTTCAGAAGCACCTAAATGCTTACTAATTCTAAAATCGACTTCAGGATATTTTTCTTTCTCTGCGTGGACAATACGAGGAACATCCTCTATTACATGTCTTCCAGAATTTAAAAAATAAGGAAGCACGACAATTGAGCTGGCGCCGTCATCGACACATTTTTTGATACCATCAGGAATTAAAGTCTCAGCAAGTTCGAGAAAACTTGAATAGATAATCTGATATTCCTCGTTACAGTGTGCTTTAAGGTTTTCTGCAATCCTGTCCACTTCATCGTTCGATTGCTGTCGCCGACTGCCATGGGCAACCAGTAATAATGCCTTCATCTTTTAATCTCCATTAATCTTTAAGAAAATGCCGGTACAACTGCTTCCATCTTTTCCATTGCATTTACATGGTCAGCGCCCAAAGTATAAGCACCGAGTGATTCAAGCGAATCTTTATGCTTTTCAGATAACTCGCCTCCGAACATAAAGGGTATTTTTAGCGATTTAATATTTTCTTTTAGTTCATTTTCTGTCTCTTTTTCCCACGCCGCTGTATTCGTTCCCGACAGTAAAACGGCGGAAACATCCGTACGCTCAACGACTTTTAACAGTTGTGATGGAGGTAAATTAGTACCGAGATAAAGAATTTGATAACCGTGGCCTATTGCGGCTATGCAAAACAGTAAAACACCTAACTCATGGTATTCACCCGGCAAACATGAGACCAGGATTTTTTTACCGCGGCTGCGGTTTGATTCATGATGCAGCCGCGCACCTAATTTATTCCTTAAAAATGCAGAGAAAAAATGCTCTTCTGCTATACCTGCCTCCCTCTCCTGCCAGCGCTCTCCCAATGTGGTCAGTAGTGGAAGAATGACATGCTCTGTCACCATATCGACAGGATAGATCGACAGGGCTTCGTTATAGGTAGTACCCAGTTTTTGCTCATTAAATTCTTCAATTGATTTCAACATACGCTGCTGATAAACCGCCCAATGCTCTTGCGCATCGGTGGTTGTAGCCGTGTTTGATTGCGGATCCTTGAGAACGCGTATGGCTTCACTAATGGTATGATTTGTTTTAAGTAATTCAACGATTTTCTTAATTAAATCAATATCCTTTACACTATAAAGACGGTGCCCTTTTGGCGTTCTGCTTGGTTTCAAAAGGCCATATCGGCGCTCCCAGGCACGCAATGTAGTGGTTGGCACGCCGGTCAACTCAGATATGGTTCGTATAGGGTAGTGATTCATTTTTTATACTATCTCCGTAATAGTTATACATATTGTATAATATTTAACTTGTACAATAAAGCTTTTATGTATAATATTTGTATAACTATCCTGAATCAACAATGAGTAACCATACAAGGTGAGAACAATGTCACAATTACCAGATAAACCACAGATCGGCGCTAGTGCCTGCTTGAACGTCCAGAAAGTACGATTCGATGGCGGTCATAAAAACAGTGCATTTGTTAACAATGAATGTACAGATTATTTCGATTTACATACTGTATGCCCCGAGGTCGGGATCGGTTTATCTACCCCTCGCCCGGTAATCCAGCTGCGTGATTTTGAAGGCGTCACTAAACTCGTTTTTTCTAAAACACCGGAGAAAGAACTGACTGAAGTGATGAATGAATATGCTGAGAAAAAAATAGATACGCTGCCACAGCTTGATGGTTTCATATTCAAGAAAGATTCACCCAGTTGCGGGCCTTTTCGTGTGCCGGTGGTCAATAACAAAACAGGCATGCGCAAGCGCGATGGCACAGGATTATTTGCTCAGAAATTTAAACAGCGTCATCCAAATGTACCTATCGAAGATGAAGGCAGAATAAATGATGCTGGCATACGAGAGAACTTTCTTGAACGCGTTTATGCGCATTACCGCTGGCGACAAGTTACGCATTCAATGAATCCACTAAAAGAATTCAGACAGTACCATAAGAATTACAAATTAATGTTAATGGCTAAAGACAACAAGGCGTATCGACAACTGGGAAGATTAGCTGCATCTGTGAACAAGCATAATTTTAATGAGGTTAGCGAAGAGTACTTCAGTAAGTTCATGCAGGCAATGGCAAAGATTCCTACGCATGGTCAACATATAAATGTGATGATGCATGTGCTCGGCTACTTAAAAAGTCATCTCGAGAAAGATGACAAAGCGGAAGTACTCGACTGGTTCGAAAGCTACCGTGACGAGCGAGTGAGCCGTATTACGCCAATGATGCTTCTAAAGCATCACTTCAGGCACCATCCCAATAGTTATATTCATGATCAATATTATTTTTCCACTTACCAATAAATGCGAAGCCGATAGAAAAGCCGACCTTACCCTGCTGGAGAAAGCCACATGACACCCCCGGATCCTGTTTACCTGAAACGCCGTACCTCTGCCGATGATGATTTTGCAGGCATAAGCCAGGAGGCATTGCTGGTGCGTGATACGCTGATCGAAAAAGGCCTGGAAACGCCTATGATCTACACCGATCTGAACAACGAGCAAAAGTACCAGCGCATCAGAGAACTGATGACAGAGATTGTACAGACGCTGGGGCTGGATCTTGCCGATGACAGCCTGGCAGAAACACCACACCGCATTGCCAAGATGTACGTGCACGAGATTTTCTCGGGTCTGGACTACAGAAAGTTCCCGACGCTTGCGCTAATTGAGAACAAAATGGGCTGCAGCGAAATGGTGAAGGTGCAGAATATCGACCTGACCAGCACCTGCGAGCACCATTTCGTGACCATCGACGGTGTGGCAAAAATTGCATACATCCCGAAAGGCAAGATCATCGGCCTGTCTAAGATTAATCGCATCGCGCGTTTCTTCGGCCAGCGACCGCAGGTGCAGGAACGATTGACGCAGCAGATCCTTACGGCGCTGCAGGCATTGCTTGACACCGATGATGTCGCGGTCAGCATCAATGCCACTCACTACTGCGTAAAATCGCGCGGGGTTATGGACACTAATTCACAGACCAGCACCACTGCTCTGGGTGGTTGTTTCAAGGAAAACATCCACACCAGGGCTGAATTTTTCAACCCATGAGCAGCAACCCAATACTGATCACCGGTCGCATCCTTTACATGGATGGTGCACGGCATCCGCTATGAAAATATCATGAAGACTGATTACCCTCTTATCGGCATTACCCTGCTGCTGGGTCTGACCATACTGCTGTTTATACTCGATGTGTTTCCATACCCAATCGGCGTACTTATTCTATTGGTTATGTTTGCTGCGCGAATGCTGGTGATATTGGGGGGTTAGGAACAGAAAGCAAATGGCGGGACTAAGGGGAAAGGGGGAAGAGAGTTTTACGTTTTATGTATTACGTTTTAAGTAAGATCAAAATCTTAAACCAATCGCGGCGGGCGCCGCTCCTACATAATAGTATTACGTTTACGTGTTACGGATTACGTGAAAGTCAAAAACGTAAGAGGAAAGGCTTTAATTTTTCTTTTTTTGAAACAGCCGGTCGTCAAACATTGCCGGTCCGATATCAATGGCTTTGACTGTTCTGATTTTAGGATGCAAAGGATTAATCAGGATATTTCGTTCCCGTGGCTCTGTTGCGCTGGGAACGGACATGGCAAGGTATTTGCCTTCATCAATCCAGTTATCTCCAATCATTTGAGTTGCCTCACCATATGGCCAGCTATCCCATTCATCCGGTAAATCGGACTGTTCGAGGCGACAGGTTTCTGCTTCATCGAACACGATTTCAAAAACTGAATAGGCCTTCATCAGAGGACGCTCACCGCCCAACCGGGTCAGTATCTCCATCTTGGCAAGTGCGATGGATTGAGAGCTGTAGATGATGGGTTTACCTTTGCTATGCCAACGCCCGTCAACATGCAAACCCCCTAACCCGTCCAGCGGTTTGCTGGTGTATTTCTTTTTGACCAGGCGATAGGTTTTGCTATTGTCCATCAATAGATGGTGTGTTCGATCTGACCGATCAGGTTGCTTACCTGCTCTGCTCCAATAGATGTTTCCGCATGAACGATTGGCGCTTCACCACCGAGGGCCTTGTTGGAATCCCACAACCATGCTTTGGCTTCCTTACTGTCGCCTTCGAAGAGATCGACAGCCTGTTTGAAAATCTTGGCGATTCTGGCCATGCGATCGGATTCCTGTGGAGAAAATTGCCCTTTCTTACGTCGATTGGTGAGCGTTGTGGATGGAATACTAATAAAGGATTCCAGATCCTTGCTACTGACCCCCATCGCGTCTTTAAGGCGTTCAAATGAGCCATAGGAAAAACCTTTCTTGATTTCACCCAGAACGAATGTCGTTGTAATTGGCTTTCGGGGTAGCTGTTTTTTTCCTAGAATAATAAGCCAATGACCATTATTTTCTTTCCATAAACGTGACCACGGTGCTTTCTCCGTCCTGGTTTTACTTCTAGTATCTAGTGCTATTGTGCTCATGATTAAATATGCCCATTTGGTTATATTTATAGTACCATATGGTTAATTTTTAGGCAATTTCACAGCAAGGACTACGGACTATGTATGCGTGAACACCACGACATAATCATCATTGGTGCAGGACTCAGTGGTTTATATAGCGCCTGGCAATTACATCAAAAACAACAAGACGTTATCGTACTGGAAACTCGAAATCGAACAGGAGGGCGAATATTCTCTGCTGAGTACGACAAAACATGCAGGTTTGATATGGGACCGGCCTGGGTGTGGCCCGCTTTACAGCCTCGTTTACAGCAATTAATTACACACCTTAATCTAAATGTATTTAAACAATTTACATCTGGAGATATGTTGTATGAAAAGACTTCGACTGAGGTTGAACGACATAGTGGTCAATCATCCCATAGTCAGTCGTATCGAATAGCAGGTGGCAGTCAGAGTTTAATTGATGCATTGCAATCAAATATTCCACTTTCATGCATACACTTAAATACCTGTGTGCAATCAATACATCAAACAGACCTGTGCATTCACACACTACGCGATGGAAGGCCCTGTGAATATACGGCAAATAAAATTATTCTTGCCCTGCCCCCTCGTCTTACTCAGCAAAATATAGCGTTTGATCCACCTTTTTCAAAAGACATCACTGAAGCCTGGAGTGATATACCTACCTGGATGTCTGGCCACAGCAAAATAGTTTTTATATATGAAAAGCCATTCTGGCGAGAACAAAATTTATCGGGTGAAGTGTTTAGCCATTTTGGGCCACTATCAGAAATATACGATGCGACGCCTGTTAACGAAGAATATTATGCCCTTACCTCGTTTGTTGGCTTAAATGCACAGCAACGTAATCAAATGCGCCCTGAACAGCTTATTGAAGCCTGCATGGCACAGCTTCAACGCCTGTTTGGTGAAGACAGCAAGAACATTCTGGATAGTAAAATAAAGGACTGGAGCCAGGACAAAAACACCAGCACAGCGATAGATTTAACCTCCCCAATGCAGCACCCACACTACCCCGATGCTATGCCTCGAAGCTTCTGGAATAAAAAAAAATTAATAGTGTCTGGCACTGAAGTTGCCAGGCAGCATGGCGGCTATCTTGAAGGTGCACTGGAAAGCGCGGACGAGGCAATTTCTTTGTGTGAATCGTAGAAGAAAGATTAATGAGATTGCTTCGCCTAAGCGCTGGAGGCCGATAGAAGAATGACAGGGGTCAGACCACCATAAAAAATTAATGAGGCTGTTGATTAATCGGGCTTAACCGCAAACTTTCCGCTCCCAAGCAGCGCGATAGCAAGGCCGCCTAACAGGTAAAAGACTTGTAACTCCAGCCCATAGCCTCCGTGTTTGCTTAAACTGAATATATCGCCTGAGTGTGCCAGAGCAATGGCAACTATCATGTTCGCAGTGATAAGCAGGCCGCCGATACGTGAGTGGAATCCAATAATAATCATCAGCGGTGCGATTATTTCACCAATGTACACGCCGTAGGAAAGTACCGCAGGCAATCCGGCACTGGAAAGTTGACTGCCTATAAAATTAAGCGAGCCCGGATTAATCAACTTTGCAATGCCATGAAATAACATGAGACCTGCAACGGTGAGACGTAAGAGTAATTTTCCTATTGCATCACTATAAAATTGGTTGAGCATCCTTATACCTCCTGTGTATGGTGTTGTGGGCTTCCATTTATAAAATTAGAAGCCTTGTCGTGTACATATTGATCTCTATTTCACGAAAATGTCAGAGAGCATATTTCTTTCCGCCGCCACTCTCACATGATGCGCGTTATTGATTCTATACTTAGCTGCCTGGATTTTCTGCCCTGTCGAGCAGTACAGGTTTTGTAAATGACCTCAGGCTAAACCATTTTTTTTCACCCAGCACCAGCATGCAGGGTGTCAGCACCAGTGTTAGCACGGTAGCAAAAGTGAGTCCGCCGGCAATAGCAGAGGATAGCTGGGTCCACCATTGGGTGGAAGGTGCCCCAAAAGCGATGTGGCGTTCAATCAGGTTGACGTTTAGTGCAAACACCATGGGCATTAGTCCAAGCACGGTGGTGATGGCCGTGAGGAATACCGGGCGCAGGCGCAAACTGCCGGTTTCCAGTGCGGCATCCACCGGCGACAGCCCGTCATCGCGGCGAATACGGTTATAGGTGTCGATTAGAACAATATTGTTATTCACCACAATACCGGCCAGGGCGATAATGCCCAGGCCCACCATGACGATGCCGAATGGCTGTTTGGTCAACAGCAGCCCGATCAACACGCCTGCCGTCGAAAAAACAATGGCAGACAGTACCAGCATGGCCTGGTACAGACTGTTAAATTGTGTCACCAGGATCACTGTCATGAGAAAAATGGCAATGCCAAAAGCTGTCATCAGGAATACTGCCGCCTCACGCTGTTCTTCGTCTTCACCTTTGAATGTGACAGAGATTAAGGGATCAGGTTCTTCCTGCAACAGACGCTCTTTAAGGCTTCCGACGATGTTGTCCACCAGCAAACCTTCTTCAACATCGGCCTTGATCACCACTACGCGCTGCCCATCAACGCGCGTTACGGTACCGGTTTTAGGGCTCGGTTCGACGGTTACAAAATTACTGATAGGGACCTGTCCGCGTACTGTTGCTACCGTGAGCTGATTGAGACGCTCAAGGTTGCGTTCGACCACCGGGAAACGTATGCGGATGTCGACCTCATCATCAGTATCGTCGGGACGGTAATCCGTTACTTTAATGCCACCGGTCAGCATTTGTACTGACTGGCCCAGCATGCTGACATCGGCGCCATAGCGTGCAGCCTGTTCACGATCGATTTTCAATCGCCATTCGATACCGGGTTGCGGTAGACTGTCTTCAATACCGATAAAGCCAGGCGTCTCATTCATGATCTGTTTTATTTTTGCTGCGGCAGCCAGCAATTTTTCCTGGTCACGTGAGGCTACCTGAATCTGGATAGGCTTGCCCTGTGAGGGGCCGTCTTCGGCCTTCAGGAACTCGATTATGACACCGGCAATATCACTGGTACGCTGTCTCATATCTTCCATGATCTCACTGGCTTTACGGCGCTGTTCCCAGTCGATAAATTCCAGCATGATGACACCGACAACATCTTCAGCGCGATCGGTACCCGATACACTGTTAAAAGACCGGCTGCTGATTGATTTAAGTTCATTCATATCAACGATTCGTCGCTCGACTTCACGCAATAGCGAATCCTTCTCATGAATGGAGAGATCGCCCCGTGCATGCAGCTGAACCTGGGCAAATTCAGGTTCAACCGAGGGGAAAAATTCTACCCCGCGGCCGAAATTGCCATAGACAATGTAGGTACCAATCAATGCTGCCACTGCGACCAGCAGAACCCTGCCCGGACGCTTCAGCAGCAGGGCCAGCATTTTTCGATAGCTGCGGGCAATTTTTCCAGTCTCATGGGGAATGATCGCCGATGTCGAATTACCACCCAGGCTAGCACCCAGCACGGGGATAAAGATCAGTGCCATGGCCAGCGATGCCGACAGGCAAATGATAACGGTAATCGGCAGGTACTTCATGAATTGCCCGACCATGCCGGGCCAGAACAGCAAAGGCAGGAACACCGCCAGTGTCGTCATCGTCGACGCCGTAACCGGCCATGACATGCGCTTCGATGCTGCCCTGAAAGAATCTCGCAGATTCATGCCATCGGCACGATTGCGTTCGGCCAGTTCAGAAATAACAATCGCACCATCAACCAGCATACCGACAACCAGGATCAGGCTGAACAAGACGACCATGTTAAGCGTATATCCCATACTCGATATCACCAGAATGCCGGTAAGAAATGCGCCGGGAATGGCGACACCGACGAGAATTGCAGAACGCAGTCCCAGCGCGGCGACGACTATGATCATGACAAGGATGATGGCCGTCAGTACATTGTTGGTCAGGTCAGAAAGCATTGTCTTGATCTGCGACGACTGATCCTGCATATACGCTACGCGGATTGTACTCGGCCAGCGCTGGCGCTCTTCCTCAACAATCGCCTGCACGGCTTCAATGGTCTCAATGATATTGGCACCAATGCGCTTGGAAATTTCCAGTGTCAGTGCCGGCTGCCCGCCGACGCGGGCAAAACCCTGTGGGTCTTTAAATGTACTGCGCACATCAGCCACATCACCCAATGTAACAACTGTATCACCGTTCACTTTAATTGGAAGATTGACAATGTCCTTGAGGCTCTCGACAACACCCGGCACCTTAATCACCATACGCCCGGAGCCGGTATCTACGGCGCCGGCAGCGACCAGCTTGTTATTATTGTAGATAAGGTCGACGACCTGGTCGAAACGGACACCATAGGTTTCCAGCACCACGGGGTCGACGACGACTTCCATCAACTGCTCACGGTCACCGCCAATATCGGCCTTGAGAACCGTGGGTACTGTTTCGATACGTTCTTTTAGATTACGGGCAACCTGTATCAGCGCGCGTTCCGGCACTGGCCCCGAGAGGGCTACCGTGATAATCGGGAACAGGGCAAAATTTACTTCCTGCACAATCGGCTCATCGGTGTCGGCAGGTAGCTCAGATTTTGCTGTATCGACTTTTTCACGCACATCATCAAGGGCACGCTTGATGTCGTGCCCGGCATAAAATGTCAATATCAGCGAGGCATGGCCTTCACTCGCCGTGGCTTTCATTTCTTTCAGACCTTCGACCGCCTGCAGTTCTTTTTCCATTGGTCTGACCAGCAGCCGTTCTGCGTCATCAGGTGAGATACCTTCATGATTCAGCGACACATAAACAATGGGGACCGCCACATCCGGAGCAGATTCTTTGGGGATGTTTATCCACGAAATTGAGCCGGCGACCAGCAGAAAAAGAAGGATCAGCAGAACAACACGGCTTCGGCTGAATGCTGCATCAATAATTGTATTCATCATGCCTGCCTCATGATACGCTTTTATCAATGCTGGCCGTTTCATCCACCGGGATGACTTTCTCGCCATTCTGAATAAAACCCTGCCCGAATGTCACCAGGCGGACTTTTTCAGGCAGACCTGAGACCCAGATACCGCCCTCTTCCGAGCGAATTATGCTGATGGGATAGAACATCGCATGGTCGAACTCATTGACAGCCATAACACCGAGTCGGCCATCATCATGCAATGTAAGCAATGAAGGCGGCAGAAAATGTCCTTTTTCTTCACCAGTGGGAATTTCCAGCACCGCGCTAAGCCCACTTACCAGCCCAAAATCTGTGTTGGCGATTTCAACTTCGATGCGGTAGCTTCGTGTTGCTTCATCGGCCAGCCTGGAGATAAAACTCAGGCTACCGGGCACTTCTTCGCCGGTAATCAGGCTTATTTTGACCGCCTGCCCCTCTACCAGACTGCCAACACTCTGCTGGGGTACCTGTGCGGTTGCCCTGAGGCGCGAATCATCGACCACGGTGACTACATCATCTCCCCGTTCCAGCAAGGTTCCCAGCTCAACCGAGCGCTCTTCAATGACTCCATCAAAGGGTGCGCGCACCAGGGTTCTCGCTATATCCAGTTTTATTACAGCCAGTTCTGCCTGCGCCACGGCGACTGTTGCGCGGGCGGCACGGACGTTATTCTCAGATTGCATCTTTTTAGCAAATAGTCTTTCTGCTGCTTCAAGGTCAGCCTTGCTTTGTGCCAGCTGTGCTTCAGCACGAGCAAGACGAATTTCACGATCATCCATAGATATGCGCACTAGCACATGGTCTCGCACGACTCGTGTGCCCTTTACCACAGTAACTTCTTCAACCGTTCCAGATGTGACTGCCCGCAGGGAGACAGTACGCCAGGGTTCCAGCTGACCCTGGACCAGGACCACATTGGTTACTGATTCCACACTAAAGGTCTTAACCCGGGCTTTCATCAAAGCCTCTCGTTTTAGCTGGGACGCTGTGACAGGCTTCGCTTCCCCGCCACTGATGAGATAGCCGCTAGTTATCCACAATGCCAGGGCAACTGTCATGCCTATGGCGATTACGTATGATTTTTTCATGTCTTTTCTTCCTTTCCGACCATCAATGAATTCATCGCGAATTCAACCACCTGCTCTATGTATACATCCGCATCAAGCTGCATCCAGCAGCGGTTGCCCCACAACTGGTTTACCGCGCCATTAAATAAGGCATCCAGACCGAGCCTTACAGTCAGTAATGGCCGCTGCTGAAACGCCCCTGCCTGTATACCACGCTCTATACGTTCGTCTGCCCAGGCGGAGAATTCAGCATCCAGTTTTTCAAAGGCTTCAATATAGGTTTTACTCAGACGCTCCCAGAAACCTGCGCGGAATACATATTGTCTGACATTGCTATATTCCTGATGTTCCTGGTGATACTGCAAAGAATCACGAAATGCTTCGCGCATTTCAGCTGCCGGATCATCGCCCACGGGCAACTGGTGGCAGCGCGCCAGTAAACCATAAAAAAAATCAAGTGCCAGGCGTGCGTAGATCTCGTCCTTGCTGGTGAAATGCTTATAGACCGTGCCTTTCCCTATACCCGCCTGCGATGCAATACGTGTGACAGTCACTGACTCCCATCGTTCGCCTGAAAATAATTCAAGCGCAGCCGACAGGATATCCTGCTCGCGTCGCTCAAACTCACGTACTTTTCGATCTTTATTTATCATGAAAAACTCTATTTAAAGAATATTGTGACTGATGGTCATTATATGACCAATGGTCACATTTATCAACAACCCGGTTTTTCCTCATATACAAACCCCTGCCATCATTACGATGGCAGCGATAGCAAACATTCAAAATTTCACGTAAATAGTTGATTCATTGGACTTTTGACCCGGGATCTCCAGGCGGTAATAATATTTCTGCCGACATTTTTTTACGGGTTAAGCGGTTACCTGAAACGAGCCTGCTGGGTCAGGCATGCTAAAAGATGATAGAAAAAAGACGGTTTATGGTATTGAAGATACTGAACTGTCGTCCATACCGTGAAAGTCGGTCATAATCAAAAGCTTTTCCACCCGATTGAAACGATCGACCAATTGTTAGCTTAATCCACAGAGGAAGGGTTAAAGACCAGGGATTAGCACTAAGGACTATGGGGGAAAAGGGCTTACTAATAACAGACAATTTCTGGATAATCGTACAATTATCGATATTCGCAGCAATGATCGAATTATCTATTTACATAAAAAGAAAAACAAAGGGGTACAGAAAGTGAAAATAAGCTGGATTGATAAATGGGTCTACTAAGCTACGTACGAGATAAGAGAATAGCGTCTCTATCCCAGTCAACTGCATCAGGCGTTGGTAAAGATGTGTATACTGACTGGGTTGCCATAACCGAAGAACAGGGTGGATATTACTCAGCCCTTACCATATCGAAAACCCTGCATGGTGTTGGCCTTGCTTTTCGCTGCAAGACCAGTGACCAGAAGAAAATGATTTGCCTTTCAATTTCGGATAAAGCGGAAAAATACTTTTTCAGGCCGGGTAATAGGTACAAAATACGAGTTCAATTTGAAAACTCGATAGTTATCTACACATATATGCGTGCCTATAAGCAAAGACACGCAACCATTATTGATATTATGGATGACTTCACTCATAACATTTTTGATAGTGAGAAGCTTAAGCTTCAATATCTCGGTGATAGCGGAAAAAAGATTACGATGAAATTCTCGCTCAAAGGTTCAGCTGCAGCGATTAACTCAACCATTGCCAGGGCTAAGCAACATAAAGAAGAGATAAATACCTGATTTTTTACCGCAAGTGTGCGCCTCCCACAAAAAAGTATTATGTTTTATGTTTTACGTATTACGTGAAAGTCAAAAAGGTAAAAGGAAAGGTCAAAGAAAGTTTTACGTTTTATGACCCCGGATGAATCACCTTTGCAACACCATGAAATAATATGGGCATAGCGACTGTGAGACGTAGTAATAATTTCCCTAACACGTCATTATCAAAGTGATCGAACATCCTGGCTCCTCATGTATTTGTCAATGTGAGCTTTCATCTAAAAAACCAAACGCTTTGTCATGTACGTAAACTAACTTACACTCTTCCACATATTTAGCATCGTGTATGCGATTGGCCTTTATATATCCTACGTCACCTTTGCTTAATACAATTGGCTCTCCTGCCGGAACAAGATCACCGCCCTGTTTTTCATAAAACTGAATCATCATCTTACCTTCAACGACTACTGTCATGTCGTCACCCGGGTGAGAATGAGGTGGCTCTGATGAACCCGCCTCCCATTTCTCCAGCATTATTTCTGCGCCATCCGGATTATTTGGACAGGTTGTTCTGACAGTAAACCCATCCGGGGTGTCGGGGACCGATACATGATTCTGCCATACAGCACTTGTATCACTCGTTTGTTCCAATTTTGTTTCGTCAGTCATATGTCTTTTTACCAAAAGTAATTTAAATATTTTTCAGAGAGCAATTTTTTCTAATGTGGCTGAAAGCTGCCATAGACGGGGGAGGACCCCAGTCTTTACATATAGTAGATAAAATCAGAATCTGACCCAGGATTTTCATATCAAGCCATTAGATAGAGCATTAAATTACAAAAAGCCAGCCGCAACCACACATAGTATGCACGGGTTTATGATGGGGAACTTACACCGCATACTGCAAGAAGAATCAGAGTATTTATTTAAGGGTGCTTTCGCCAGAGGGGCGCGTCTCCAAGTAGTTCATAAAGTAGCTGAAACGTTTAATTCAAATCTTCTGTTTCACTGGTTGCGATATAGACCACCCTTTCGGCGATGTTGGTCGCCCGATCGCCGATGCGCTCCAGGCTGTGGGTGATCCACAGGGTATAGGCGCTGATCATGAAATCATCCGGGTGTTCACACTGCCAGGCAAACACCTGTCGGGTAATCGTCTCCTCGGCAGCATCGATTTCATTGTCCAGCCTGGCGGTTTCGCGCGCCAGTTCGCTGTCGTGTGCTTCATAGGCCTTCCATACGGTGGCCAGCATGTTTCTGCAATGTTCGCCCAGCTGCCAGACTGCTTCTGCAATCTCTTTGGCAGGGGGTACATCCATCAGCTGGACTTTACTGGCTATCGTGGCGGCATAGTCGCCAATGCGCTCGAGTTCCGCAGCGATTTGCATGTCTGAGATGAGCTCGCGAAGGTCGCGCGCCATCGGCTGCATGCGTGCGATAACGGCCACGCACTCTTCTTCTGTACGGCGATACAGCTGATTTATTTCTGTGTCGCCGTCAATGATCGTCTGCGCCAGCTTTGCATCATGCTTTTTGATAGATATCAGAGCATTTTCCACTGCTCTGTCGGTGGCTTCAAACAGAGCGGTAAGCATTTTCCGCACGCTGCTCTCGCGGCGATCTATCATCTGTGATTGTGGTGGCATTACTAACACTCCTGTGTTCCTCTGTATGCCCTCAATGATACCAAAAAACCACAATTTAAATACGCTAATTTGGAATCAAAGGAAAGATGAAACAATGATTTACGTTTTATGTTTTAGGTCACTGCTGTCCCATAAACTTTTCATTGCCACTTAAATTCTGAACGCGCATCAGGTAAACAGCAGAAATACTCTCCTCTCGCAGCGCTCGCAGAGTAACTGTGTTAAAAATCAATAGATTTAAGCATAATCTGGATTCCATGGTGTCTTGTTCTTTATCATTGAATTCAGGATGGTCAGTAGT
>JBLYYR010000198.1:0-17984 GCA_048550195.1 Arenicellales bacterium
AAAGATAGACGTAGCAAAGGCCACAAGTAAAATTCTCTTCATAATCAGGTATCCTCTCAATTGGTTCAACATTTATATTTATGTAGTGTGATAATCAACAATAATTTGGCCCCAGTCAAGTAAAATCCGGCGAATATTCCTCTATTCCTGAATATATTTCCAAATTTCTTCAATAACCCCGTCTGGCAGGTTTACCCGTAAACAACCAATCTATATAATCCTGCAATGGAAATTATAGAACAAGCTCTTACCTTTGATGATGTCCTGCTGCTACCGGCACGCAGCGAAATTCTGCCCCACGACGCCAGTCTTAAAACACGGCTTTCTCGCAATATAGAACTCAATATACCACTGGTTTCCGCCGCTATGGATACGGTAACCGAGTCGCGCCTGGCAATTGCCATCGCGCAGGAAGGGGGGATTGGAATTATCCACAAGAACATGAATGCTGAATTACAGGCAAGAGAAGTGTTCAAAGTTAAGAAATACGAAAGTGGCGTGATTGCTGATCCTTACACGGTTAGTCCCGAAACAAGCATTCGGGATGTGATGAAATTGACCAAAGAAATCGGGATCTCCGGTGTGCCTGTGGTGGATGGAGCGGATCTCGTCGGCATTGTTACAGCCAGAGACCTTCGATTCGAAACCCATATGGATGAACCGGTATCCAGTATGATGACGCCGAAGGACAAGCTGGTTACGGTTGAGGAAGGTGCCAGTAAAGAGAAAATTATATCCCTGCTGCATAAGCACCGCATTGAGAAAATACTGGTGGTTAATGACGGTTTCCACCTGCGCGGCATGGTGACTGTTAAAGACATACAGAAAGCGACAGACAAACCACTGGCCTGCAAGGATGACAAGGGGCGCCTGCGAGTCGGTGCCGCTGTGGGTACGGGCGCGGATACTGAAGAACGCGTTACGGCACTGGCTGAGGCCGGGGTAGATATACTTGTTGTTGATACAGCACATGGCCACTCGAAAGGTGTACTGCAAAAAGTAGCCTGGGTGAAAGAGAACTTCCCGCATATTGATGTGGTAGGTGGAAATATTGCGACAGCAGCAGCGGCCCTGGATCTTGTGGCTGCCGGTGCAGACTGTGTGAAGGTCGGCATTGGCCCCGGATCAATCTGTACAACCCGCATCGTTGCAGGTGTCGGTGTGCCGCAGATCAGCGCAGTGAGTAACGTTGCAGATGCGCTTAAAAACTCGGGTGTCCCGCTGATTGCAGATGGCGGGATTCGTTATTCCGGCGATATGGCAAAAGCCATTGCAGCCGGTGCCCACAGCATCATGGTTGGCAGCATGTTCGCTGGTACGGAAGAAGCCCCGGGTGAAATTGAACTGTTTCAGGGCCGATCCTACAAATCGTATCGTGGCATGGGCTCGCTGGGCGCCATGCAGCAGGGTTCCAGTGATCGTTATTTTCAGGAAAATACGGCAAATGTCGATAAATTTGTGCCGGAAGGCATCGAAGGTCGAGTTCCTTTTAAGGGCCCTATGACGAACATTGTGCATCAAATGTTAGGCGGTTTGCGCTCCAGCATGGGCTACACCGGCTGTAAAACAATAGAAGAAATGCGTGAAAAACCTGAATTTGTTCGTGTAACAGGTGCAGGCATGGCAGAGAGCCATGTGCATGACGTCACTATTACAAAAGAAGCGCCTAACTACCGTTCCTGAGACTTCCATCACCCTGTATCTATCTTCCAGGAATACCTGAATCATGAGTAATAATATTCATTCTGACAGGATTCTTATCCTCGATTTTGGCTCTCAATACACACAGCTAATTGCCAGGCGCGTCAGGGAAGCAGGTGTATATTGCGAAATATTTCCCTACGATGTCGATGAGATTCATATAAAAGAATTTGCCGCCAGGGGCTATATTTTGTCAGGCGGACCGCAAAGTGTTACCGAAGGCGATACACCTGAGGCCAGCCAGCTGGTATTTGAATCCGGCGTGCCGGTGCTGGGTATTTGCTATGGCATGCAGACCATGGCAGCTCAGCTTGGAGGTGAAGTAGAAACTTCATCTCATCACGAATATGGCTATGCCCAGATACGGGCACGTGCTCACTCCGAGCTACTCAAAGATATCGAAGATCATACTTCAGATGAAGGCTACGGCTTGCTGGACGTCTGGATGAGTCACGGTGATCGGGTTTCCAGCCTGCCTCCAGGCTTTTCGGTCATTGCTAGCACGGATAATGCACCGCTGGCCGGGATGGCAGACGAATCACGTCATTACTATGGAGTGCAGTTCCATCCAGAAGTGACTCATACCAGGCAGGGTGACCGTATTCTTGCTCGTTTCGTTCATGATATCTGTGGCTGTGCGGCTTTATGGAATGCAGCAAATATTGTTCAGGACAGCATTGAAAGCATACGCCAGCAAGTCGGCGATGATGGAGTTTTACTCGGTCTGTCTGGTGGTGTCGATTCCTCTGTCGTTGCAGCCTTGTTGCATAGGGCTATTGGTGATCAGCTGACCTGTGTGTTTGTCGATAATGGCCTGCTGCGTTTGCATGAAGGCGACCAGGTAATGTCCACGTTTGCCGAGCACATGGGGGTGCGGGTAATTCGAGTCAATGCCGAGGATCGCTTCCTGACCGGGCTGGCAGGTGAAGCCGACCCGGAGAAGAAGCGAAAAATTATTGGCCACACCTTCATTGAGGTGTTTGATGAAGAAGCAGGCAAGCTTGATAATGTGAATTGGCTTGCACAGGGAACCATCTATCCCGATGTAATTGAGTCAGCAGGATCAAAAACTGGAAAAGCCGAAGTTATAAAATCACATCATAATGTCGGGGGGCTGCCCGATGATATGAATCTTGAATTACTCGAACCGCTGAGAGAGTTGTTCAAGGATGAAGTACGAAAACTTGGCATCGAGCTGGGTCTACCTTCAGAAATGGTCTTCCGCCATCCATTCCCCGGACCCGGACTGGGGGTGCGCATCCTCGGAGAAGTGAAAAAGGAATTTGCAGATCTTCTGCGCCGGGCAGACCACATATTTATTGAAGAGCTTTATAGCCATGATCTGTATGATAAAGTGTCACAGGCTTTCACAGTCTTTCTACCGGTCAAGTCTGTCGGTGTTGTCGGTGACAACCGCAGATATCAGTATGTGGTTGCACTAAGAGCGGTAGAAACTATCGATTTCATGACGGCACGCTGGGCACATCTTCCTTACGAGTTCCTTGATCTTGTTTCACGCCGTATTATTAACGAAATCGATGGTATTGCACGTGTCAGTTACGATATCTCAGGAAAGCCGCCTGCTACTATCGAATGGGAGTGAGGGGGTTCCTTAGTCTGAAAAGTTTTATCTTAAGTGTAAAAGACTGGTTGAGTCTCGATGACGGCCTTCGATACATCATCAACGACCCGAATTTTCGAATTCAAGCGATCAATATCGCAATATTTTGTACGTTTCTGCTTGTGCCGAGGCGTCTGTCTGTACCGCGCAAAGATTTGACGGTAAATCTGACGGTGGATTCTTCCTCGAATCGGCATTCTCATTTAGAAGCAAACCGTCATCGACCATGTGCTGATGACCAGCACTTGTTCTATCCTGCAAGGTTGGCGACAGAAACCACAATAGCCTGAAAATATTCACAATTCTGGGTGTTAAATCAAGTTACGTTCATAATAATCAACGTAACTATTATTATCATCTAAGTGGGTTATTGTAGGTATATTGATATAGCGTCCATTATTATATACACTATTGAATATAGTGACCATAAAGATGGACGAAACATGAGCAAAACCCAGCTAGACTTGATGGTGCCGATTCCGGTCAGGCGAGCGGTGCGTAAGCTTGGACAGGATATCCGGGATGCCCGGCTCAGACGGCGTATTTCAACGGCTGTCATGGCTGAACGGGCCTCTATCAGCCGGACAACCCTGAACAAGATAGAAAAGGGCGACCCCGGCGTTTCGCTGGGTAACTATGCCAATGTGCTCTTTGTGTTGGGCATGGCTGAGCGGTTGGGTGATCTCGCTGATGTCAAGACGGATGCGGTGGGGCTTGAACTTGAAGAGGAGCGCTTGCCGCAACGCATCCGCAATAAATCAGGGCGCAAGTCGCTCCAGTCTGGACAGAAGAGTAAAGCGTGATGGAAACAGAAGTGTTTGTCTATGTGGATATTGCCGGTACGTCGCATCTGGCCGGGCGACTGTGGGCACGCGTGCGCAAGGCTAAGGAAAGTGCCACCTTCGAATATGATCCAGGCTGGCTTGAGTATGCAGATCGTTTCTCCCTGGAACCGGCCCTGACGCTGGGCCCGGGTCCCTTCCACACACCTACAGGTAAACGCCTGTTCGGTACCATTGGCGACTCTGCACCCGATCGCTGGGGGCGGGTTTTGATGCGTCGGGCAGAACGGCGACGGGCAGAGCGCACGGACGAAACGCCGCGCACCTTGATGGAAATTGACTACCTGCTCATGGTTGATGATGAAGCCCGGCAGGGTGCTCTACATTTTACTACGAAAGAGAGCGGACCGTTTCTTGCCGAACATGAAGCCGCACGCATACCACCCCTGATCGATCTGCCACAATTGCTGTCGGCGGCGGAACATGTCGTTGGTGATACGGATAGTGACGAGGATCTGCGCTTGCTGCTGGCGCCCGGTTCATCATTGGGTGGTGCGCGTCCCAAAGCGTCTGTTTGGGACCGGGACGGGCATCTTGCCATCGCCAAGTTTCCACACAAGGATGATGAGATCAATGCGATTTTGTGGGAGGCGGTTGCGCTCCGCCTTGCGGCAAAGGCTGGTATCCCCGTGCCCGATTGGCGAGTCGAACAGGTACTGAACAAGCCGGTGCTGCTGCTGCGCCGGTTCGATCGGGTGCAAGGTCGGCGCATCCCGTTTCTTTCGGCTATGAGTATGCTCGGCGCCAGCGACAACGAGTCACGCAGTTACCTGGAATTTGTCGATGCGCTGCGCCGGTATGGCGCTAGCCCGAAACAGGATATGCATGAACTGTGGCGACGTATCGTCTTCAATATTTTGATTTCCAACACGGATGACCACTTGCGTAATCACGCTTTCCTCTATACCGGCCCGGACGGTTGGCGGTTGAGCCCAGCCTATGATCTTAATCCGGTCCCCACGGATATCAAGCCACGTGTTCTGACGACAGCCATTGATCTCGATGACGGCGCAGCCTCTCTGGATCTGGCGATGAGTGTGGTGGGGTACTTTGAACTTACTGAAGATAGAGCACGGGCAATCGCAGCCGAAGTCGGGCAGGCCGCGACAACATGGCGTGAAGAGGCTGCGCAACTAAGTCTTACGCGAGCCGAGATTGATCGTATGGCCTCGGCCTTTGAGCATGAGGACTTGAAGGCGGCGCTTTCTCTTTCTTAATGTTGGCGAAGGAATGGCAATGATGAAATCTCAGGTGAATAAGGAATCCGTTACAGTCAAAATTCTGCTTACACTTTTCGTTGATGCAGGACGAACTATCGTGCAGGCACGTAGCTTCTTTGGCAATATTTGTGAAGATGAGAGCGTATCACGCAGGTCATTTTTTATATTAACCATCCCTCAAGCTGGTCTTGAATGTAATCTGATGATAAACGTTCCTGCTCAAGTCGTGAGTCGCCATAAACTCCCTGCCGCAATTCCTCAAACAATTCAATTTCCTCAGCTAGCAAATTTGGCGGTAATTTATCAACAGGCGCAGGCTCTGTAATTGCGCGTTGCTCAAATTCAATAAGCGTTTTTTTATCCATCATAAGCGCTCTTAGATCGGGTAAATATTGGCGGGCATCACTGAGTAATTTGAATCCCCAAGTATCGATATCGCCCCAATAGCCAATATTTTTATCTCGTAACCATTGGGCATCCATCCAGCTTACATTCGCCCCACCACCGAAAACGGCAATGGTATCTTGCAACGGAGGAAGACCAAAACCAGATTGGTTGTTTTCAACGACCAGAATATTGTTGGCTGGCAAAGGGATATCACGTAAAGTTTGCATAGATAATTGTAAAATCGGTAACCCGCACATACGTTGTTTTGATTGTGGGCAGAGCGGTCGTACTAATAGCCATGATTTTGGAGTGTCCACACAGCCAAGCCAATTCATCAATCCATTGGCATGGCTAACCTCGCCATCAAAATGCGTATCGAGCAAATCCGATATCAGCGCAAAATTGTTCTCAAGAAACTTGGTATCAACTTCTTTTAAAGGCAGAGCTCTCAAATAGGATCCTGTTCCAATACCTTTATGCAACTGAGGGAGCAGCCTGGCGATCAAATTAGTATCATTGAGGTTCAAATTCTCCAGGGTCATAAGATGACGAACCAATACCGGGTATAAATCCGAATCAAATTGCAATATCGGAATCATTAGTTTTTCCCAGTGCGCACTGCGTGCCACTGCTTTTGCGCCAATGAACTCAATCAACGCTTGCATACTATCAAGTGAAAAAGATAAGGGGACATCATGTGTGCCAAGTTCTCGATATTGCTTTCGTTCCCATGCAATATGAGAACTATAGGGGGATTGCTGCCATTGTTTGATAAAGTCATGAAAATGATTGATTTTGCGCAATGCTTGCGCACCGGTTGGGACTTTAAGGGGTACTTTTAAAGGAAAGCTTCGTTTTCCACTGAGACGGGCACGTAGATTCTTGCTTGAGCCCCATTCTTTTTGTAGCAAAATCACCCGGACATCTTCAGGCAATAGTCCCCATTCTCTCATCAGGCTTGTTCCAGTTTTATACCTAGTTCAGACGCGACCGTGAGGGTTTGTTGAACTTCAGCAGCCTGAATTTTATCCAGTTCCTCCCAGGTCACTTCACACAAACGGCTTTCATGTGTCTTGACATCGCGTTCTGCGATTAACAATGAGCTGGCGGACTCGCGCGCCAGGTTAAGATTTTTAAATGGGGTAATCAGGTTAATATGAATATTCAACTCTTTGAAGACACGCAGTACACGCCTGCTCACAGCCTCAGCAGTATTGGAAAAGGCTTCGTCAAGAAATACCGTGCTGTAAATCGGTTTATCAGCACCATCCGGCGTTAAAACATAGGCAAGGCTTGCGGCGACAATGGTGCCCGCGAATGATTCTTTCTCTCCACCTGACTTACCACTGGATGACATCAGCACATCACGAACTTCACGGGTTCTTGCATCAATTTCTTCAGCGTAAAATGACAACTGATAACGTGGATCCAGCAGGCGCAGACTTTCTTTATTATGTGCCGTAACCGCATCACTGGCCTTGTCTAAAATCTCGATCACGGCCTGCAAATCGTGGAAACGCTGTTCGTGGTCGTCACTACCCGCCTGGGCAAAAATATGGATCAAGCGTTTGTTAAAATCCTGCACATGGGGAAACTGCTCGGTTTTCATATCCAGGCGTAAATGAGTGCCGGGATGGAATTCTGTACGTGCCAGTACCTGGTTTATCGTATCGATGCGTTCACTGATTTCCTCCCGCTCTGCATCCATACGGGATTTAATCCCTGCCAAAGAGTATGTAGTATGTTTATTCAGCCGTTGCTTGAATTTTTCTACTAGTGAAGGCAGGCCTTCTTCTTCAAGTTTTTGTAAATGTTGTAGATATTCATTAATACTTTCAATACTGCGTCCCCAGTCCGAGGCGATCGCCTGCCAATTGTCCTTACCATAAAAAGTAGACATAATCGCCACAGCCTGATTACTCGCCTGGGTTTTACGGTTACCTGCACTATTACGTTGTCTTTCAATATCATCTCGATGCTTGCTTTCGAGTTCCTGTGCTTGTTCGAGATTATCTACACTCAGATTTCCAACACGTTTATCAAGCATATCGCGAACCGCATTATCCAGTCCTGCGGATGCTGCCTGCCAGGCCTTATTCAGAGCCGTTTGAGCCTGTTCCATGTCTTTTTCATAACCAGTGATAATTTTATTTTGGTTAGTATTTTGAACCTGAATTTGTCCAAGCTTGTGTTTGGCTGTTTCCCAGCGTTGTTGTGCCTGTTCAAGGTCACCACCGGACTGTTGTAGTGCTTCAAGGTCGGATTGTTGACTCTGCAGTTTATCTTGCCAGTGAGGCATGTTGATGTCTGACCATTGAAAACGGGCAAGCTGTTGCCAGTTTTGGGCACGTTGCTCAACATTATTCATGGTTTCACGACGTTGTTCTGTTTGCTGTGCCAATAGTTTTATATCACTGGCTAACTGTTGATCCTCCTGGCGCAAGGTATGTAAACGGAGGGTATTGGAGAAGCCAAGTTGCCATTGCCGTTTATCGTCAATGCGCTGCTGATCTTTCTTTTCAAAACGCCCTTTGTCAAAATGAATCAGTCCTTGTTGTGTCAGGGAAAATGAGGTGCGATCCAGCTCCTCGGTGCCAGACACGCAGTGCAGATCAAAACGTTGTAAGTGTTGTTTTAACCATTCACGGTAGGCATGTTCTCGCCAGTGCAGTTTTCGCAAATAGCCGTCATCTTTAAACTCTGCGGTGCCAGATACATTGCGAACAACCTGTACGCGCACGTGTACGCCAGTGTGTCGTTGGTTGAGCCAGCGGGTAATCAATGGATAGTGTGCCTCGGGTACTGCCATGGTTGTGCGCAAGCCTCCCAGGGCGCGCTCAATCGCACCTTGCCATTTGCGCTGGTCCGGTTTTACATCGATTAATTCGCCAATAAAAATAATCTGCTCAGGATCGAGCTGCAGTGAATGACACATTTCATCGCGAAGGCGTTGATAGGCTATACCAATATTAGAATTGGGGCGGGCTTCTATTTCCTGGATTTCTGTTTCCAGCTCATTTTGTCGTTGCTGGTGTTGTGAAAATTGGGAAGCTGTATCAGCAAAATCATTCTGTGCCAGTTCTTTTTCTGCGTTAATTGTATCTATGGCTACGCGTTGTTTCTCAAGATTAGCATTAAATGCGCTCTCGTTTATAGAAACATCCAGTTCCAGTTCGCGAGATATTTTCTGGTATTGAGATGCATTTTTATTAATTTCATCTAAACGTTCTCTGGTTCGATTTATGTCCTTTTTAAGCTCTTCTATACGATTACCGCCCAGGCTTAGATATTCAGCATGCAGACGTTCAACCCTTTCATTTGCAGATAGTTCATGTTGTTCGATTTGTTTTAATTGTATTTCAGTTTCATCGAGAAGCTGTTTTATTGCTGCTACTCGTTTTCCCCATAGCGCATGGCATTGCTCGCCAAAATAAATGGGTAAACCATCATGCTCAGCCGTGAGTTCTGCAATATCATGTTTAGCTTGTTGCAGCGCAGCGGCGGCCTTGGGCAATGCCGCCAGGGTGTCGCGTTGGGCGCGGGCATCCAGCAATCGGTTGTGTACACCATCCAGATCGGCAAACTCGGCGACTGCCTTGCGTGCATCTTCACGCACCCGACTTGGTTCCAGCACCAGATCACGAATCAATTTGGTGAGATCGTCGATCTTCTTCAGGCCGAGCGCACGGGATAATAAGGAGGGTGCGTTACTGTTTTCCATGTGCAGCAACTGCCGGTAGGTTTCCTGATAGGCGGTAAAATTATCGTCACACGGGATGAGGCGATCATCATCACGTAAAAACTGTTTTAGTGTTCGTGCATTGCCTTCACCAAAGGCCTGTAGCATTTCTTCCAGTTGCAGGTTACGTTTAGCCACTACATAGACACGTTTCAAATCTGCAAGCGCATTGCTTGCCTGTGTCATCCAGAACAGTGCAGCCAGTGTAATCTCAGTGCCATCGTCAGCTTGATACATGGCTCGCAAGCCACTTACCACTGAACCGGCGCGTTTATTCCGGGTTTGTGTCTGACTGCCATCATGTGCAGTACCATAGCTGCCACGTATATAAGATACCAGACTACGATCTGTGCGATCACCCTGGGCGGCGGCAATATTAAAGCTGGCGCTACCTGCAGGGAGTAACAACGCCATCAGGCCATCAATCAGCGTTGACTTACCTGAGCCATTATCTCCTGTTATAAGCGTCCCATGTTTATCAATATGTGCGGTGTGCAAGCCATGAAAAGATCCCCAGTTGAAAACGGACAATTCCGCCAAACGTATTTGACCCATACCAAATAAATTAGAATATTCATTTTGTAATTTACGCTCCATCTGTTTGTGTCTCGACTTCCGTGCCAGTCTGTTCTGCCATAGCCTGGTATTCATCCAGCATTTGCTCCAGAAACTCTGCGTTTACGACATAACGAATCACCGGCGTGATTTCAAAGCGTTCATCATCTCCCGGCACGCTTTGTAACAGGCGCTTGTCTTTCATTTTTTTTAAGGAACTACCTAGCTTGCGGCGATCGCTGCGGCTATTATTGGTCAAAGGTAAAAACGGCGTCAGGCGGGATTCAATACGATCGATATCGATATAAATACGTTGCTCACCGGCGGTCTCTCTTTCCTGGAAATGTTTACGCAATATCAGAAGTAATAGTGAGTCATATAATGATAAAGGTCTTTGTGTAATAAGCGATACCGAGTCTTCATTCTCATCCATTTCCTGTTGTAATAACACAGCAACACCCGCTGGCTCATCAATTAAAACACGTAAAAACATATCTGCAAGGTGATCCTGTATCGGTGCTTGTTCCTTTACCAGGATTTCGAATAATTGTTGTTTGTTATTGGCCAGGATAACGCCATGACGCAACAGGCTTACCAGGCATCGACGTGCATCGGTAGGCAAACGACCCAGCCGGTTTTCAGAAACATCATCCTCCTCATCAATATCAGAACCAGGGAGATTGTTGATTACTTCGCTGTCACTTAACTGTTTATCTGAATCTGCGCGGAAACGATCAAATAGTGCAGGTGCCGATGGATTGTTCTTATCTTCTGTCATAGAACAAGTTCCTCAAGCTGTTGCGGAAATTGCTGCGCACTGAGCACTAACCCGGGGATTGTCGCACGGATTGTTTTCCCTTCGCGATCCGTAATCTCAACAATTTCCTTATCATCCAGTTCGGTAGCACCTATGGCTTTGGCTATGCGCAGGCAAGCAACCAGCTCTTCAAGTCCGGATTCAATCGGGTGTTGTTTGATTAATCCACCAATACTCAATGGACCTTGCTGTTGCAGAAGCGATTGAATACGCATAGCGACTTCCATGACCTTTACGGTGTGTAATTGGTCAAGCATGGTCTGGCTCGGTAAGTGACTGTTTTCTTCGGCCTGGATATCACTAGTGTCCAGCTGTTCTTCGGGATTACGCAAACGCATATTTTGCGGTGAGCTGATTGAGGCCTTTCCGCTCTGCAATTCAAGCGGCAGTTGCACCTGCCAGTCAATGTCCTGCTCTTTAAAGCGTACTGCCAGGCGTTCCAATTTACCGAGCAGTTGTTCCACGCGTCGGTTCTCCAGATGTGCACCACTTTCCACAAAGGCACGCAGGCTTTCTTCGGTGCGCCGCCGCACCTTGAATACTCTTTCGCTCTCGCGGGTCAACTCACGTACCAGCTGTCCCAAGTATCGGGATTCCTCAGGTCTTAAGTGTTTGGCTGCGGAGCGGCTCAACAAGGATCGTAATTGC
Source organism: Arenicellales bacterium (assembly GCA_048550195.1). GTDB lineage: Bacteria > Pseudomonadota > Gammaproteobacteria > BMS3Bbin11 > BMS3Bbin11 > BMS3Bbin11. The sequence continues at coordinate 11,531 of JBLYYR010000198.1, forward strand.
TCGCGAAACTCCATATTACGATTTTGATCGCACAACAATTGAAAAAACCCCTCAAATGCCCGCCCGGCATCTGATTCGGATAAAACCTCTTCTTTGTGTAAAAGATCTTGCAAAACTTCTCCACGGTTGCTGTCCCTTTCAATCATTTGCACCCGCAGCGACTGATCCAGCAAACGTATATCGTCTTCCACCCGGCGGAAGTCGCCCGTGAGTACCGACGCCAGTTGATAGACCTCGCGTATGCGTTCGCGTTGTTCGGGCTCACTCAGTTGTTTCACAATACCTGCATTCAGATCATCGATATCCCGTTGCAACTCAGCCTTACGTGACTCAAGCAGGATAACCCGATCATTGGAATCAGGACTCAGACTGGCCGTCAAGTCGCGCACGGCCTCTTGCACAATGCGCAGATGAGATGCAGTGGCTTTGCTATCACGCTTATCCAGGCCTTCACAAAAACGTAGTGCGGTTTCACATGCATCTGTCTTACTTAAATTATCATCCAGTTCGCGCAACCATCCGGCCTGTATCCATTCACGTAAATAGGCCGCTGCTGATTTTTCGCTTTCAAACCAGTCTTCTTCCCGCCCGTGAGAGAGTTCCAGTTCCAGAGAAGCCTTAGCGCGACTGAATAGCACATCATTACTCTCATCAAATAGATCAGTAATGAACGCAAGCACAAGAGGCGCGTTGGTTGCACGCAAAAGACGCCATGCCGCATTCTCCTGTGATTGGCGTCGATAGCGTGCATGTAATTCGCACAGGCTCATGATGAACTTTATATAGCAATTCTTGGTTAAATAATAGGTTATTCTATATTTATAGAATCGGTAACCCCAAGATTTTTCAAGTCTTATTGAAGTGGTCTAATTAAACCGGACTGAACCTGCCCCAGTTTAACGGATACTTAACCCATGTTAGGTATAATATAGTGTTGAAAAATTGGATCAAGAGCGAGACAAAATAGACAAATCTGTGTTCTACAAAAGAGACAATAGGAGACCGTGGCAGACAAGATGGCATAGAATTTAATGGAAATAATGCTATTAGAAACAACATATTGTGGTCTGTCATGGTTTGGGATGTAAAATGGTGCCGAGGAAGAGAGCTTGAACCTCCACCATCGACCGTGGCGGATTCTTTCTACCCGAAGGGGATCGGTTTAATAGGCATTATCGACCCGATGTAATGAGGGGCAGCGTCGCGAATTAACAATGACAACAAGGTTTTCCAATTTTACTTGTTTGGTCATATAGCTAATTAACGTACTATATACGAATAACACAATGACAATGGTATTTTTCATGGTATCGACACTTGTGACCACCGGGGAACCCGCGCTACTAAGGGATTTTCGCGGCTTATTTACAATCGAGTGGGAATGATAGAGAGACTCAAATGACTTCAGAAGAGAATCGTGAGACCGATCTCTACTGGATGAAAAAAGCCTACGAACTAGCGCAAAAGGCCGCCGGGCAGGGTGAAGTACCGGTTGGCGCGATACTTGTAGATTCTGATAATCAATGTATTGGCAAAGGGTCGAATCAGCCTATATCAGGAAATGACCCGACTGCGCATGCCGAGATCATTGCATTGCGCGAGGCAGCAGCTAGCCTTGAAAACTATCGTTTACCAGAAACCACTCTTTTTGTGACTCTTGAACCGTGCCCGATGTGCGCAGGTGCTATAGTTCATGCAAGAATCAAACGACTGGTTTTCGCTACACCGGATCTCCGTACTGGGTCTGCAGGGAGCGTGTTTAATCTACTTAATTCACCCCATTTGAATCATCGTGTTGATGTGATTAACGGCGTATTACAACAGGAGTGCGCTACTTTACTAAAGACATTTTTTCTGAATAAAAGAAAATAATGTAAATGTTAATAGAGGTGCTGATATGTTGAAACTTGTGACTATTCTTATTTTATTTTTTCCCCTGCTGCCATCCTATGCTGCAAATCCTGCTGAGCAACCTGACGTAGACATGCAGGCAATCAAGGTCTCGGATAATGTCTGGTATGTAAAAGGCATGGCGGGTACGGCTATTGAGAATGAAGGTTTCGTTTCCAATGCTGCCTTTGTTATAACTGGTGACGGTGTCGTTGTCTTTGATGCATTGGGAACCCCGGCCCTGGCGAATCTGCTGTTTAAGGAGATTCGCAAGCTCACGAGAGAGCCGATTAAAATGGTAATCGTCAGCCACTACCATGCTGATCATATATACGGCCTTCAGGTATTCAAAGACGAGGGTGCAGAAATAGTGGCACCAGCAGGTGTCATTGATTATCTCAATTCAGACAGCGCTAACAGCCGCCTTGAGGAACGCCGTGTGAGCCTGTCGCCCTGGGTGAACGACAGTACACGACTGATAGCACCAGATAGATATATTAAGGAATCAGAAAAGTTCAGGATGGGAGATATCGAATTCACCATTTCTGCACTCGGGTCCGCGCACTCTGAAGGTGACCTGACATTATTTGTTGAGCCAGACAAGGTGTTATTTTCCGGTGATGTTATATTTGATGGACGCATCCCCTGGCTGGGTGATGCGGATACTGTGAACTGGCTGGCAACGCTTAATTCGATCAAAGTTGCTAAACCTGCAGCGATTGTCCCCGGTCATGGTGAGCTTTCGACTGACCCAGTTGCTCTAATCAAACTGACACATGACTATCTTGAATTCGTCAGGGCTAAAATGAAAGCAGCCGTTGATGGCTGGGTAACCTTTGACGATGCCTATGAAGAGGTAGAGTGGGGTGACTATGAATACCTTCCTGCATTTTTCGAGGCTAATCGGCGTAATGCTTATCAGGTCTACCTTTCGCTGGAGCAGGAAAGTCTGAATAAACAGTAACGCACAGTATTTTTCCCTGCTTAATTCTGCTCTGGTAGCTGCAGGGAAGGTTCAGGTACTTATAAAGGAAGCGTTGAAAGTATGATGGAAAGGAAGCTGGAAAGGAAGCTGGTCATTTTTAAAGTCTTCGCTGTACCTCTTATATTAGTTGTATGCCTGTCATTTATTCGTTGGCAGTACGGGGTGCTGCTATTTCATACTTTGGCGGAACTCTTCTCCATTATAGTGGGTATTCTCATGCTGGTTATCGTGTTGAATACCCGTCGTTTTACCCACAATGATTTTCTTGTTTATCTCGGCATAGGGTACTTCTGGGTTGCAGTACTGGATACCTGGCACACCTTTACCGTTGAAGGTATCCCATTTTTTGACATCAGCAATGCAGAAATAACTTTGCATTTCTGGGTTTATACACGGTTTATCGAAGCACTGTTGTTATTGTCCGCAGCATTTTTTATAAAAAAAAGGGTTAACCCGTCGCTGGTGATGTTTTCCGGGGCCAGCCTGGTATTGTTGGTGGGCTGGCTATCTTTTTCCTTTCGGGAACCCGTAATGCTCACGTCGGAAGGACTGACACTATTCAAGGTGTATGCAGAGTATTTTATAATTGCATTACTTGCTCTGGCGATCATTGTCTACATAGTGAAAAGAGAACTACTGGCGCGTGAAGTATATTATTTCCTGCTCGCATCGCTGTCTCTAACGATTATTGCCGAACTTTTTTTTACCCTGTATACGGATTTCAACGGTATACCGTTTGTGATCGGGCATCTGTTTAAGTTTCTCTCTTTCTGGATGATCTTTCAGGCTATCGTACACACGACACTATATGAACCCTTTCGTGTTCTGGCGCAGGCATCCGGCAGTTACGATGCGATACCGCATCCGGCCGTTGTAGTGGATAACCAGGCCGTGATTTCACAGGTCAACAGGGCTGCTGAAAAAAGTAGTGGACAATCAAGGCAACAACTTATTCATAAGCATGTTCATAGATTTTTTCACCCGAGCCATGTGTCGGAAGAAAACTGCGAGTTGTGTCAGGCCATTAAACAGTGCAGACCCCTAGATGACCTGCTTATCTCGTTTCCAGATCAGGACAAGTGCTTTCTGGTTTCACTTACTCCAGTTATGGTGGGGGATAGAAACAGTGGGATGGTGCAACTGTTTACTGATATCACCGAGAGAAAACGGGCAACGAAGGCATTGCAGGACAGTGAGGAGGGCTTGAACCAGCTTCTTAATACTATACCCAATGGAATACAGAAGAACGATCTAAGGGGTGTAGTTACCTATAGCAATATAGCGCATCATCGTATACTGGGTTGGCAGCCAGGTGAATTGAGAGGCCGATATATCTGGGACAATGAGACAGATGAACAGAAAAAGCAGGAGTTGCGAGATTACCTGGCATACCTGGTGGCGGAGCAACCTCATCCTGAACCTTATTTCGCTACTAACCTGACCAAAGATGGAAGGAAAGTAAAACTCGAGGTCGTTTGGGATTATCTTCGTGATGCCGATGGAATACTAATCGGGTTTATCTCGGTCATCTCTGATGTAACCAAGCTAAAGCAGGCAGAAGAACAGATATTGCACCAGGCGCACTTTGACTCCCTGACCGAGCTGCCCAATCGCTTTCTTTCTCTGGACCGACTGTCACAGCTGATCAATGAAGCACAACGAGACAATGAACTGGTCGCAGTCCTTTACCTGGACCTGGACGACTTCAAGAAGATCAATGATACGCTGGGTCATGATATAGGTGACAAACTCCTGATTGAGGCGGCTGGACGTCTGCGCGATACGGTGCCTGACGGGGATACCGTGGGACGCCTTGGTGGAGATGAGTTTATTGTATTGCTTGGTGGACTAAAAGATGCGACCGAGGCACGCTCTCTGGCGGAAAGCCTGCTCAATTGTTTCAGAGATGCCTTTAGAATCGACAACCGGGAACTGATACTTACCGCCAGCCTGGGCATCTCCATTTATCCGAATGATGGATACGATTCATCAGGATTGCTGCGTAGCGCCGACTCCGCCATGTACCATTCCAAGGAACAGGGAAGGAACACCTATTCCTACTTTACTGATTCCATGAATCAGCAGGTCTCACGCAGGCTTGCTCTGGAAGAGCAAATGCACGGCGCACTCGATAGAGATGAGTTCAAGATTTGCTACCAGGCACTGATAGAGATTAGCAGCCGTAAAATTATAGGGGTTGAGGCACTGCTCCGATGGCAAAACCCGGCCCTGGGTAAAATCAAACCTGCGGAATTTGTTCCCATCGCTGAACAAACCGGGATGATTGTACCTATCGGACAGTTTGTATTGACTGAGGCCCTGAATTTGGCTGCCCGTATTCAGCAACAATGTGATAAGACATTCAAAATGTCTGTCAATTTATCACCATGGCAGTTCCGTGACCCCAATCTGGTTACGGTAGTAAGAGAGGCCTTAAGGCAATCCGGTGTTTCAGGAGATACTCTTGAACTGGAAATAACAGAAGGGACTTTATTAAGTGGTGATGCATACATTGGGAATGCCCTGGAAGTGTTGAGTGGCATGGGGGTTAGTATTGCTATGGATGATTTTGGTACTGGTTACTCTTCATTAAGTTATCTGCGCAGATACCCCTTTGACAGATTAAAAATCGACCGTAGTTTCATTCAGGATATTAAGGAGGATGTTGCAGACCTTGAACTGGTCAATGCTACCATCGCTATGGCGCACGCTCTTGAATTGAAGGTGGTTGCAGAGGGCGTGGAGACCGAAGATCAATTGGTAATTCTGACTGCACTGAGTTGTGATTATGCCCAGGGTTACCTGTTCGGTAAACCAGCATTAGCGGAGCAAATAATAGAGTTGCTTGACAGGCAGAATTAGTTTCCTTAAAGCCATCTCTATAATTTTACAGGCTGTCCTTAAGAAATAAAGTGATGTTCTGTCGGTGGTATTGTCTGCTGTTAGCTGGGATGGTACCGGAGGTCGGACTCGAACCGACACGAGCAAAGCTCACGAAATTTTGAATCTCGCGTGTCTACCAATTCCACCACTCCGGCAGCGGAAGCGAAGTATATCGGATTCTGTGTAATGGGCAAGTTTTGTCTTAGGGTAGCTCCTGCTAATTGATGAATAATAGGGGTGCCCTAAAGCGAGTGCTGAGGTAGAATTCGCGCTCTACCATATCCTGCCACACCTGAAATGCAAAAATCCGACTTCAGTTTTCATCTGCCGGAAGAGTTGATCGCCCAGACACCGCTACCTGTTCGTAGCGCGAGTCGTTTATTGGTTTGCCACCGTAAATCTCTGGCTACGGAAGACCGCCAATTTAGTGATATAACCAGCTTTTTAAAGGCTGGTGATTTGCTTGTTTTCAATAATACACGCGTTATTCCAGCCCGATTGTATGGTAAAAAAGATACAGGTGGACGGGTAGAAATATTGCTGGAGAAAGTTCTGGATGATAAACGGTTCATTGCTATGCTGCGCTGTAGCAAGACGCCGCAAATTGGGCAGAAAATTCTCATTGCAGGAGATCAGGCTGTTAGTTATGAAGGAAGAAAAGGAGACTTTTTTCTATTCCGTTATGAACAGGGGGAC
>JBLYYR010000199.1:0-3059 GCA_048550195.1 Arenicellales bacterium
CGGGTCAAAGTGTTTACGAATTACCAGACATCGAAGTTCCGGATATCTTAACAGTACCTCTACTAGACCTTCTTCCTCAGCTACTAATATGGTCTCTGTCTCAGCCGTTAGCTGTCCACCGGAAATAATAGCTTACTCTGATAATGAAGTCTGAAAGATTGATAGGTTACCTCTGCAAGCACTGATCTCTTTGTTGGTATTCGATATATTGATCTCGCACTATCATTTTGGTAGGGTTGGCGCAGGTTGTTTGGTGGAGACCTCATAGTAAAGACAGGTCATTAATGCGATGCACTGGCACCGACCCAATCCCCCACACATCCTCACTTCGGAAAACCTGCACGTTGCGCCTGCGGCGTTAGAGGGCGTAGCTGCAATTTTGCAATCCAGACAAAGCAATGCGTAAGCCGCTAAGAAGAAGATCTGTGCTCTTTATTCTGCCCGCCATTTTGGTCGTTGGAGGCATTACGTTTATTCCTCTGCTGGCCGTCGTCAACTATTCTGTGCAAGATGTATTCTACGCCAATGACTTCATCTGGGTCGGCCCAAAATGGTTCGTGCAGGTACTCAGTTCTCAGGAATTTTATCATACCCTGTTGCGCACTTTCGCCTTTTCTGCCAGCGTCATGGCAATCGAGGTTCCCCTCGGGATTCTAGTTGCCCTCTCACTGCCCCGAAAAGGGAAGATGGTGCCAGTCTATATAATGGTCATTGCCATTCCGTTGATGATCCCTTGGGTGGTTGTTGGGCTGATGTGGCTTCTTCTTATCCATCCCCAGTGGGGTTCATTCGGGGCCCTATTGTCCCTGGCCGGACTAAAGATTGATATCAACAATCTATTCGGGGCCTGGGGGATTATCATTTTCGTCGATATCTGGCATTGGACGAGTCTCATAATCCTGCTCTGCTACTCAGGGCTTCTGGCAATCCCGGACAGGTATTATCAGGCGGCAAGCATCGACGGCGCCAACCGGTGGAATCTGTTCCGCCATGTTGAGTTGCCCCAGATAAAGCGAGTGCTGATGATTGCCCTGCTGCTCCGCTTCCTGGACAGTTTCATGGTCTATGTGGAGCCTTTTATTCTGACCCGGGGAGGGCCGGGTAAATCGACAATATTTCTATCCCACAGCCTGATGAGAACCGCAGCCCAGCAATTTGATCTGGGATATTCAGCGGCGCTGTCGCTGATCTACCTGTCGATACTGGTGCTTTTTTCCTGGATCCTCTACAAGGTGATGTAACTGTGCGGGAGAGAGTGATGCAAGACCCAACTCAGAGCGGAAAGTATATATCTGCAACAACAGAGCCGGGGCGCTTAAAAGCCCTGATAAAAAGGTATCTACCCCTACTCTACGTACTGTTCATTATGGTGCCGATCTACTGTATCGTCATCAACAGCTTCAAGACGGACTTCGAGATCAAACACAGCATCACCCCTATCCCGATGTTGGGAACCTTGTCCAATTACAAGGCCATTTTCACCGACGTACAGTCCTATATGGCCTTTGTGAACACTCTTATCTATGTAATTCTTAATAATGTCATCTCCCTGCTTGTCGCGGTGCCTGCCGCCTATGCTTTTTCCCGCTACTCCTTTCTTGGAGACAAACATTTATTCTTCTGGTTTCTGGTGAGCCGCATGACCCCGCCTGCCGTGGTGGCCATCCCGCTGCTGCAGCTCTACTCAGCCCTTGGAATAGTCGACACCCATATAGCCGTCGCGCTGGCCCACTGTCTTTTCACCGTGCCCATCGCGGTGTGGATACTTGAAGGTTTCATGTCGGCCATTCCGCAGGAGCTGGATGAGATTGCCATGCTTGATGGCTATTCCTTTCCCTCATTTTTTATAAAAATCCTTCTACCTGTCATCGCGCCGGGGATCTATGTGGCAGCTTTTTTCTGTTTTATCTTTTCCTGGGTCGAAGTACTGCTCGCCAACTGGTTGACTACCATCGATGCCGTCCCCTTTGGCTCGATAATCCTGCGAGCCGGTACGGCACTTGGGTTGAACAGTTTAGGTTGGATATGTGCGATGGCGGTGCTGGCGATTATTCCGGGCGCATTATTCATGTATTTCGTGCGCGATCACCTGGCCAAAGGATTTGCCCTGGGCCAGATCAAGTAATTTCCCTCAGGTACTGAAACTCATATTTTCACTGAAGATGACACCCCCCTCCGGATACCCTGGTTCTCGAGTTTTCTTTATTGATATCGCCAGGATATATGGGATTGTGCTGGTGTACTACGGTCATTTCATCGAAAGCTATATGAAGGCAGGCAGTCCAGCTGCAGCCATTCAGTATAAGTTTATATATTCTTTTCATATGCCTCTGTTTTTTATCCTGTCAGGCTATATTGCCAGGGAACAGCTTAACAACATCGACTTCAGTTTCTATCTGAAAAGAAAAGTCGCATCGCGTCTGGTTCCCTATTTATTTCTCTCAATCCTTTTGATTATCCCAACGTTCTGGACCACCGATAATACTGTAGGCCTTGATCTCAACACGGTTGAGGGATATGTGAAAGGTATCTCGGTAACGCTGTTTGCAGGTTTTCCCTTTTTCAATATACCTACATGGTTTCTGATTTGTTTGTTCATGGTGGAAATGATGCATTATTCCTCATTAAGATTTCTCACCTCAGATTCGAAAATACTCCTGACTGCCGGCGGCTACTATCTGCTGGGATCCATCTTGGCTTGGAATGCCGGTTTTCTCAACCCGTTAAATGTCTTTTCCCAACATGGCAAGATCTATCCCTATTTCATGATTCTTGAGGCATTTACGGGGTACTCGCTTTACCTGGTGGGTGTGTACCTGCGACGCAACGGATTCCTTGCCGGGAAGGTTCCAGTTTTCAGGTCTTTGCTGGGTGCACTCGCCTGCCTGCTACTGGTTTATTTCACCTATGATTTGAATAAGGGAATGTTCACAATACCCTTCTATGACGCGGTGATACTTGCCGGCTCATCCCATGGCAACCCGATTCTTTTTCCTTTCACAGCCGTCCTGGGAAGCGTATTGATAATGATTCTGGCCAAACTGACCACCAACAGCAAA
>JBLYYR010000200.1:0-71228 GCA_048550195.1 Arenicellales bacterium
GTCCATGAATATCACGTAGCCGAGCGCCAACAGGACCCCGCCGACAAATAACCCAACCAGGCCCGCAGACACCATGCCGCCAAGTGCTCCAAGCAGAATGATCGGCATAGGCGCCGCTACACCACGACCAAGGAAGAGTGGTTTGAGTACATTGTCCGCCAGACCGGCAACCACGAAAAAGATAGTGAAAAATACGTTACCAAGGGTGGAACCACCGCTCCACCAGAGAAAGGCGATCACGGGTATTGTTATCAGGGTCGGAGGTATCTGCGCAATGCCCAATACCAGCACGACAATTGCCAACAGGCCCGCTGCTGGAATATCCGCCCAGACAAAACCTACACCCAGAAGCAGCGCCTGGATGAACGCTACACCAATAACCCCCATCGACACTGAGCGGATAGTCGCAGTAGACAGCTGTTGCAGCTGATCTCCTTTTTCCGGTCCTGACAGGCGACGAATGATCCTTAACATGGCATCACTACCGGATTGACCGAAAGCCATCATGATGCCGGCGATTATCAGTGCAAACAAAAACATGAAAAGGCCGCTCGCCGTACCCGCGACAAAATCCAGGGCAGCTTTGGAGATATTTCCCAGTTGTGGCTGCATCTTTTCCAGAAATGCTGGCAGATCATTCGCTGCCATCGTCCAGGCTGCATGGAGTTTTTTACCGACTAGCGGCCAATCTGCACCCGTGGTGGCTGGCGGTTTAATAGTAATCGTATTGTTTTTAAGAGCCGTGTGCGTTTCATGGACAAAATCTGCCGCAGCTGTTCCAAGTATTACAGTGGGAATGCCTAGAATAAGTATTCCCGACAGCGCCAGAATGATCGCAGCACGACCTTGCTTACCCCCAAGTTTTTTAGCCAGCTTCTGATGCAGCGGGTACAGGGTAACCGATAAAATCAGGGCCCACATCATCAATCCCAGAAATGGGCTGAAGATTTTCACACTCATGACGACCAGAAAGACGATTAAGCTAAAACGAATCAGAACCTCTGTCAGGTCATGTTTCAGGTGTTTCCGAATTAGTGCTATATCTTTTTGCATTGGCGGCTCCTCATTAGAAGGTTCTTTTTTGTATTGGGCTATTGTACACCAGCAAATAGACTCCAAATTAAAGGAACCTAGTAACTCAATCTAATATGGTAACCAGCAAACTTTCGAATATTTATGACTCCCTTGTCAAGGATCAGATACTGTCCCTTAATCCCCATTAACCGCCCATGAATTTCATGGGTCTTGTCAAAATTCATCGAACTTACTTTTTCAGGGTATTCCAGCACGGGATAATTTATCGATATCACTTCAGCCAATGGCAATGCTTCAATTGATGCCTGGTCTTCAGTGTCAACTAAACTCTGTAACTCAGTACCCAGGGATTCAAGTAGTCGATTCCTTAAGTCAGGCAAATCAACGCCGTCAGGCTCACCCTTCAACATGCGGCGCCAGTCAGTGCGGTCAGAAACCTGTTGCCTCAAGATATGTTCCAGCTTACCGGAAAGTAACCTTGTCTTAACACGGTAGACAGGCAATGCCTGAGAGGCACCCTGGTCTATCCAGCGCGTTGGTACCTGGGTACCTCGTGTGATGCCTATTTTTGCGCCAGATGAATTGGCCAGATAAACTATATGATCCTGCATACAATGGGACATTCCCCATCCTTCATCACGACAGGTGCCCTCGGCAAAATGGCAGGTCTCGGGCCGTACAATGCAGGTATCACATTCAGGCAGACTGCGCATACAGGGAAAACAGTAGCCCTGAGCAAAGCTTTTGCTGGTTTTTCGGCCACAATGGATGCAATTGATCAGACCTTTGTATTGCAGTGAAATATATTTTCCAATCAGGGGCTTGAGTGGAACAACCAGCTTGTTCAGCGGCAAACCATATTCCACCGGATCAGTCAGATGAGATTTCAGTTTGCGAAGATTTCCTTCGTGATGCATGGCGCTTTGTGTTCTCGTCGAAATAATTATTATTCAGATTTATATCACACAAAACCCATTGATAACATGCAACAATCCTGTCTGTCTTACATCAGCTAGCGGGGATTAATCAGCAGGGCAGCAGTCAGGGGGTTACTCCGCGCAACCAAACTCCCCTGCCCACTCATTGCCTGAAAAATCAAGATTAATCCATTTGGGTATAGAAGGTGTCTGATTCACGACTGGAAAATCAGCCGCATTGTCTTGATCAAACTCATCAATAGAACACTTGCTGGTCATGGTGGCCCTGAAATGAATATACAGACCATCAATCACCCTGACGTAATCGTCAATATTTTCTAATTCACGAAAATGACAGACTTTTTTGAAAAAACAGCTGAATTATAACCCGACTACAATTAGCGGGGCTTTGTTGATTTTTTCAGGTGCCTTAGTGCCACCTCACTGATATTCACTGAAACCAGCCTATCATTAAATGATGACTTCATACTTCACCAGCTATTCCTCGCGTGTTCAAAAAATAAATCCCGAACTGTATTATAGCTTTATCTCCCACATTTCCTTTCACCTTGAATCTCATTTAACAAACCTTGCAGATATCAAGAGTATCTAAATACAGAATCCTGTTAAACTATCATTCATCTGACAGTCAGCCTGTCACTACTGAAACTCTGAATACCGGGAAAACAGTTATGCGTAAATGGCAATGTGCAGTATGCGGTTTTGTCTATGAAGAAGAAAAAGGCCTGCCTGATGAAGGCATTTCACCCGGGACCAGCTGGGATGATATCCCTGATAGCTGGCAATGTCCGGAATGCGGCGTCACCAAGGCTGAATTTGAAATGATCGAACTGGATGATAACTAGACTTTACGTCTGACATTCACAAAATTCTATACTCCCGCCTGTTGATCCAGCGTTTACCACCCCCATGGTTCCTGTAACCGGCGGAACTACCCGTAGGGTATAATGGCATCACACATAGCCCTATTTAACTATCACTATTCATGAGTCTCGTTACCCTGCGTGACATCACCCTGGGATTTGGTCATCCCACGCTGATGGAAAACGTCAACCTCCGCATTGAAGAAGGTGAGCGCATCGCTCTGCTGGGCCGCAATGGCTGCGGCAAATCAACCCTGTTAAAACTGCTTACTAAAGAGATCTTGCCTGATGCTGGCGAAATTCAATTTCGCACTGGCCTGGTTGTTGCCCGCATGTCACAGGACGTTGCCGGTGAAATCTCCGGCACAAACTATGCGGTGATTGCATCCGGCCTGGGGGAAATCGGTCAGCATATTAATGACTATTATCAGTTCAGCCAGCAGATAGGCGACCCCACCAGCATGAATCGTATGCATCAGGCGCAGGAAAAAATTGACTCCGCCAATGCATGGCACTATATCCAGCGCATAGAAATTGTATTATCGAAACTGCTGCTTGACGGTGATGAAGATTTTCGTTCCTTGTCAGGCGGTCAGTCTCGTCGCGTTCTGCTAGGTCGCGCACTGGTACAGGAACCCAATATTCTACTGCTGGACGAACCGACCAACCATCTAGATATCAGCATGATTGAATGGCTGGAAGACTTCCTGCTGGGGCAAAATACTACTCTGGTTTTCGTCTCTCATGATCGACGCTTCGTGCGACGACTGGCAACACGCATCATTGAACTTGAACGGGGGCAACTGACTTCCTGGCCGGGTGATTACGATGAATACCGTAAGAACCGCGAGCTAATGCTGGCTGCAGAGCTAAAAAATGAAGCGCTGGAGGACAAAAAACTCGCCGCTGAAGAAACCTGGATACGCCAGGGTATCAAGGCCCGGCGTACTCGCAACGAAGGCCGCGTCAGAGCACTGGAAGAACTGCGCCGGCAACGTCAGGCACGGCGTGAACGGGTTGGTAATGTAAACATTGCTATCCAGCAAAGCGAGCGCTCAGGGAAAATTGTTATTGAAGCTGAGGACATCAGCTACGCCTATGATGAGCAGCCAATCGTCAAAGATTTTTCTATTACCATCATGCGTGGTGATAAGGTTGGTTTACTTGGCCCTAATGGTGTAGGCAAGACCACCTTGCTGCGCCTGTTACTGGGTGAGCTGAAACCTCAGTCAGGCAAACTTAAGCACGGCACCCGACTCGATATAGCCTATTTTGATCAACAGCGAGCACAACTGGATGATAATGCAACGGTGATCGACAACCTTGCCCTCGGTAAGGACTCGGTAACCGTCAATGGCAGGGAAAAACACGTCATCAGCTACCTGCAGGATTTTCTTTTCGCGCCTGACCGGGCGCGCAGCCCGGTCAATGCCCTTTCCGGGGGTGAAAAAAATCGTCTGCTGCTGGCTAAAATGTTCTGCCGACCCTCTAATGTCCTGGTGCTCGATGAGCCAACAAATGACCTGGACTTTGAAACCCTGGACCTGCTCGAACAACTGCTGGTCGACTACAGCGGAACCCTGCTGCTGATCAGCCACGACCGCAGCTTCATTAACGATGTCGTTACTTCAACCCTGTCGTTTGAAGGCAATGGTGTGATCGATGAGTATGTTGGTGGTTATGATGACTGGATACGCCAACGCTCAGCTGCCAACGCTGAAAAAAAATCTGTGTCGAAAATGGCCACCGCTAAATCCAGGGACGCTAAACAGACAAAACTCAGTTATAAACTTCAGCGTGAACTGGAAGAACTGCCACAGAAGATTGAACAACTGGAGCAGGCGCAGCAGGTATTACATGGCAGTATGGCTGAGTCGGATTATTTTAAACATGCTAAACAGGATATAGCCAAAGATCAGAAAAAACTTGCTGAAATTGATAGTGCGCTGAAACAGGCCTATTCTCGATGGGAAGAACTTGATGCCTAATTGCGGACGATGCAAGGAAAATAACATTCCCTGTAGCCACATCAAAGTATAAATTACCCGCCCGCCTTACACCCAGGCGGTTAAGAACTTCTACGCCAGAGGCGGATGAAAAATCATCTGTACCACATTGCCATCCGGGTCGCGGCAATAGAAACTGCGCGCACCATCGCGATGTGTTTTCGGTGGTTTGAAGATTTCGATTTCATGCTGTAGCAGAAAATCATACCAGGCATCCACACTTTCAGGCTCGCCGATAAAAAAGCCGATATGATCAAGATGCTGTGGCCCGGAGGGACGTTCTGTCACCCTGTGCAGGGCCAGGTTATCATTGCCTGAGGTCAGATAAACATTATCTGAATCCGGACGCCATTCCACCTGCATGCCTAATAATTCAACATAGAAATATTCTGTTTGATCAAGATTGAGAACATTAAGCGCAACATGCCGCATGCCAGTCGTTGATGGTGGTCGTTTACTGCTCACTTTTATAACACGGCCTTGTCAACAGAAAAAACCTCGCTCTCCACATCTGCCCAGGCTTCATCACCGAATACCCGTCGAATGACCAGAGCCAGGGCCATGGAACCGCCGGAAAGCAATGCGTCGTGAAAGCGCTTCAGTGAAAATTCATCACCCTGCTGTGCTATCTGTCGTTCGCGCAGGCAATTGATAATCGCCCAGCCTGTTGCATAACCCATCGGCACACCGGGTGCGCGTGTGTACCATGTCAAATCGGCCACCGCCTGTTCATGATGCATACCCAGGCCGTCAACCATGCGCTTAGCCGCATTCTCTATCGACAGCCCGCGACAATGCAGTTCAACATCCAGCATGATACGCATGGCACGCCAGAGGCGATCCCTGAGCATAATAAATTCCTGTTCAGGTGTCTGGCTAAAGCCCTGCTCCAGCATCATTTGTTCGCAATACAATGCCCAGCCTTCATACAGTGTGGCAGATGGGTTTAACAATCTCGGCAAGCTACGTGCAGCAGGGTTCATATTTGCCGTAACAAACTGCAGGTGATGCCCCGGCCAGGCTTCATGGACGCATGTCTGTGCTATCGAGGCATAGTCATGTTGTGCCAGTTGTTCAGCATCGCTGCAGGGAGTGACGTAATACCAGGCCTGCTGCCGGGGGTCATTGGGCAGGGGCTCATGATAGGCGGCAAATGGGATTTCATGGCGTAGAAATCCCGGTGTATCAATGATGCTCAGGGTCTCTGTCTCCGGCAGGCTGACGATATCCTTCTCTTGCAGAAAGGCGCGTGCTTCCAGCATAGACTGGCGATAGCTATCAAGCAGTTGATCAGCAGGCGGATGGTTCTCGGCAAGTTTTGCTGTCATACCGACAACATCATCGTTACCGTTTAGCACCATGCATGCCTCACGCAAACGGGAAGCCGTTTCCTCATACAGTTCCTGGCCCAGCGCATGGACCTTATCCTGATTGACATCAAGAAAATGTTGAAAGCCGAGGATATGCCCGAAGTGCCGCTCGCCACAGGCAAAGTCGCCTGCCGCCTGTGGCAGAAGGTCGCTCTCGATACTGCTGGCAAAGTTCTCCAGTGCTATTGCTGCTTTACTGACCAGCGTTGCCAGGTCAGGTATCGCCTGCTCACATTCTGACAGCCGTGGATGTCGTGGGATCGAGCGTATAAAGCGGGCTCCTTCGCGTGCAGTCTGTAACGATGATTTGATCCATAATGGGGGTATTTTCTCAGCCTGGGTTCCGAGCTTCTGCCGCGCCCCGCGCAGGTATTGCGGAATACTTGCCAGACGCGAAGCCAGCGCCTGCTCGAAGTTGCCGACAGGACGAACCAGCAGCTGGTAAATCGCATCAACCGGTAGATATCGCTCAGGATCGAGGTAGCGCCAGTCTGCCTCAAGCAATTCCTCAGTCTCCAGAGCTGCGCTGCTCCAGGCCAGCTCATAATCAATTAGCCTGTCGGCATCCAGTGTTTCGGCATTCAGTTCTTCAAAACTGAACATCAGCTCACGATTTAGTGTGATTAATGCACCAATATCGTCATCACCGTAAGGCGTTAACCGGTCTGCGCAGGCGTCATGCCCTACCTCGACGGCCTGCTCCGGGTGATAGCGAAACCAGGCTTTATAGTAGCTATCAAGGATAGCATCGAAGCGGTCGGCTGTTTCCTGTGGGTCATGCATATAAGATCGTCGTTTTAGGTTTTATGTTTTATGTGTTACGTAATACCTAACACATAAAACATAATACTTATCCTTCCTGTATTTCATAATCATGCGTAATTTCCACTGCTTTCGCCAGCATTATCGATGCCGAGCAGTATTTCTCTGCTGAAAGCCTGATCGCACGTTCGACATGTTTCGTACCCAAACCTTTGCCGGTGACAATAAAGTGTACGTGTATATGGGTAAAAACAGCGGGAACGGCATCCGCTCGCTCTGCCTCTATCACTGCCTTGCAAGCGGTGACGTCCTGACGTGATTTTTGTAACATCAGCATCACATCAATGGATGAACAACCGCCCAGTCCCATCAACAATAACTCCATCGGCCGGGAGCCCTTATTTTCACCACCTGCTGCAGGGCTGGCATCCATCAATACCTTATGGCCACTGTCTGCGCTCGCCTCGAAGGCAATTCCGCCGGCCCAGTCAACTTCTACTTTCATAATATTCCCTCAAATAATTGTGCCAGTCTATCGCCCGGCTCGTCGGCGCGCATAAAGGCTTCACCTATCAGGAACGCCCGCACATCATGCTCCAGCATGCTTTCCACATCGGACCGTTCATGTATGCCACTTTCGGTAACGACTATCCGGTCATCGGGTATCTCTGCAAGCAGGGAGATTGTGGTCTGCAACGAGGTGTCGAAGGTGCGCAGGTTCCGGTTATTTATACCTATCAGTGTGGTGTTTAGATTCAAAGCACGTGCCAGTTCTTCAGCATCATGCACCTCTACCAGCACGGCCATATCCAGTGAATGGGCAAGTTGTGAAAATTCTCTCAGTTGATCATCATCCAGTGCGGCCACGATAAGAAGTATGCAGTCACCACCGATTAAACGCGATTCATAAACCTGGTAGGGGTCAATGATGAATTCCTTGCGCAGCACCGGTAACTGGCAAGCATCTCTTGCCTCCTTCAAATAGGCATCGCAGCCCTGAAAATACTCGATATCGGTGAGTACCGATAGACAGGCTGCACCACCGTTTTCATAACTGCGAGCGATCCGGGCAGGATCAAAGTTCTCCCGCATGATGCCCTTGCTTGGAGAAGCCTTTTTGATTTCAGCAATGGTTGCCGCCCTGCCAGCTTCGACACGCTCTCTAATGGCTGCAACAAAATCTCTGGTCGGTGCAATACTGACCAGTTCAGACTGTATCTGCTGCAGTGATATACGTTGCCTTCTCTCAGCCACCTCCCGTGCCTTGGTATCGAGGATGTTTACTAATATATCAGCGACCTTGCTCATTAGAACTGATTTGTCATGCTGACTAATTGCTGTAATCGATCAGCCGCTGCTCCAGATGTAATTACTTCCAGTGCCAGCTTCACCCCCTGTTCTAGCTCATCGACAAGCCCACTGGCATAGATGGCAGCGCCGGCATTCAGGGCAACGATATCTCGTGCAGCACCGTCCACATTTGCCAGTACATCATTCATCATCTGCAGACTGCTTACGATATTGTTCACTTTGATATTTTCTATAGACTGCGTTGCCATGCCAAACTGTTCAGGCGTCAGCGTGTAGGTACTGGTTGCTGAGTTATTTAGTTCGGCAACATGTGTCGGTGCTGAAATACTGATCTCATCCATGCCATCTTCGCCATGCACCACCAGCACATGACGGCTACCCAGCCGGGACAACACTTCAGCCAGTGGCTCCAGCAGCTCTTCAGCGAAAACACCGAGCACCTGGTTCGGGGCACCGGCAGGATTGGTTAGCGGCCCGAGAACATTAAAAATAGTTCTAACCCCCATCTCCTTACGCGGACCGATAGCATGCTTCATCGCACTATGATGCAGCGGTGCGAACATGAAGCCGACACCGATTTCATTAACGCATTCCGCCACCTGCTCGGGTGTCAGATCCAGCCTGACGCCGGCCGCTTCCAGCACATCTGCACTACCGCTATTGCTCGATATGGAACGGTTGCCATGTTTGGCCACCCTGCCACCGGCCGCTGCGACGACAAATGCGGAGCTGGTTGAAACATTAAATGTTCCGCTGGAGTCGCCACCAGTGCCACAGGTATCGACCAGATGATCAGGTGTAACATTCACATGTGCAGCCAGTTCACGCATCACTCCTGCTGCTGCCGCAATCTCTTCGACCGTTTCTCCCTTGCAGCGCAGACCAATTAGAAAGCCCCCAACCTGTGCCGGCGTGGCCTCTCCGGTCATGATCAACTGCATGACATGATGCATCTCACTCGCAGCCAGGTTCTTGCCCGAGATCACATATTGAATGGCGGTTTGCATGTCCATGGTTTAAGTCCTTAGTGTTTTAGGTTTTACGTATTAGGTTTTACGTAAATCGTAATACTTAATACATAAAACATCGCTTTACCTTCGCGCAAGAAAATTTGCCAGCAATTCATGTCCCTGATGGGTCAAAATCGATTCCGGATGGAATTGTACACCCTCTACATCCAGTGTCCGGTGTCGCACGCCCATTATCTCATCATCATCGGTCCAGGCGGTCAGCTGCAGGCATTCAGGCAGGCTCTCACGCTCTATCACCAGTGAATGGTAGCGGGTTGCCTGTAAAGGGTTTTCCAGTCCTTTAAATACACCCGTGTCTATATGGTGGATCATTGATGTTTTACCGTGCATCAGGGTTTTTGCACGGACAATTTTACCACCGAAGGCCTGTCCGATACTCTGATGACCCAAACAGACGCCCAGTATCGGCACGCGGCCACTGAACTGTTTGATTACTTCAACCGAAACACCGGCCTGGTTGGGTGTGCAGGGGCCGGGTGAAATCACAATACGCTCGGGCTGCATGGCCTCGATGTCATGCAGACTGATCTTGTCATTTCGGTGAATGTTAACATCGACCCCTAACTCACCAAAATACTGCACCAGGTTATAGGTAAAGGAGTCATAATTATCGATCATTAATAACATATCACTGCCTCCTTAACTCAGTTGTCTGAAGCCATTTGCAGCCATTGCCACGGCGCGGAAGGTTGCTCTGCCCTTGTTCAGGGTTTCTTCCCATTCCATTTCTGGCTGAGAGTCCGCGACGATGCCGGCACCCACCTGAATATTCAGCATGCCGTCCTTGATAACAGAGGTACGGATAGCAATCGCGGTATCCATATTGCCATTCCAGCCAAGGTATCCTACTGCACCGGAATAGACGCCACGTTTGACGGGTTCCAGTTCATCAATGATTTCCATCGCCCTGATTTTTGGTGCACCGCTGACAGTACCTGCGGGAAAAGTGGCCTTCAGTACATCGATGGAATCAAACTCCTGGCGGATATCACAGAGCACATTGGAGACGATATGCATGACGTGTGAATAACGTTCGATAAGCATGCGTTCAGTGAGTTCCACAGTGCCGATTTCGGCGATACGGCCGAGATCGTTACGCCCGAGATCGACCAGCATCAGATGTTCTGCCAGTTCTTTCGGATCGTCCAGCAAATCCTGTTCCAGCTGCAAATCCTCTGCCTCAGTTTCTCCGCGTGGTCGAGTTCCTGCAATAGGTCGTACGGTTGCTTTACCCTCATCGACCTGCACCAGGATCTCCGGCGACGAACCCACCACCTGAAAATCACCCAGGTTCATGAAATACATATAGGGTGAAGGATTCAGTGTGCGCAGAGCACGATACAAATCCAGCGGTTCAGCATCATAGGGTATGGTCATACGTTGCGAGAGTACAACCTGCATGATATCCCCGGCACGTATGTATTCCCGTGCCCGCTCAACAGCGTTCATATAACCCTGTTTGCTAAAGCCGGAATGGAAGTCTTTTTCACTGACCTCGGAAGCGCATGTCTTGCTCTGATGGGGCAAAGGCTGGTCAAGCTGCCGGATAAGCTGTTCCATGCGCTGCTGACCTGACTCCCATGCACCGCCCTCGCCCGGATCGACATTGATAACGATAAACAATCGCCCCTTGAGTTTATCGAAGATGAGTATTTCATCCGATACCATCAGCAAAATATCCGGCGATTGTAGTGGATCGGGGTGCTGATTCTCGCCCAGCTCAGGTTCAATGTAGCGAATGACGTCGTAGCCGAAATAACCGACCAGGCCACCGGTAAAACGTGGCATGCCTTCTATTTCAGGTGATTTAAAACGTTGCTGATATTCGCGTACGGCTTCTAACGGATCAGCCGCGGTCAGCGATTCAACAATCTCACCATCCTCAAGTATTTCTACCTGGTGGCCGGCAGCACGAAACATACGCCGTGCGGACAGACCGATAATCGAATAGCGACTGGCCTTCTCGCTTCCGGAGACGGATTCAAACAGATAGGAATACTCACCGCCGGCAAGTTTGATGTAAGTACTTAATGGAGTATCGAGGTCTGCTAAGACTTCACGCACCATCGGGATGCGCGTGTAGCCGCTAGCAGCATAGGCATCAAATTCAGATTTTTGTATAGACATGGGAAAACATTACCTTAAACAGTTGAACAGAATATAACGAACAGCAAACGCTTAGCGCTTCACCATCGCCAAATCCATGCCTCCTGTTTTTTGATCATGTTTTCCATTTGCAACAAAACCCTTCAGTCCAGCAAATTAATATGCTGATCAAGAATGTCCAGTGAATCTATCACACCCTGCGTATCCAGGGTAGTCAGATCAACGCCCTGATTATAACCATAGTTGACACAGATGACTGGCATACCGGCTGCGATGGCTGCTTTTACATCATTGGCCGAGTCACCGATCAGTATTCCCTGCTGCGGGGTAATGCCAAAATACTCACAGGCATACGTCAGCGGCAATGGATCCGGTTTCTTGCGTGGCAGCGTATCGCCGGACACCACCAGCTCAAAATAGCCATCGAGTTTCAGGTCGGC
The DNA here is from genome assembly GCA_048550195.1 of Arenicellales bacterium. GTDB lineage: Bacteria > Pseudomonadota > Gammaproteobacteria > BMS3Bbin11 > BMS3Bbin11 > BMS3Bbin11. The sequence goes on from JBLYYR010000200.1 coordinate 11,863, forward strand.
CAGCAAAGGCAGGGTAAAGGACGCTGCCTTGTTGGTCACACAGGCCAACCGGAAACCAGTCGACTTCAGCTTATCAAGGCCGGTCATAACCCCGTCATAAGGACGGCTTTTGGCGGAGACATTTTCGCCATAGGCTTCAAGAAACAATGCATAGCCCTTTTCATAATCCTCGCTATCCGGTTCACCGTCCATGGAATCGGTCAACGCGCGTTTTACCAGGCGGCTAACACCATTACCGATCCAGCCCGATACCTTGTCCAATGGCCAGGGTTCTCTAGCCATGCGCTTGAGCATGATATTGACGCTATCGGCAAGATCCGGCGCAGTGTTGATCAGGGTGCCATCAAGGTCAATCATGACCATGCGGACTTTGATTTTTTCTGTCATAACAATTTAACCTGTGCTGTAGGTGCATCGCTCGACACGACTGCCTGAGTCGTTGACGAATTTAATGAAACAGATTCGCGCCGAGCGACGCTCCTACAATATTTTTTTTAGCTGTTGTGTGATCTTATAAAGAATTAGTCGACTTTTGCCAGCTCGGCACGCATAGCCGCGACGACCGTTTCATAATGATGAGGATCTGCTTCATTGGCTGCACCAAAAATGGCGGAACCGGCGACAAACATATCGGCTCCCGCCTCGGCGATCTCACGAATATTGTCAATTTTGACTCCACCGTCAACTTCCAGACGAATGTCCCTGCCGGAGGCATCGATCAGTTTTCGAGCCTGTTGTAACTTTGTCAGTGTAGAGTCGATGAAGCTCTGACCGCCAAAGCCCGGGTTGACAGACATCAGCAGGATCATGTCAATCTTGTCCATGACATATTCAAGGGCATCCAGCGATGTAGCCGGGTTAAATACCAGCCCGGCTTTACAACCTTCACTTTGTATCAGCTGCAGGCTGCGATCAACATGCTCGGAGGCTTCCGGGTGGAAAGTGATATAGGTGGCACCTGCTGCAGCAAAATCCGGGATAACACGGTCGACCGGTTTGACCATCAGATGCACATCGATATCTGCAGTCACGCCGTGTTTACGCAGTGCGTCACAGACCAGCGGACCAATGGTCAGATTCGGCACATAGTGATTATCCATGACATCGAAATGCACCACATCGGCACCGGATGCCAGTACATTATCTACTTCTTCGCCGAGCCTGGCGAAATCTGCGGACAGGATTGAAGGTGAGATAAGGAAATCTTTAGCCATCGTGCTACTCCCTAGTGTTTTGGTCGATACTGGTTTCAGTAGGAAAAAAATAGAGGCGCGACTTTACCTTATTTAGGCGGATTTTTCAGTATTTCAGGACAATTCAGGGGAAAATAGTAATTGCGCGGAGAAATTGATAGATCTGTTTAACCGCCAAGGTGCGAATAAGTCCATTAACCATCCATAAGAAGATTGCGCAAATCGATAATGGCGGCATTGGCGCGCGAAATATACGATGCCATCACCAGTGAATGGTTGGCGACTAAACCGAAGCCGCTGCCATTCAGGATGATCGGGCTCCAGACAGGATCCTGGGTGGATTCCAGTTCACGGATAATCTGACGTAGGCTGACGATGGCATTTTTCTTACGCAATACCGCTTCAAAATCAATTTCCACTGCCTTCAGGAAGTGCAGCAGTGCCCAGGCCGCGCCACGCGCTTCAAAAAAGTTATCGTCGATTTTTGTCCACGGTGTTTTAACGATCATATCATCCGGTGTCGGTGTAGAATGGGTTGCATCGGCATCACCGGCAAGGTCGGTATTGACGCGCAGCTGACCGACACTGGCAGATAAGCGCTGCGACAGGCCGCCCAGTCGTTTCTCGACTATCTGCAACCAGTTTCTCAGATTATCTGCACGGGTATAAAGCTGAGCATTGGTAGAGTCCGCATCTACCAGTCGACCGAGATAGGACTCCAGAGCATCAATCCCCTTGAGATAGGAGCCTTCAGCGGATGGAAACATCCATGACTCGCTATTGATACTAAACTGCGGCTCCGCCACCATCAGATCCCGGTCTTCCAGCGACTGTGATTGCGAGCGGCTCAGTTCGTTGCGCATGGCACGTGCCAGGTCACGCACCTGCACCAGCACACCGAATTCCCAGTTAGGCATATTATCCAGCAATACTGAGGGAGGCATAACATCATTGCTGAGATAGCCTCCCGGTTTATCCAGTAAAGTACTGCTAACGGTAATCAATGCGGCCGTTGTGACACTGCCCGGAATTATCTTTGCTTCTTCTGTCTGCCCGGTAACTCTCTGCATATTTTCAATTACATCAAACATAGCAGGCGTTCTGCTCCAGTATATAGAGAGCAATATCATCAGCAGGGTTATCAGAAATGTAGCCATACCTAATGACCAGCGCAGGCCTTTTTCCTTCCATGTAGCGGGTTTTAATACACTGCCTACGGCACTACCTGCTACCCTTGCCTGTTGCTGGAGTTTGTTATTCATGTATGCTTGTCCGATGGTTGGAATTTACCACGATTAAACCCGTCTTACTCTATCATGTATATGCTGCCGTTCCTGAAAATCACAATAAAATGAAAATACTTCGCTATTTACTGGCCGCCGGCGTTGTCCTGCTGTTCCTGCTGCTGGTCGTCATTACAGGCATGGCAGGCGACACCTTACTCTCACTATGGGACAGGCTGCAAACCGCCCCCTGGTATATTGCCAGCCTGTTTGCCCTCATATTGCTGACCTTTAGCAGTGCCAGTGCCATCATGCTCTGGAAACTGCTACGCCCGGCAAAAAAAACCGGGGCACAGAAAGAGATAATAGATGAAGCCAGTCTGCAGCAGCGCATAGAGGATGCCAAAGAAAGTGGCATTGAGATTGAAGCTGCCAGAGAAGAATTGCGCAAGCTCCAACAGCGGCGAAAAACAGGCAAACTCTACATCGCCCTGACCGGCACCATCAGCACCGGGAAGAGTAGCCTGATCAATAGCCTGCTACCAGCGGCAGAAGCACGCTCCAACGTGACCGGCGGTACAACCAGAGAAATCACTGAGTATCACTGGCTCACACCCTCTGCTGATGAAGTTATTCTTATCGATATGCCCGGCCTGCTGGATGCTGCAAATAATGAGTTGAGTGATATTGCACGCAGTGAAGCCATACGAGCACATCTGGTTATCTATCTCTGTGATAGTGACCTGACTCGCCAGCAATTGCATGAACTGAAACTGCTGGCAAAACTTAACAAACCACTGATACTCGCTCTCAATAAAAGTGACTGGTATAGCGACGAGGAACGACAGAAAATACTGCAGCGACTGCACGAACACACTGAAGAAATTTCTGACATCACTATTGTTGCTATAAGCGCCCGCAGCGAGAAGCAGGTCACGGTAAAACAGCCAGACGGGACTGAGACAAAAGAACTTCGTCGCACAGAACCTGATATCAGGGAGCTTGCCCGTGCCCTGCAACGACGTATCGACAACGATCCTGAAAGACTTGAAAAATTACGTGACAGTGCCATCTTCTCACTTGCAGCTCGCAGCCTTGATGAAGCAGAACTTCGGCAGCGGTTCGAAAAAGGGCAGGTACTGGTTCGCAACCATACACGCAGTGCTGTTGTTGGTGCGATGGCTGCAATCAGTCCCGGTACAGATATTTTGATTCAGGGTGCGCTTGGCATTAGCCTGGTCAAAAGCCTTTGTTCATTGTATGACATCCCAGTCAGCCAACTTGAAATAGACCGGTTGCTTAAACTCGGACAATCAAGGCTCAATCGCCACATTGCACTGGTTATGGCCGTCCTCGGCAATGCTATGAAGGCCTTCCCCGGCCTTGGTACGCTGGCCGGTGGTGCCCTGCATGCGGTAACCTATGGAATGATATTCGATGCGCTGGGACGCAGCCTGAACGAAACACTTGCCAGTCGTGGCGAGCTGGCAACCCTGCCGGTAATTAACCGATTCACGGAGAACCTTGGTGATCAACTGGAAAAACGTAGCAGCGACATTATCCGGCTGGTCCTGGAGTCCAGGGACAAACAGGGATAATACACCTGCCAAGGCTGTAAAAGCAGTAGCGAAATCAGCGACAGAAAAATCAACGAACCATCACCTTGCCCTCGCACGCGACAGCCTGTCACGTCTACTGGAGGATGAACACATCCCCCAGTCTGTGCGCGAAGGACTGGATATTGAATACCAGGGCATACAGGAGCTTCTTGACAAGATAGAAAACAACGAAATCCACATCGCCGTTATGGGGCGGGTCAGCGTTGGTAAGTCCTCACTACTCAATGCCATGCTAGGCAGTAAAGTTTTCACAACCAGCCCGTTGCACGGCGAGACGCGCAAGCTTGATCGCAGTGCCTGGCAATCCTACGACAGTGGCGGAGTATTCCTGATCGATACACCCGGCCTGGATGAGGCCGATGGTGAACAGCGCGAAAAGCTGGCAATTGAGGCCGCTGCACAGGCCGATCTTATCCTCTTTGTGGTCGATGGAGACCTGACGCAAAGCGAACTGGACAGCATGAAGATTCTGCAGCAGCAAAATAGCATAGTACTGCTGATATTAAACAAGGTAGACCGCTACAGTCCCGATGAGCAACAGCAGCTTTTGCAATCTTTGGCTGCACATACAGCCGGCATCATCGCGGACGAAAATATTCTAAGCAGCTCCGCAGCCCCGCCCGCACAATTCCTGATCACGGTTGATGAAACAGGCCATGAATCGGAAACCCTGCGTGAGCTCGAACCGGATGTTTCTGCACTGACAAGTCGCCTGTGGCAGATCATAGAACAGGACGGTCGCAGCCTGGCGGCACTGAACGCAAGCCTGTTTGCCGCTCATGTCACCGATAAAGTCTCGGCAAAAATACTCGAAACACGCAGAGGCCTGGCGGAAAAAGTCATTCGCTACTACTGCATTGCAAAAGGAATCGGCGTCGCCGCCAATCCCATACCACTTGCTGATCTGGCTGCTGCCGCCGCCCTGGACAGTGCGCTGGTCTATCACCTGTCACGCGTCTATGACCTGCCGATGAGCCGGCGGGAATCAGGCAAACTGGTCGCCGCCATTTTTGCCCAGCTGGCCGCTCTGATGGGAGCCATATGGACCGTACACCTTGCCTCCAGCCTACTAAAACTCAGCAGTGGCGGACTTTCCACTGTGTTGACAGCCACCTCTCAGGGGGCCATTGCCTATTACGGCACCTACCTGGTAGGACAGGTTGCCCAACGCTATTTCGAAAAAGGGAAATCCTGGGGTGAAGGCGGCCCGAAGAGAGTCATTGAAGAGATCATGGCCAGCCTGGACAAGGATTCGATAATTGAAGGTGCGCGAGAAGATATATTGATGCGGATTAAGGGGACTTAGATCGTATGTCGTATGTCGTATGTCGTATGTCAATATCATGAAGACCTAAGACCATTGCTGTCCCACAAAGAAATATCAATCGATGAGTAAGTGTTGATAGTGCTGCTTTTACGGAAGCTTAGGGCTTCGGAGACATGAAAAACAGCCTTCCCAAACCTGAAGAACAAAAAGAGTTCTCTCGCGGGGTTCACAGGGACGCAGGGAGGTCAAAGGCTTTTTTCCTGTAAATCAAAATATTCTTTCTTTTGCTTTCCCTGCGGGCCCTGCGAGAAAAGAGTATTTCTGCTGTTTGCCTGATGCGTGCTCAGAGTCAAATATGACAATGGAAAGTTTATGGGACAGCAATGACCTAAGACATACGACATACGACATACGACACACGACGTACGACGTACAACATCATCTTCTCAACACCTGCATCCAGCGCCAGAAATTCAACAGCCCTGCCAGTGAGGCCGCAACATAGGTGAAAGCTGCCGCACGCAGGATTTTTCTTGCCGGCCCATATTGCTGCGGTTGCAGATAACCCGACTTGAGCATCGGCAGGGCCTTCTGAAAGCTTGCATCCAGTTCGACAGGCAGTGTGATCAGCTGTACCAGCAGACCTATCCCCATAACAAGAAATGCCGCCAGCAGGGAAATGAGGCCAACGGCTGGAACACGTGTTATCACGGAAAGCAGGGGCACCAGGAACAGCAGCAATGAACCGATTTTCTGTGCACCCACGGCCAGTGTTGCCAACCGGCTCCGCCACTGGAACAACCTCTCACTCCTGGCATCCTGCAGGGCATGACCCACCTCATGGGCGGCAATCGTAATCGCTGTCAGCGTTTGCCCGTTGAAACGATCCTCCCCCAGGCGTACAGACTTTGCAATCGGGTCGTAGTGATCACCTTCGCCAGTGATTTCTACCCTCACTGCCTGCAGTTCATGCCGATCAAGCAGGTGCCGTGCCAGCTCACCACCTGTACCGGTAAAATTCTGTTCCGGCTTGCGGTTGTAACGATTGAAAACGGCGCTTACCCAGTATTGGGGGCCAATAATCAATACCACCAAAAAGGCGAGGATTATTACTACATGCATGTGATTGTGTTGTATAGTGTCCGGGTTCGATGATTCCTGCCTGCCTGAACAGTGGCGGATTGTAACTTTTTTCCGATACCTTAGCCCGGAGAAAAACTGAAGCAGTGACATGCCTTAGGCATGCGCAGCGGATTTTCTATCCCTGTCATTCAGATAAATGTCATTGACTATATTAGAGTTTTATAATATAGTTTTAAGCGCATGGCAAGAATGTAAATGTAACAGAGACACGCTGGGAAAATATCTGCTATGGGGATTCCGGCATATAACTTTAACTTTATTTTTTGGAGATTTCATATGAAACTCGTACAGATTGTATCAATTGCTGCTTTAATGAGCATGTCAGCTGCTTCTTCAGCTTTCTGGGGCAGAGGCTATGATGATGGCTACGGTAATGGTTCTGGTTCTGGTTATGGCGATGGTTATGGCCGTGGCGATGGTTCCGGTTATGGCTCTGGCAATACCAGAGGTCGTGGTGATGGACGTGGCGACATGGACGGCGACATGGACGGCGACGTCGATGGCGAATTCAACATGAGCTTTAAAGGCAAAGGCAGTGGTCGTGGGCGTGGTGCTGGCCGTGGCTACGGTTCAGGTTATGGATCTGGTTATGGCGACGGTTATGGCCGTGGCAACAACACCTACCGTGGCGATTACCGTGGCAACTACTACGGCGGCAATCGCTATGGTTCTGGCGGTTATGGCGCACCTTACGGTGGCGGTTACGGCGCACCTTACGGTGGCGGTTATGGCGCACCTTACGGTGGCGGTTACGGCGCACCTTACGGTGGCGGTTATGCACCTGCTCCAGGGATGCAGGCGCCTGCAGCTCCAGCACCTGCTGCTCCAGCTGCAAAGTAATAAAAACCCTTTAAAAAGTTTTATTACTGAAAAGGCCCGTGTGGAAATCCACACGGGCCTTTTTGTTTGTGTTGCACATTGTAGGAGCGCCGAAGACGGCGCTCCTACAGTTTAAAAATAATACCCCAGCTCGATCTGCAAAAAATCATCCTCCGCAAACGATCTTAAAGACTGATCCAGTCCATCCACGAGGAATTTACTGGCCTGGATTGACAGCTTCCAGCTATCACCAATTCGACGATGGGCTTCCAGGCTGATGAGATAGCTATCATCGTCTGTATCCTTGATCACACCAAGCAGTGCGTCGGTACTCTGTTCATCATTCAGGGTCAGCCTGAGTCCCGTCATGATGTCATCTTCAAATGGCGTAGTCGCCAGCTCACCACGGGAATCATAGAGATATTCCATCACCAGACCAAGGTCGGATGCACTGCCAGCAAGGCCATAAAACGTGTATTCAAAACCTCCCGTGGCACGCTGGTATTTCACATAGTTACCATCGAGATTGATGGCTTCAAGCTTCCATAGCCAGCTGCCGCGGGTCAGCTGCATATCAAGACCTGCCTGGTCTATGATCTGGTAAAACGGTTGTAGTACAACTTCTCCATTGTATTGGGCAGGGGATAAAATAGGCTCCCTGCTGGTTCCGTGAAACCATGACAGACCAATATCCATGTCGCCGATGGCATGCGACCACCTGGCAGCAAGGTCGATATGTTTTTCTTCCTGAGATGATTCATAACTGGTCAGGTCTTTCTCGACGCGAGGAATAACACGGGGGCGACCTTGAACGCCTGCAAAGGTGCGCTCACGGAAACCGGGCAGGACAAACAGATCAACGGTCCCCCAGTCACGGATAAGCGCAAGCTTGACCATCGGCTGGCCAAGTTTTTCTTCCCCGTCGAAATCTTCAACCAGATCGGTCTGGTTGATAATATCGACCAGGTGCTGAGCCTCAGTGACACCCCAGTAAACCTTGCTGAGTCCAACTGTCCACTCATAGTCTCTGGCGATATATGACCAGGACAGCTCCCTGATGTCAGCATGCGTGCGTTCATCATCACCCTGATCCAGACGAACAAAGGGGATAAAGCTTATGTTCTGCTTGCCATCAGCCCACTCATGATACATTTCAGGTTGCGCTGCGACAGAAAAATTACTCCCGTGTTGCCTGGGGTCTGCCGGATCCCGTAGAAATAATCTTTCCTGAACCGTGACATTACCCCTCAGGCTGACAGACTGTGCGGAAGATGAGAAAATTACCAGCCATATTGCGGTCATCAACAGCTGGCTTTTAAGGGCAGCTCTATTAATTCTGGATATGCCAGATTGTGATTCTAAATCTGTCACATCAAAGCAAGTATCGTACAGTCGTTCAATGACATCCTGTCATCACGGCACTTGTGCATCCTTGCACGTCGTAATAGCCTGCTATTGCGAAGATTCTTAACGCAGAAGTGGCAGATTTTGGACTCAAGATGCTTATTCATGGATTATATAGAGCTTCCCTTATGCATTAACGTGCCCGTTTTAGAGAGTTACGATCAAAGTCACGATCGGTAAAGCCATTATTGAAGCTATAGTTGGAAAACTTCAACAGCGTACTTTTTCCATTCTGGTGATTATCCATCAACATCTGCTCAGGACGCCAGTATTTATCCAGATATTGCTTGTAATCGATCAGCACCAGCGTCTTCAGTATGGCATTTTTGCGATCATAAAATTCTACCTTTAATGGTTGGTAGATTACCTTGTCACCCCAGACTATCTGTCTCGTGTAACCGGAGTTTTTATCTACCGGCACCCGTTCAAGAACATAGACATCCTTGCCGTCCAGCTTTTCATCCCGTAACCACTTGTAGGTGTATTTGTCGACTTCCTGTGATGACATATCTTCGAAAGCAAATTCACTTCCCATAAATGGCCCGGATTTATTTTTTGATGCAATACGCTTGACGCGTTTCAGGGCCGGCAGATACAGCCACTGGTCATCCGGTTTATTAACATGGGTAAAACTTAAAAAAGCCGTGCCCTTGACGTCGGCCGGCGAATCAAAAATAGACATCGATTTGTCGCCATCACCGGTGACTTCCAGTGCACGGCCGCGAATTTTCCGACTACTCTCCTTACCCTGTTTGTTACGCAGAATCATTTCAAGAGTCTGCTTCTGATCCCCCCAGCCTGTATCCAGCTCATCGGCTTTCTGTGCGATCTTCAGGCCTTTTTCTTCAGCGCTAAGCGCCCAGGCAGGTATAATAAATAAACTAAGCAGTGCTAGCAGCAGTATTTTTTTCATTAGATTTTCCTTCAATTTTCATTAGTAATGGTGGCAATAGCAGGAAGTCAGCAAGCAAGGCCAGGGCAATGACTAATGCCGTTAATAAACCCATGTCGGAATTCAGCCTGAATGCAGAGAATGACAGCACCAGGAAGCCAGCTATCAATACGACTGAGGTAACTAGCAGGGCACGGCCTACACTGGTAAAGGCATAACGCACCGCCTGCTCTGGATCGTAGCCCTTTTCAACACGGGCACGTCGGTATTTACTCATGTAATGCACCGTGTCATCGACAACGATACCCAGTGTCATACTGGTGACTACTGACAACCCCAGACCGACTTCACCTACAAAAATCCCCCAGATACCAAAGCCCATAGCAGCTGGAACGAGGTTAGGAACCATGCTGGTCAAGCCCAGCTTGAAAGATCGCAATGCGATGACCATGATCAGCGATATCAATATCAGAGCTATCGTTGTCCCCGCCAGCATACTGATGATATTACGCTTGCCAATATGCGCAAACATCATTGTCGGTCCGCTGGCCGCAGCGGCCTTTATGTAGCTGGCATTTTCGACTAACCATTGATCTGAACGCTTTTCAAGCTCTATCAGCTGATTGGTTGACAGCGTCTGCAGTGTCACAATCATGCGTGTTGCTGATTTATCGACGTTGATCTGGTTATTCAGATCCAGCCCATAGGGTAATGACATCTCATACATCAGCAAATACTGGGCGGCCAGATTGCGCTCACCCGGTAAACGATACATTTTATTGTTATCGCCATGCATGTTTCGGTTCAACCGTTTCATGATATCTGTATAGACATTGACATGAATGGTCTCTGGTTGTGAGCGGAACCAGTTGGCAAAATCTTCAACTTCCTGCTGAAACTCCGGATCACTTATGCCGCCCGGTTCTGCTGACTCGACAGAAAAATCGATGAGATACATACCTGTTAAATTTTCCACAGTAAAATCTGTCGCCTGACGGAACTGAATGCTTTCATCGAAGTATTCAACAAACACATCATTCAGTTCATTGCGAGGCAGGAATGACACGAGTACCACCACCAGCAAGGCCATTCCTGGCAGCAACAATCGTTTGTTGTTGACGACGAAATCACCGAGCCAGATCATCAGCCTGTCGCCTTTCTCGTGACGCACACGCACTTTAACAGGCAACAGGCTGATCACCGCTGGAAGGAACGCCACAGCAAGCAGGAAAGACATCCCAACACCTATTGCGACAAAGTTACCGAGGTGATTAAAAGGCGGGACGTCGGAAAAGTTCATGCTCAGGAAGCCAATTGATGTCGTCAGACTGGTCAGGAAAACGGGTTGCAGATTGACACGCAGACTTTCTACCATGGCCTCAATCTTTGCCATACCTTCTCGCATGTAATGATAAAACGATACCAGCACATGTACTGAATTAGCTATCGCCACGGTCAGGATCACAGTGGGTGCCGTGGCACTCGGCGGTGTGATCGGATAACCTATATGGCCACCTGCACCCATCGCCGACATGACTGACAGGATGATGACTATCATTGTTAATACAGTTCCTGAAAAACCTCTAATCATCAAAAACAGCATGATCATCATTACCAGAAAGCTTATTGGTATCAACGACGTCATATCATTCAATGAAGCCTCGGAAAAACCATTATTCATCATGACCATGCCGGTCATATAGATTTTAAGGAATGGATATTTTGCCTCAATTTCAGCAGCCAGCTTGCGTGCATGTGCGACCACTTCTGGTGTTTCGGTGGTTTCATCTATTCCTGGTAATTGTACGGTGACATTTACCGCTGTCACATGGGCGCTATCGGAAATCAATCGGTGGAGCAGAAGAGGTTCATTTACGGCGATGTTCTTAATGTATGCCAGTCGCTCAGTTGTAAGTAAGGCGGGATCTTCAACCAGGTCTTCCACCAGTAAATCATCCCCCTCCGCCTCGGTATGCTGATAGTTGGTCAACGAATCCACCCTCGAAGAATAGGGTGTCTGCCATGCCTTATGAGTCAGTTCATAGATCGCTTCCAAAACGGGTTTTGTAAACACCACGCCATCTTCAGGAGCAATAACGAACATAACGTTATCATTTTTAGCATAGGTTGCTTCCAATGCTTCAAAAGCCATACGCTGGGGATTATCCGCACTGAAGAACACTCGATAGTTGGTTGTCATTGACAGGTGCTTCCCACCACTTGCCATAAAAGCTACCAGTAGCAAACAGCCAATAATCACTAACCAGCGATACTGAATAACCAGCTCACCAAATTTTTTTTCAAAGTTATGCATTATGTTGTCCCAGGTAGAATCTACTACGTTATTGTTTATTTTCTTAGGCCATTAATCATAAGAGTGACGACATTGACTGCCATCTTTTCAAATTGCTCGAGGGAATAAAGTTGCATAAAAAACGGGGTTGAGAACAACGCTGTGGCCTTAACTACAGCAGCAGCTGTTTTGTTTACATCTTCAATCAAAAATTCATCACCATCGACACCCTGCTGTAGAATTCTCGCCACCAGGCTTTCCATATTCTGGTTGCGTTCATGAATTAGCTGTGGATGGTTTGTGGTGATATTTTCAACCAGTTCATTGAGACGCGGGGCATCGTGCATCATTTCGAAGAAGAAGTGCAATGCCGTCTGCACAAACATATGAAGCCGTTGTATAGCGTCAAGGTTCGGAAGATCAACCACGTTCTTCAGCAATAAATGCAGTTCGGCCATGCACCGGTCTGCGCATTCGACGGCAATGCCCTGCTTGCTGTGAAAATACCGGTACAGATTGGCGGCAGACATATTTACATCTTCAGCAATCTCAGCCATGGTTGTTTTGCCATAACCATACCGCCTGAAGCGTTTCTGTGCAGCGTCAAGGATCCCGATCCTGATTTGATCTGTTTGCAGTTGGGATTCCGTCATTATTCTTTTCCTGATAAAGAAAGGGGAAATAATCATACGCCCTGAATAATGAACATTCAATTTAATATTCACAAACTAGGCTAAAAATTCAAAGCTAATCGCTGAAAGGAGCGACAGGAATGTTAGCTTTTAACGCTGAACTCCCTGCTGTTCAATTCGCTGCCATTTTTCTTCGACAAGCTCAACCTCGTATTCTGCCCAGGCCGCAAACTCATTCCTTGTCACATGTCCGGTACTGCGAACCCCGGGTCCAACTATGGTTTTGTAGATGATATTTTTTCCATCATCATCTTCATCAACCAGTTGCCGGATTGTCCAGTCATCGCCTGCGGCCCCATTACTGTAGTAGTGCCAGAGCCTGATTTGAGATATGTGCAGGTGTTCTGATCCGATTGAACGTGTAGTCGCGATATTGTAGATGTGCAGCAGGTCCTGTTCGGAAATATCAACAAAGGAGTTGATTTCACTCAGTGCGTAAACCAGGTCTCCATGAGATATATGGTCGTAAGGCTGTTTTGCTGCTGCTTTACTTTTCCTGTAATAAGCCGGATAGCGACGCCATGGAAATGGCGCATTAAAGACTACTGCAATGACAAGTATCACAACTACATTCAGTAACACCGGCGTCAGTAAAAATTGATACCCCAGCGCATGAATATCTGCTCCGCCTGCCACAGCAGTCAATGCCGTGGCACCTCCCGGAGGGTGGACAGCACGCAGATAATGCATGCCACCGATAGCAAGTCCTACTGCTACTGCAGAAGCTACAAACAGGTCAGGGATCCATTTAGCACAACTGACGCCGACAATAGCGGAAACCAGATGACCGGTGAATACTGGCCAGGGCTGTGACAACGGACCATGTGGAACGGCAAACAGCAAAACAGCAGAAGCACCCATTGATGCTACGATCAGGGCAACCGATTGAGGTGACAGAAAATAGCTGCTGACCAGGAATATGGCAAAAATTCCTGCAAAGCCGCCTAGTGTGGAAAGCAGTCTCTCAAGATGGCTAACCGGGGCAATTTCTATACCAAGAATTCCCCGCAGGGCATTCATTATCTATTCAATCTCTGTCTTCAAGGGGCACGTAATCTCTTTGTGCCTTACCGACATATAATTGACGAGGACGCCCGATGCGCTGCTCCGGGTCATCCATCATTTCCATCCATTGCGCAATCCATCCAACGGTGCGCGCCATAGCGAAGACGACAGTGAACATGTTTATCGGTATACCCATAGCACGCATGATGATGCCCGAGTAAAAATCAACATTTGGGTAGAGTTTACGTTCCTTGAAATAATCATCTTCCAGCGCGATTCGCTCAAGCTCCAGTGCTATCTCAAACAACGGGTCGTCGTAGTCGCCCATATCTTCGAGTAAATCGTGACAGGCATCCCGAATCAGCATGGCGCGTGGATCAAAGTTTTTATAAATGCGATGACCAAACCCCATCAGTCGATAGTCATCATTTTTATCCTTTGCGCGTGCCACAAATTTGGGGATGTTTTTTGCTTCGCCGATCTCTTCCAGGGTCTTGATGACGGCCTCATTGGCACCGCCATGTGCTGGCCCCCACAATGAAGCGATGCCGGCACAGACACTGGCAAATGGGTTGGCACCGGATGAGCTGGCAAGTCTGACTGACGAGGTACTGGCATTCTGTTCGTGGTCAGCATGCAGTATCAAAATAAGATTCAATGCTCGTGCATGAATTGGATTAACTACATAATCTTCAGTTGGCAGAGCAAACATCATGTACAGAAAATTTTCTGAATAATCCAGTCTGTTCTTCGGGAAGTTGAACGGTAATCCCATCGAGTACTTGTAGCTGTCTGCCGCCAGAGTCGGCATTTTGGCTATCAGTCTGTGGGCAGAAATTTCACGATGGCGGGGATTAGTGACGTCCGTCGAGTCATGATAGAAGGACGACATGGCACCGACAGACCCAAGCATAAAGGCCATTGGGTGGGCGTCATGACGAAAGCCGCTGTAGAAACGACGCATGCCTTCATGCACCATAGTATGACGGGTAATGTTGGCAGTGAAAGTTTCGAGCTGAATCTCTGAAGGAAGTTCACCATTTAACAGCAGATAGCAGACTTCAATATAAGTACTCTTTTCTGCCAGCTGTTCGATGGGATAACCACGGTAAAGCAATATACCTTCATCGCCATCAATGTAGGTAATGAAGCTGCTGCAGGTAGCAGTCGAAACGAACCCCGGATCATAGGTAAACATACCCAGGTTTGCATACATCTTGCGAATATCAAAAACATCCGGGCCATGTGTTCCTGTTTTTACAGGCAGGTCGACCTTGCTACCATTTCGATTATCCGTGATTGTTACCGTTTCTTTTTCAGCCATGCTGATACCCTCTTTCGTCTACTGACTAGCACTTCTTGTCGTTTAGAGCAGTAAATATGTTGAAATGTTTCAGACAGCTCTGGATTATAACAGAACGTCGGTGGCCGGAGATTACCGTAAGCATTAACAGTCCTGTCAGGCGTCTCCCCGGACTTTCATGTCTACTTCACGCTGTTTAGCAAAATCAAGCATACGCCGCATAGGAATAAGTGCCTTTTCTATGATTTTACTGTCAATTTCTATGGCCTTACCGCCATTTAAAAGGATTTCACGTAATTTATGCAGGGTATTAATAGCCATCCAGGGACAATGTCCGCATGAAACGCAGCTTGCGCCTTTTCCTGCTGTGGGGGCCTCAAACAGCTCTTTATCACCGGCAACAGAACGCATTTTGTAAAAGATGCCACGATCCGTAGCGACGATAAAGCGTTTTGCATCACTTTGCTGCACTGCATTAATCAAACCGGTAGTTGAACCCACCACATCAGCAAGCTGTATGATTGAACGCGGCGATTCCGGGTGTACCAGCACCCTGGCATCTGGCATCTGCTCCTTCATTAACATTAATTCTTTGCTGCGATATTCATCGTGCACCACGCAAACGCCACCCCAGAGCAGCATATCAGCACCGGTCTGATGCTGAATATAATCACCCAGGTGCCGATCCGGTGCCCACAAAATCTTTTCGCCCTGTTCATGTAAATGGCGCACAATATCGAGCGCAATACCGGAGGTAACAACCCAATCAGAGCGGGCCTTAATTTCAGCGCTGGTATTGGCATACACTACGACCTGGCGGTCAGGATGGCTATCGCAAAAAGCACTGAAACGGTCAATAGGACAGGACAGATCAAGCGAGCAGGTGGCTTCGTCTTCGACCATCAATACGCGCTTTTCCGGATTCAGGATTTTGGCTGTCTCTCCCATGAAACGCACACCTGCCACAATCAATGTCTGTGCCGGATGATCATGGCCAAAACGTGCCATTTCCAGAGAGTCTGCTACATGGCCCCCAGTCTTTAGTGCCAGCTCCTGCAAGTCATCATCGACATAGTAATGGGCTATCAGCACCGCATTCTGTTGCTCAAGCAGAATGCTTATCTCCGCCATCAGCCCGGCTTTCTCATCCTGAGTAATGGGTAGCGGACAGGTGATATTTGCCGCCACGCCTTCTATGCGACTTAGTTCTTCCTCACTAATTGTAGTGCTGGTGACTTCAGGTATGGCTTGATCTGACATAGGAAAACACTTTATATTTTCTGGACTGTTGATTATTCAGGTATGCGGATATGCCCTGATATGAAAGCAGGAAAGATAGCAAAACCATTGTCGTTTATAAACCAGCAAAATACATGGATTTTATCAAGAAAAGGTACAACAATGATTTACCCAAAGCGCATTGCATTCACCCTGATACTACTTTTCACAGCCAGCATTGCCCAGGCCTCTGATATAGCCAAGGAGAAACGCTGGGCTGAACAGATTGTTGACGCTATCTTTGAGGGTGAACCAGTGGCATTGAAAGATGGAGAACTGGAATTTCTTGCTATCTATACCCCATCATCAACCAGCAACACTGCCGATGCAGCCATCCTGCTTCATGGTCTGGGTGTCCATCCTGACTGGGACCAGGTCATTCGCCCGTTGCGCACCGGCTTGCCTGAACTGGGCTGGTCTACGCTATCACTGCAAATGCCTGTGCTTGCTAACGATGCAGGCTATCAGGAATACGCGCCACTTTTTAAAGAGGTTCCGGGAAGAATCGAAGCGGGAATAAAGTATCTTAAAGAAAATGGTAAAAAACGCATTGTAATTATCAGCCACTCTCTGGGGGCTGCCATGGGTAGCTACTATCTCGCCAACAATCAGCCAGGTCATGTTTCAGGTTTCGTTGGTATCGGTATGAGCGGGGGTGGAAAAATCGCAGAGATGGATAATGTAGTCTTACTAAAGTATGTTAATGTCCCAGTACTGGATCTCTATGGCGAAAATGACCTGGAAAGTGTTTTAGCGTCTGCGAATATCAGAAGGCAATCAATCACTGGAAGAACAATATCTTCTCCAAATTCGATCTCCATACAAAAAATGGTGCCCGGCGCGGATCACTTCTTTGATGGCAAAAACGACGAACTGCTTGAAGAAGTCTTTAAGTGGTTAAAAGGGCTATAGCAACTTGCGTGCTTGATATTTCCTAAACCGTAATACACAATTCTTATAAGCAGTGGTTTTCTATTCAATATCCAGCACAAACTCGACCAATATTTTCTTCGCAACAAAACCGACAAAACCAAGTCCGAGTGCAAGAGATAAGGCAATATATGCCCATTTCCCTCCACCGGATTCCTTTCCCAGCTTCCAGATTATCAATGCCATCCAGAACATAAAAATCGTCACTGTTAAATTCAGCGCGTAGTTTTCAAATTCGACGATAGTCATGGGGGCTTTTCTGTAGAACCTGTCAACAGGATTGAGCTTAAGGGAAAAGGAATGTTAAACAGTTCTTATCGAGCTTCTTTAATCACTTCGTAGGCAGCCTGAATCTCCTGCGTTTTTTCAGTCGCAATCTTCATCATTTCTTCCGGCAGCCCCTTGGCTACCAGCTTATCCGGGTGATGACGCGACATCATTCTGCGATAGGCCTTTTTTACTTCACGGTCATTACTGCTGCGACTGATTTCGAGAACGGCATAGGCATCATCGAGGCTCATGCTTTTCCGGCCAGCTACACCGCCATAGTTTCTTTCGGCACCAGCGGCCCCGGCCAGTACATCAAATTCATCGGGAGAAATACCCAGCTGACGACAGATATGGAGCAGTAAAGCACGCTCTTTCGTGTGCATCACGCCATCGGCATAGGCCGCCTGCAACTGAATCTCTATGAAGAGACGAATCAGGTGTTGACGGCGATGGCATTCCCGCCGGAACTGCTCAAGAACAGTATCAAGAGAAAAATCTCTGGCCTTACCCTGTTGGAACAGGTTAATGGCTACCCTCTGCATTTCTGCGTCCAGCTCCATTGAAGCCATCACCTGTTTCGCATTATTTATTTCATCTTTCGAAACATGGCCATCTGCCTTGGCGACATGACCCATAACAGAAAATGTTGCAGTAAAGAAAGCCGTCTGCACACGTTCCTGATCACCTGGCGATCCGCTGGCCTGCAGTTTCATACCAGAATCAAAGTTATGCCCTATTGCGGCACCCATTAATGCACCAAGCGGTCCACCCACCATAAAACCAAAGGTACCGCCGATCAGCTTTCCCCACCAACTCATTTCATTCCCTCAAAATAACTACACCATCAGGACTTACTTAACCAGAACCACCAGACAACCAGCGCTATCAATGAAAATCCTAGAATATTTACCAGAAGCATCATGATTTATTACCCGGCTTCCAGAAACGAAGTCGATTTGCGTTGGTCACGACAGTCACTGAAGACATGGCCATAGCTGCGCCTGCCACCATGGGATTGAGTAACAAACCACTAACAGGATAAAGGACCCCTGCCGCAACGGGTATACCGACACTATTATAAACAAATGCGCCAAACAGATTCTGCCAGATATTTTTTACCGTCGCACGGGAAAGTTCTATGGCAACAGGAACACCGCGTATCGACCTTCCCATCAGGGTTATGTCGGCACTTTCTATAGCTACGTCTGTTCCGTTACCAATGGCAAAACCCACATCAGCTCGTGCCAGTGACGGAGCATCATTCAAACCGTCCCCCACCATCGCAACCCTTTCTCCGTCATCCTGTAACTGACGAATGATCTTTTCCTTTTGGTCGGGTAATACTTCTGCAAACACCTCATCTATTCCGACGATGTCGGCCACTGCTTCTACCGAGGCCTGGCGGTCACCACTGAGCATGACAGTCCTGATATTTAGCTTGTGCAGGGCCTCAATGGTCGCAGCAGAATCCTGCTTAACCTGATCTTCAATCAGTATCGCCCCTGATAACACGCCTGCTGTTGCCAATAAAACCGGTGTGGCAACGGAGCTGGCTGAATTTGCCAGCAGCCCCTTAAGTTCATCGAGATTGACTTCATGCTCTTTCATCAACCGCTCATTCCCGAGCAGCACAGTCTCACCCCGGCATACTGCCTTTACACCCTGACCGGCAATTGCTTCAAACTGCTCAACATTCAGGCCCACAATATTTCTCTTTTTAGCCGCCTCTATAACGGCTTCAGCCAGAGGGTGCTCAGAGCTTTTTTCCATACCGGCGGCCAGCGCCAGCATCTCTTCTTCGGAATCACTTAGTGTCAGTATTCGACTGACTTCTGGTTTTCCTTCTGTAATCGTTCCTGTTTTGTCTAGCACAACGACCGATATTTTGCCAGCCAGTTGCAGGGCCTCGCCGTTACGTATAAGTACCCCGTGTTCGGCAGCTTTGCCTATACCTGCCATGATCGAGATAGGCGTGGCCAGCCCCAGTGCACAGGGGCAGGCAATGATGAGTACTGTCATCATGGTTACCAGCGCGTAAGCTGCTTTTGGCACGGGTCCGAAATTGAACCAGACCAAAAATGTCAGGATGGCAATAATCAAAACTGCCGGTACAAATACTGAGGCAATACGGTCTACCAAACGACCGATGGCAGGTTTGCTGTTCTGCGCATCCCTGACCAGCTCTATAATTCTTGCGAGGACGCTTTCACTGCCGATGTGGCTGGCCTTGAACAGAAAACTCCCGCTTTTGTTTAGTGTACCACCAATAACAGTGTCACCCGCTTTACGTAGTACGGGCAGTGGCTCTCCTGTCAGCATCGATTCATCAATATTGGAGCTTCCCTCGATAACATCACCATCAACCGGTATTTTTTCTCCGGGGCGAACACGCACAGTCTCATCCAGTCCGACATCTGCAATCGGGACATCCAGCTCCCTGCCGTCACGCATAACACGCGCCGTCCGAGGTTGCATACCGATCAGGCGCTTTATCGCTTCTGACGTTTTTCCTCTGGCACGCATCTCCAGGGCATTGCCGAGATTAACCAGTGTAATGATCACTAATGCAGCTTCAAAATAAGCATGCTGTGCAAGGCTTGGCACCAAATTGGGGAGGAGAACTACGGCGATGGAAAATAGCCATGCCGATCCGGTTCCGAGGGCAATCAAAGTGTCCATATTGGCATTATGGTGGCGCAGGGCATTCAGTGCACCGCTGAAAAAATGACCACCAGAATAGATCATGACCGCCAGAGTGACTGCACCGGTTAGTAGCCAGAATATCTGGCCAGCAGGGGTAGTGACAGGCGGTAGCCAACCGAACATGCCGGCCAGAAATAATGGCAAGGCCACAATTCCAGCCACCGCTGTTTTGCGCATCAGGCGCTGATAATAAACAAACTCAGCAAGCTCTTTATCCTCTTCATCAGCAACACCGCGCATAACAGCGGCACCATATCCCGCTGCCATAATTGCTTCGACAACATCTTCTACCGCCGCCTCACCGGAATAACTAGCGGTATGATCTGCAAAATTCACCACCGCCTTTTCGATGCCGGGAACAGCAGACATGGCGTCTTCGACTGACCCTACGCAACCTGCACACGACATGCCGGTAACAGACAGGCGATAGTGTTGTTCAGTCATTAATCCTTTTTTTCCGCCGGGTAACCGGCATCTGTCAGGCGCTTAATGGCCTCAGGCAGATCAAAGTCACCTGTCAAAACTGCATTGGCCTGCTGCAGATTTATTTCTACGCTTTCAAGGCCCGGTAAACCCTCCAGAGCTTTCTGCGCATTAGCCACACAGCCGTTGCACTTCATATTGCTAATATTGATTTCAGTCATGACAAACTCCTGTTATCGCCCTAGAACAAAAAAGGCGCCGACCAGCGGCGCCTCTCCAGTACAACACATACTGCCATGCTTTAGAAAGCCTGTCCGGGTTTTGCTCCCAATGCTTTCAGTATTGTAGCCAATGGGCAGAATCGGGTAAACGCTGACTGAAGAAGGTTTGCGCCGACAAATACCGTCAACCACATCCAGTTCGGATTGTGGTACTGGGTTAATACAACGCTAATAAGTATTACTGCGCCAGCGAAGGCAAAAACCATTCTATCGATACTCATTTCATTACTCCTCATAGCAATCAAAACCAGTCTTTAACACTGGTTCGGGATAAATGATCACATTCACTGTCGAACGCGAACAATTCATTATAAGTGCACCTCCATTTATTCATGAATATTCATTTCACATCCAGAATCATCCATCTTTGCGTTAAGAATCTTCGTAATAGCTAGCTATTACGTACGATTCTTGCCTTTATATGAAAAATTCTGAATGCAATCTGCTTTATCCATAATAAGTAGAGGTGCCCTTAAAATATCAGAAACCGGATTATTGCAGATTAGTAATTGTTGGTATGTGACAAGGTCACACAAAGGTATACAACGCTAGACAGGCGTAGACAAATGATCCTTCAGGGCAGGCAAATCAGAGATGCTTATTACTCCCCGCCCCAGCTTTAACCACCCGCGGCGCTCAAATTCTTTCAGCTGGCGGCTTACTACTTCCCGCGCCGTACCGAGTTCAGCCGCCATTGCCTGATGGGTGCCCGCCACATTGCCTTCATCATCTGCCATATCCAGCAGATACTGCCCCAGCCGGATATCCATGCGGCCAAAAGCAACATCTTCAACCAGCAGGATCAATTCTGCGATACGTCGTCCATAGCTGGAGAAAACGAAGCTGCGGAAACCGGCAGATCCGGCGACCCCTTCATCAAAACTGGCGACCGGAATACTGATAGCCCGTATATCCGTTTCTGTTATACCTTCAGCAGGATAGCGCTGGTGGCTAAGCAGGCAGGAGGTTGTCAGTATGCAGGCTTCACCGGCATTGACTCTGTAAAGTACAATTTCCCGGCCATTTTCTGCCATTTTCTGAACCCTGATAGTGCCTTCCATGACGAACATATAATTCTGGCACCCATCACCATCGCGAAAAACGGTCGTACCCGCCGGGATTTCCACCGGGCGCGCTGAATCCAGCACTTTATGCCAAACCGGATCATCAAGACCGCATAATTCCGGAAAATGTGCCAACCACTCGTCAATAACGGCACGATCCAGCCGGGGAGGCTCAGGAACTACAAAATCATCGTTTTTGTTCTGCATGCACGGTGTCTCTTCGGTGGGCAATGGTGGATGCTCTGCTTTGACTGCCCTTCAGCTGCAAAGTGCCTGTAATCTGTCTATATCTTTGAGTTTAATCAATCGATTTTCTACATTTATAATACCGTCTTCGTGCAGGCTACTCATACGACGGCTGACGGTCTCCAGTGACAGCCCAAGATAGTTTCCGATTTCTTCGCGTGTCATCGGTAATCTGAACATACTTTTCTCGCTATCTCTCGACGACAGGCGCCGGTACAGACTAAACAAAAAACAGGCCACGCGCTGTTCAGCACGCATGCTGCCAATGGCCATTAGCATTTCCTCATCATTACGTATTTCCAGGCTCATCAGGCGAGTGATTTCCTGTTGAATGCCGGGAATCTGCAGGCTGATATTTTCAATACTGCTGTAAGGTAATTCGCAAACCACCGTTTTTTCCAGTGCTACCGCATTACAATTGTGCATATTGTTGCCAATAGCATCGAGGCCGATCAGTTCCCCGGGAAAATGAAAACCGGTAATCTGTTCCCGTCCGTCGCGCGTACTGCCATAGGTTTTGATGGCACCAGATTTAAGAGCAAAAAGTGACTGAAATTTATCACCAGAATGGAAAAGATAATCACTCTTCTTCAACTGTGGTCGATCAATGACCAGCTCATCGATTATGTCGATTTCCTCCTGATCGACCGAGACGGGCAAGCATAAGCGTCTTACGGAACAGTAAGCACAGGATGAAAAATCTTTAATTGGAATTACGCGGTGTTCTGTTTTTTTTGTTAAAGCCATAGTTCTTCTTCGTTAGGGTTGCCTGAGATACGTTATGATCTACCAGGAAACAGTTTTATATCGCTCTATTTTCATAGTGCCTGACCAGTAATCAGCAGGCAAGCCGGCTTTCACTTTCAGTTGGGATAAAAAAGATGCCGGTTCAGGGAGATTTTCCCATACTGAGGGCAAAAATGTTCCCCGATTCCCGCCTTCTGTCAATAAGATACCGTCCACGCCCGGCTGCAGTTGAGAAAGTAAATCCTGTTCAGAGGTGAATACCATCGGCTCCGGTGTAGTCAGTACCGAGATAGATATCTCGATTTCGTCCATCTCATCCTCTGTTAGTATAGTAAATCGAGGGTCACGGAATGCGGCGGCGAAGGCATTTTCGGCGATATCTTCAGGCAGGGGCCGATAGGCAGAGAGGCTACCAATACACCCTCTCAGCTGGCCATTCTTCTTCAGCGTAACAAACGCAGCCCCCTGACAATCAGGCAGCATTTCCCCACCACCGTTTTTGTTGATGTAGTCAGCTACAGAAAGTGGCTCCCCTGTTTTCAGTCCATGCCGGATTGAGGCCAGGGAAAGTTTTTTCAGTCCTTCTTTTTGCTCATCTGACAACAGCTCCTGCTGAACAGCCTTATCCTGAAACAACCACGCACCGTAACCCACTACACTGCTTTTGTCACCGGCCGTATCGCCGGAATTACATAATCCTACCCGCTCAGGCCACAGCTGCTTCCTTCGTGCAGCCAGCAGCAGTCCGGAAACGGGCATAAACCCGCATGCCAGCTGTCCATTTAACTCCTGTGGCTGCAGACCTTCTATAGCCGATGCTGTCTGGCTGTCCAGAGCCTGTGCCGTCGCATAATCATGGAAATGACTCAGGTCAGAACTTATAACTATCAGGGTGCTTTCATCGCCCCATAGATAATCTATTACTTTTTCGACCTGATCTGGTTCTGTATCACCAATCACCAATGGGATCAGGCGAAATTCCTCCAGTACTTCCTGTAGAAACGGTAACTGCACTTCCAGGCTATGTTCGTCACGGTGTGACTCCGGTGAACGCTGGACAAATGGAAAAACTTCCAGCATTCCGTCAATAGAATTCTGATCGATCGGGATAGTACCAAGTGGTGTCCTGAATTTATCGGCTGCAGGTGCCGCAATCCCATGAAAATAGACCCTGTGTGCTGGCCCTAACAATACGACAGTTTTGATTTTCTTGCGCTCTGGCAGTAGTGATGCATAGGCCTGCGCGGCCAGCTCGCCGGAATAGATATAACCCGCGTGCGGGACAATCAACGCTTTAATTGGAGCCGATGACGTAGCCTTAGCTTCCGCCTTCTCTAGTAACTCGCTTACCGTTTGCTGCAGGATCTCCGGGTCAGCAGGATAAAATGTGCCGGCAACGGCAGGTTCTCTTGTCAGCATGTCACTCTCCGCAATGTGTTGATAGTGAGCGTGTTAGTAGATTGTATTCCTCCAGATGCGGGGTGACAATGTTGATTTTGTTTACTTTTTTCTGCTGATGGCTTTTCTTTATCTCATTCAGGAAGCGGTTTCCCCGACCCCAGCAACACAGCTATCCACTGCGTCTCCGGACGCGCTTCCAGACCAAGCTTGATCACCATCGTCAATGGCACCGACAAAAACATGCCTGTTGTACCTAGAATCCAGCCCCAGAAAACAAGTGAAAGGAACACCACCAAAGTAGAAAGCCCTAGTTTGTCACCAAGAAACTTCGGTTCTATTATATTTCCAACCAGGACATTAACCAGCAGGTAACCGGCGATCACCCAGACTGCAGTCAATGGACCGGCAGTAACCAGAGCCAGTAATACTGCCGGAACCGCAGCAATGATGGATCCGATGTTAGGAATATAATTAAGTATAAATGCCGTCAGCCCCCATAATAATGCATATTCAATATCGAGCAGCCACAACCAGAAAAAGATAAGCAAGCCGGTAGCCAGGCTGGTCAGACTTTTGATGGCCATGTATTTATTAACGCTTGCCAGGAAGCCGGTGATTTGTTGAGTCTGTGCATCATCGACGTTGCCTGAGATTATCTGCATCTTATATTTTAGGGCCACCCCCTCAAAGAGTAAAAACATTACTGTCAGAAATATCAGAAAGCCGTTAGTCAGTAAATTACCCAGCCCATTAAAAACTTTACCGACATAGCTAAGTGCAATACTGGGGTTAATGAGTTCTCTCAAATCCTCAGCAATCCAGGAGATGCCCCGTGCATTTAACCAGACCGACAATCGACTAATCTCGTCCTGAAGCCTGCTCTGGTATTCAGGTAACTGGGTGGTGAATTTATGAATAGAACCCCCGAGAATGGATATAAAAACAGTGCCCGCAAGCCCAATAAGGATGACCACAATAGCCAGGGCCAGCCACATCGGCATGCCCCGGGCTTTCAGTGTGTTGATTGCCGGCGCACAGATAATCGCTATAAAAGCAGATAATAGAAATGGCACAATGAGAGATGCCGCCGCCTTCATGCCGGCAACAATGATGATAAAGCTTGCCAATCCTAACGCTATTCGCAGGGCGCTGCCGTTTTCTTGAAGGGTGTTCATGGCACAAAGTTTCAAGTGTTAAGTTTCAAGTGTCAAGCTTGAAAAAAATGATTTACGGTTTACGGTTTACGTAAATCATAAAACGTAACACCTAAAACTTTCCTGCCACGGCCCTTAACTAAATTTCCTCGCACAATGATTTCGTCTCAATCTTGTACAGAGCATCAATCTTTTCAATCGTTACAATACCGTCACCCGCCACACCAGTATGGGCAGCATCCATTATTTCCTCCGCTGTTTTTTTTGCCCTGTCATCACTAATGAATAGTTCAACACATGTGTGTTGAGTCATGCCATCAGGCGTATATAAATTTGCATAGTGGCCCCGACCCTTTACTTCAAAAAAACTATATCCCGGTACTTCCAGTTCAAGAAGACGTTGTTCGATTGCCTGCAATCTGTCAGGTTGAACGATAGCGCTTATCTTTGTTGTCATATCCTGCCCTCATAAATAATATTGTTTACACTCAATTCTCATTTTCTCTCGCCTCACGCATTTTCCACATCAAGAATACCGCTGGAATTATGATGAGCGTCAACAAGGTTGCACTGACCATGCCACCAACCATGGGTGCTGCAATTCGCCGCATTACTTCAGAACCAGTACCTGACCCCAGCATGATAGGTAGCAGGCCGGCGATAATAGCCGCTACGGTCATCATCACCGGGCGCACCCTTAAAAGTGCGCCGTTGACTACCGCATCCTTTAAATCTTCAATACCCGGTTTACCCTGACGATCAACATTCATCTTTTTCCATGCCTGGTTAAGGTAAACCAGCATCACTACCCCGATCTCTACCGCAACGCCAGCCAGTGCAATGAACCCGACACCAACAGCTACCGATATGTTGTACTCAAGAAAATACAACAACCAGAACCCACCTGTCAGAGCCAGCGGCAATGTCCCCATGATGATTAGTACTTCGGTCATGTTTCTGAAGTTGAGGTATAGCAATAGCAGTATTATTGCCAATGTAACAGGTACTACTCTGGCCAGGCGCTGTTTGGCCCTTACCATGTATTCATACTGTCCCGACCAGGAGATTGAATAGCCGGCAGGCAGCTTCACCTTTTCAGAAATAGTTCGTTGTGCTTCGGTGACGTAGGATCCCAGGTCACGGCCCTCGATATCTACGAAAGTCCAGCCATTAAGCCTGGCATCCTCGGATTTGATCATTGCCGGCCCTGACTCAATCCGTATGTCCGCTACTTCGCCGAGCGAAATGCTGGCACCCATCGGGGTAACAATTGGCAAGTTACGTAATTTCTCTACCGAGTTTCTAACATCACGAGGGTAACGAATATTTATTGGGTAACGCTCAAGACCTTCAACGCTTTGAGATACATTCATGCCACCGACAGCGGCCATAATCACGGATTGTATATCCGCAATATTTAGCCCCAGTCTGCCGGCATCACGTCGCCGTACATCAACGGTAACATAGCGCCCGCCAGCAACACGTTCAGAGTACGCTGAGACCGTACCCGGCACGGTCAAGATGATTTTTTCAACATCCTTACCGATCTCCTCAATGACCTTAAGATCCGGCCCGGCAACCTTGATACCTACCGGTGTCTTAATCCCGGTCGCCAACATGTCGATACGTGTTTTGATTGGCATTACAAAGGCATTTGTAAGCCCCGGGAACTTGATCAGCTGATTAAGCTCACGGCGTAATTTTTCGGTCGTCATACCCTCACGCCATTCATCTTTCGGTTTAAGCTGGATGGTTGTTTCGATCATCGTCAAGGGTGCGGGATCAGTAGCAGAATCTGCCCGCCCGATCTTTCCGAATACCGACTTGACCTCAGGTACAGTCTTTATCAATTTATCCGTCTGCTGCAATAACTGCTGCGCCTTGCCGATAGAGATACCCGGAAAGGTTGTTGGCATATACATGATATCGCCTTCATCCAGATCCGGCATAAATTCAGAACCAATTCGGGTCAGCGGATAGAGGCCACTTGCTGCTACTGTAAGGGCGACAATTAGAACGATGACAGGCGCTTTAAGTACCAGCTTTATTACTGGCCCATAGATTGCCATTAATAAGCGGTTTACCGGATTTTTATGCTCAGGCGTGATTTTCCCCCTGACAAAATACCCCATCAGCACCGGCACCAGTGTTATGGACAGCAATGCCGCTGAGGCCATGGCAAAGGTCTTGGTAAACGCCAGGGGTGCAAACAGTTTGCCCTCCTGGGCTTCCAGAGTAAATACAGGAAGAAATGACAAAGTAATTATTATCAGGGAGAAAAATAATGGTGGGCCAACTTCAATAGAAGCCTGCCTGATCAGTTCCCAGTGGTCATACTTTGCATCTCCTTCACGTTCAATATGTTTGTGCACGTTCTCTATCATCACAATCGCCGCATCGACCATCGCACCAATGGCAATCGCGATGCCTCCCAGTGACATGATGTTGGCATTCATCCCCTGTGACTGCATGATGATAAATGCGGCCAGTATGCCAACCGGCAGTGACAATACGATGACCAGTGCTGAACGTAAATGAAAAAGGAAAACCAGGCACACCAGGGCAACGACTATAAACTCTTCTATCAGTTTTCCGTTCAAATTCTTTACTGCACGGTTAATCAGGCTGGAACGGTTATAGGTTTCAATTATTTCTACACCTTCAGGTAAGCCATTTTGCAGCTCTTTGAGCTTGGACTTAACACCTTCGATAGTCGTCAGTGCATTTTCACCATAGCGCATGACAACCACACCGCCGACGACTTCCCCTTCACCATCAAGCTCTGCTATGCCACGACGCATCTGCGGACCGGTACGGATATCAGCAATATTTTTTAATTGTATTGGTGTGCCGTTATCGCCTATGGCGACAACAATACTTTCCAGATCCTGATTCTTTGATATATAACCCGTCGATCGGACCATATATTCTGCTTCGGCCATCTCAATAACAGAACCGCCTACTTCCTGATTTGCACGCTGTATCGATTTTTTAATCTTACTTAAGGGGATGTTATAGGCACGAAGTTTGTTCGGGTCGATGACCACCTGATACTGCTTCACCATACCGCCAATGGTGGCGACTTCAGATACACCATCAACAGTCTGTAATTCAAACTTAAGAAACCAGTCTTGCAAACTGCGCAACTCGGCAAGGTCGGTTTTACCCGTACGGTCAACCAGCGCATATTGATATACCCAGCCGACACCAGTGGCGTCAGGGCCCAGCGAGGGCACCGCCTGTGGCGGCAATTTTGCAGTTACCTGGTTGAGATATTCCAGTACTCGTGATCGGGCCCAGTAAGGGTCTGTGCCATCTTCAAAGATGATATAGACATAAGAATCACCAAAGAATGAGTAGCCACGTACAGTAGTCGCTTTTGGTACCGACAACATGGCGGTAGTCATCGGGTAGGTAACCTGATCCTCTACCACCTGCGGTGCCTGTCCCGGATAACTCGTTTTTACGATGACCTGTACGTCGGATAAGTCCGGGATAGCATCAAGCGGTATGGTGCGAATGGCATTGATTCCCCAGGCAACAACAACGGCCGTTAGCACAAGAATCATAAAACGGTTCTTTAATGACCAGTTTATAATGAATTCAATCATGACATTATTCCCCGTCACCCATGCGCGTCAGACTTCCCTTAAGGCTGGCTTCTGAATCAATCAGGAATTGACCGGAGATAACTACTTTTTCGCCTCCCTGCAGGCCATCAAGGATTTCGGTGTATTCACCAGATTCAATCCCTGTTTTTACTTCGCGCGCATAAAACTTACCGCCCTCTTTTGCTACCAGCACGCGCGTCATTCTGCCACTGTTTATTATTGCTTCACGTGGTACAAACAGAGCATCCTGTTTGATGCCTGAATATAATTTCACATTGGCATACATATTTGGTTTCAGACTTTCATCCGGGTTGTCAAACTGCAGCCTGACCCGCAGGGTACGGGTCTTTTTATCCAGCTCAGGATAAACATAGACAACATCGCCCTGCCGTGTCTGCCCGGGTAAAAATGATAGTGATATCTCAGCTGGCTGTCCTTGTTTTACCCAGCTCGCCTGCTGCTCAAACACTTCAACCTGCACCCAGACTTTAGAAAGATCAACCAGCGACATGATTCGTGTTGCCGGTTTCACAAACATGCCCTGTGGTGTGTTCAGTGATGTAACAATGCCATCCTGAGGTGCGCGAAATGTGACATGCTGTTTTACTTTTCGCGTCTTTCTGAGTTCATCTATCTGGTCAGAAGAGATATCCAGTGAGGATAAGCGGTCTCGCGAAGATCGAATCAGGCGCTGGTTTTTTGATTTCAGTGCCTCCAGGTATTCCTCCTGGGCATTGACCAGCGTCGGGGAATACAACTCGAACAGGGGGTCCCCCATTTTCACCCGTTCACCTTCGTTAGTAACGTAAAGTTTCTCAATCCAGCCTTCGATTCGAAGATGTATATGGCCGATAAGCGATTCATCAAAGGACACATATCCGACAGTATCAATCATGCGGCCCAGGCGCCCTCTCTCAGCCATTGCCGTGCGAACTCCAAGGTTTTGTACCATTGCGGGAGAGATAGTGACGGCACCTGCATCGTCACCTGTTTCCTCATAAACCGGGACCAGGTCCATTCCCATGGGTGACTTACCGGGTTCATCCCGACGGTAATTAGCATCCATCGGGGCGACCCAGTAAGCAATTTTTTTCTCTTTTTTTGCAGTCATCGTGTCTTTGTATACGGGTATTAAATCCATTCCCATGGGTGACTTGCCTGGCTTATCTTTTTTATAGTTCGGATCCATCGGGGCAACCCAGTAGTCAACCTTTTTCTCCATATCCTCACCTGACATTTCACCCTCTGTTGACTCACCACACGCACTCAGCAGCCCTGCTGATAACAGGATCAATATTAATTTCAATTTTTTCATTTTTCTTCCCCAGCAAGGTAATTGAGCATGGTAATAGTTTGTGCCCGGTCGACTTCGAGACGGATAGCCTTGAGCCGGGTATCAAGCTCGGCGACTCGTGCTCGTATGACTGAATCAAATTCTACCCGGCTGTTCTCGTAGGCCTTCAGTGCCAGCTCTGCATGGCTGCCTGATTGCGGGACCAGCTTGTCACGGTACAAATGTATCTGACGATCAAGAATACGCAATGAAGACTGTGAGCGTTGCAGCTGGCTTGTTAGCTTTCGCACTGCCGTCTCGCGGTCTTGCTTAACTGCCTGCAGGTTCTGCTGTGATGAAGCCAGTTTCCTGTCCTGCCTTTTATCTGTAAACAGAGGAATATCCAGCAGCACCATAGCAGAGAGAAAATTTGCCCTGTCGCTGCCATCCGGATTCTCGCCGCTGCGATCACCGTAGGTAACATCCACAGCCACTCCGGGCTTATACGCCTGACGCGATAAATCAACACTGTTATTATTTGCTCGAATTTCTGCATCACTGGCCTGAATAACGGGGTGCCTGGTGAACTCTTCCGAGATGACAGGCGACTGCAGCTCGGGCAAGGTGCCCGGCAAATCGCTCATACTTGCTGAAGGGCCTATCCAGCGCGATAGATCAGACCTCGCCATATACTGTTTAATGCGTATTCCTTCAAGGCGATCGGTCAACCTGTCCAGCTCAAGTTCGGACTGAACCACGTCCTGCTGTGTTGCACTGCCAACTCGATAACGGGACTCGGTAACACCAACCAGGTTGCTAAACCAGCTGCGACTTTGTTCAACAATCTCTTCAGCCCTTAACCAGTAGTAGAGCTCCAGCCAGTTTTTACTAACGTCGCGAGTTGCCTTGAGGCGAGCATTACTGGCCATGTAACGGGACTTTTCTGCTTTATCATCATTAATCTGTGATTTGATGGATCGGCTTGATCCACGCGGGAAAAATTGCACAACACCGACCTGCAATTGCGTCATTGCCTCCTGGTCACGGTCAAAGGTATCGGTAGGGAAATTCATTGCCCCAAGCTTAAGCTTCGGATCAGGCAGGCCACCTTCGGCAATAGACTCTTCTTCAAATCCAAGCGCCCGGTATTCGAATGATTGAGAGACTGTCTCAGAA
Source organism: Arenicellales bacterium (assembly GCA_048550195.1). Taxonomy (GTDB): domain Bacteria; phylum Pseudomonadota; class Gammaproteobacteria; order BMS3Bbin11; family BMS3Bbin11; genus BMS3Bbin11. Next base: position 43,273 of record JBLYYR010000200.1, read on the forward strand.
TCCAGCGTTAATTGAAGAGCCTGCTCCAGTGTCAGGATATTTATGTCTTGCGACACTTCCGCTGCAAAGCATTGAAAGGATAAACTTAATAGCAATGGTACACGCAGGTACCTGAAAAAATATGGTTTCATTTATTACACCTCTGAAAACTAGCATGTGGTATCACATGCATAACACAGCCCTCCGGTCAGAAAGGGCGGAAGATAGTCAGAGTATGCTTATCGGGGGTCGAAGCGGGGTATTGCCCAAACCACTATCGGGTCCATACAATAGAATGGACGGTGAAAATGACAGGGCAAGCTGATGGGATTTAATGCCAGTCTCTATAGATAATGCGGAAAGTTTACTTAAGTGGTTGCATTGCATTGACAGGCAATGGTTATTGCATTGATCATCCTGACAACAGGATTTGCTATCCTGCTCATGAGTTGACGGCTCACAATGTGAAGTCTGTTTCGCTTCACTATCACTCATCAACGCTAAATAGGCGTTAGAAACCGGAGAGATAACCAGTAAAAGAGACAGCAAAATAATAATTTTTTTTACATTCACAGCATTGAGTATCAGAGCTTTCCCTGTATTCTTCAGTTATTGGTGTGACCTGTCAAGTTTCTGTAAGTTCCCTGAATGCTGCACAGCTTATAATTTTCTGATTACTTCAACAGGTCGACTTCAATGCCCTGTTCTCTTAATCTACTTGCGCGAGCTTCAACAAAACGCTGAAATTCTTTCTCTTCAAGATAAGCTTTACCGCTCACATATTCCAGTGAAGACTGCACATGAAACGTCCGTAACCATCCTTCGGCACGAAAGACTTCCTTATTTTTTGTATCAAAAAATACCATGCTCGGTATATAAGTCAGATTCAACTCCTTCCCCCAGTTTTCTGCCGTTGTATTTTTCCCCTGAGGCGTGATTACAGGCGTTTTTGACCAGGTGTCGAGCAGCACAATATCAAACTTCTTCAATAATTCAGCAGAACCCTGCTGCTTTAAAACATCTTCATGCAGCTCATCACAGGGCGGGCAGTTCTTCTGTTCAAAAAATACCAGCAATGGCTTACCGGATTCTCTCGCTGACAGATCATAAGGTGCCTGGATAAAAGAAGAATTCATATGTAGCTTTCCACTTCCAGCTGACGGATTTACTTTTGCCATATAATCGCGAAAGCTACTCTCTTTTTCTTTTTTCAGGCTAACGTAGTCAAGGGCAGCTATAAATTTGTGCGGTGGAACATAGCCATTGAGACGCAGCGCATGTTTGCCCTGTTCGTCGAGGAACTGCAGCGTAGGCGTAAACATGATTTTATTGGCAACAGCAAACTTCTTTTCTGTCGTTTCCTTGCCATCAAGGCCTACGACTTCCCGGTCACCCCACATATTGATCGCAATAACATCAAATTTATTTTGCAGACTGTCAACGATACTTTGCTGTGACATGTTCTCTTTTACCAGACGCTCACAGTATGGGCAGCCATCCTGGTAAAAATACAACAACACTCTTTTGCCTGACTCTGTGGCTTCAGAAATATCGTCTCGAATATCGAGAAAGGAATCCTTGAACCAGGCAGGTTTTTCAACATAACCCGGGTTCACCATGCCGGCTGACAGCTGATGCTTAGCTTCCTGCGCGTAAAGACTTACACTGCTACACATCGCGAACATGGATAGTAGAGAAACAATATTTTTTAATATGCGACTGGTCATAATTATCCGCTCCACACTGTTTATGTAAGGATACTACAGGATAAAAATTACACAACAACACTGAAAACTGCGATCAGGGATTAAGCCAGGGCCTGGGCCCTGGCAAAAAATGGACAATCAGCCCTGTTTGTCAGATTTACCAGCCGAACTGCTGTCCGGGACAGACTTTTTAGCGCCAGGATTTGACTTGTTCCGACAATAGGCATTGATTTTTTTGCCTGTTTTTGTAGTATAGCTATTGACCCAGCTACAGCTATTCTCGCTGCTGCAGGCATCCTGCTGCATGCCTTTACATGTCGCCGCTGCGAAAGAAAACTGGCTAATCGATAGCAGCCCCGTTGCAGCCAGAAGCAGCACAGACTTGCGAAGTACAGATGTGTTTAAAAACTGGGAAGGGTTATTCATGATTCATCTCCATATGATTAATTGAATAACGTCCAGCGATCCTGCTGAACGAGATCGCAGACTATCAACACAGGCACTGAGGGTCAAGAATATTTAGTTTTACGTAACAGCTAAACCCTGAAACAGCTATACTAAACTCATGAAACACCTGGAACATACGTTGAACCATATAGAAGAGGAACTGCGGTCCCTTGACTTATGGGAAGAAGTGCAGCCTCCTCTTCATGATTTACAAAGCCAGATGCCCTTTTGCTATGACACGCTGCGCCTGCCACAGTGGCTGCAATGGGTTTTCCTGCCACGCTGCCAACAAATGATACAGACTCGTGAGGGTATCCCCGAAAAGAGCGATATTCATTCTATTGCGGAATATTATTTCAGTGAAGCCGGGATTAACGCCAAGCATCTGTTGATCAGCATTCGACGGTTTGACGATTTAATTACGGAGTGGAATAGCCCGGAAGGGAAAAAGCATTAAAAAGAATGTATTACGGTTTACGTAAATCGTAAAACTCTTTTTTTCTCCGCCTCCGCCGGGGGCCAGTATTCTTTGGCACTCCTGAAATAAACCTCTCAACCAGATCATCTGGCACCTGCTTCAATTCCCCTGGCAGTAAACCATCAAGCCTGAAGTCACCAATAGCATTACGAATCAGACGCAGAGTCGGGTGTCCAACAGCTGCCGTCATGCGTCTTACCTGACGGTTACGGCCTTCCCTGATGGTGATATATAGCCAGCAATCCGGAATTCTGGCACGGTAGCGAACCGGCGGATCACGCTGCCACAGATTCGGTGGCTCCCCTTCTATCCTGGATACCTGTGCAGATTTTGTCATTCCATCCTTTAGGTCAACTCCGGCACGCAGTTTGTCCAGGGCTTCATCATCGGGAATGCCTTCCACCTGTACCAGATAGATTTTAGGTAATTTAAATGCCGGGTCTGACACAGCCTGCTGTAGCTTACCATCATCGGTCAGCAGCAAAAGCCCTTCGCTATCCTTATCAAGGCGCCCGGCAGGATAGATTGCTGGTATATCTATATAATCAGCAAGTACCGGGCGACCATCTCTATCGGTAAACTGTGTGAGTACTCCGTAGGGTTTATTGAAAAGATAGATATGAGACATGCCTGTTATAATCGCCAAGTATCGTATTCAGAGCCACTGATTAATTGAAAAATCCCAAACAACAAAAACAGCTGGCCAACAACTCTAATGATAGCCTGAAACGGTTCGAACTGCGCAGATCTAGATGTCCTGTTCCGGCATTTGATGACGCTTTACCTATCAACCAGCATCGGGAAGAAATAGCTCGATTAATAGAGAACAACCAGGTTGTTATCGTCTGTGGTGAAACTGGTTCTGGAAAAACCACACAAATTCCCAAGATCTGTCTACAAATGGGCAGAGGAATCATTGGCAGGATAGCGCATACCCAGCCGCGCAGACTGGCAGCACGCAGTGTTGCCGCTCGCATTGCAGAAGAACTGAAAAGTGAGCTCGGCCAGGCCGTGGGCTACAAGATTCGTTTTAATGACCGCAGTAACCCGGACACCTACATCAAGCTAATGACTGATGGCATCCTGCTGGCAGAGAGCCAGCGTGACTACCTGTTGCGTGAATATGACACACTGATTATTGATGAGGCCCATGAGCGCAGCCTGAATATCGATTTCCTGCTTGGCTACCTGAAAAAACTGTTACCAAAACGTCCTGATTTAAAGCTTATCATTACCTCTGCCACCATCGACCCTCAGGGGTTCTCAAAATTTTTTAACGAGGCTCCCGTGATTGAAGTCTCCGGACGCAGTTACCCGGTCGAAACGCGCTACCGCTCCCTTGTTTCTGATGATCCTGATCAGCAGGACCGTGACATGATACAGGGTATACTTCATTCGGTTGATGAACTTACTGCGGAGGACAGGGGAGATATTCTTGTTTTCGTCAGTGGTGAACGTGAAATACGCGAAGCAACAGAAGCCTTGCGCAAATATCTTTTGCCAGACATCGAGATCCTGCCACTGTATTCCAGACTATCCGCTAAAGAACAGGACCGGATTTTCCATACTGGTGGCAAGCTGCGCATCATCATATCGACGAATGTCGCAGAGACCTCATTGACTGTTCCCGGTATCAGGCATGTCATTGATACCGGGCTTGCACGGATCTCTCGATACAGTTACCGCAGCAAGGTGCAGCGTTTACCCATTGAACCCATCTCGCAGGCCAGTGCCAACCAGCGTCAGGGCAGATGCGGACGCAATGCTCCGGGTATCTGCATTCGACTCTATAGCGAAGATGACTATATCTCCCGGCCCCATTTTACCGACCCTGAAGTTCTTCGTACTAATTTAGCCAGCGTCATCCTTTCTCTGAGTAATTTAAGGCTTGGAAAACTGGAAGACTTTCCTTTTATCAACGCACCTGACCCCCGTGTGATACGTGATGGCTATCGGTTGTTACAGGAGCTCGATGCCCTTGATGAAGAACAGAGAATAACCCGGCTTGGAAAGGAACTGGCACGCCTGCCTGTCGATCCAAGACTCGGCCGCATGCTAATTGCTGGCCGTGAGTTCAACTGCGTCAATGAGTGCCTGATAATCTGTTCCGCACTCAGCGTACGCGACCCACGTGAACGTCCGCATGACAAGCGCGAACAGGCCGCACAAAAGCATCGTGAATTTAATGCAGAAGATTCTGATTTTATTACACTGCTGAATATCTGGAATACTTACCATCATCAGTCAGAACGCTTAAGCCAGAACAAACTGCGACGCTGGTGTCGTGAGTATTTTCTGTCCTGGATGCGCATGCGTGAGTGGATTGATATTCACAAACAGCTGGCTCGCCTGTTAACGTACAACAAACTGCAGCAATCCGATACCAGTCATGAAGCAATACACCGTGCGCTATTGACCGGTCTGCTCAGCCATATCGGCCAACACGATGAAGCTCGAGACTACAGGGGGCCCAGGCAACGTCAATTTCGCCTTGCTTCAGATTCAGTGCTGGCGAAAAAATCTCCACGCTGGATCATGTCAGCCAGCCTGATTGAAACCCGTCACCTGTTTGCCAGTACCAATGCACAGATTGCACCCGAGTGGATAGAGCAGGCTGCTGGGGACCGATGCCAGAAGCACTACTCCGACCCTCACTGGGTACAATCTCAGGGACGTGTGATGGCGAATGAACAGATCACTGTTTTCGGTCTTGTGGTCGTTGCAAAAAGAGCCGTCCATTTTGGTCCCATCGACCCGCCAGTGTCGCGAGAAATCTTTATCCGTGAGGCACTGGTTGAAGGCCATTATCACAAACAAATAAAAACACTAGTAAATAATCGTAGCTTGATCGAAGAACTTGAGCATATGGAGCACAAACGGCGACGTCGAGATGTTCTGGTTGATGATCAAAAAATTTATCAATTCTACGACAGCCAGATTCCTGCAGATATCTATCAGTCTCGCAGTTTTGAACGCTGGCTGAAGAATGAGCAAAAAAATAACCCGGACATCCTACGAATGCAGAAAGAGGATCTGCTGCAGCGAGAAGCAACACACTCTGAAAAACTTTTTCCAGACCACCTGGACATCGGTGGAATTACATACAAACTCACTTATCGCTTTGAACCGGGTCATGCACTGGATGGTGTCACTGCACACATCCCGGTGTATCACCTGAATAGCCTGAAGCCAGAAGATTTCGACTGGCTGGTACCGGGCCTGGTCCGTGAAAAAATCACAACTCTGATCAAGTCCTTACCCAAAACACAACGCCGCCAGCTAGTACCCGTGCCGGATACCGTGAGTAATTTTCTTGAATGGCAATCGGCCGAAGCACATTATTCCGGCAAAGCCCTGACATCCGCACTTAGCCGTTTTAGCAAGCAACAAAAAGGGATATCCGTTGCGGGTAAAGACTGGCGCGATGAATCACTGCCCGAGCATCTGAAAATGGGCTTTCGTTTGCTGGATGATGAAGGGAAGTCACTGGCAGTCAGTCATGACCTAAAAAGCCTGAAGCAGAAATTTGGTAATGCCGCCAGTAAAGCCTTCGAACAGGCCCCGACATGGGAAATACAACGAAACAATATCAATAGCTGGGACTTTGGTGATCTACCTTTGCAAGTTAAACAGACTGTTGGAAATATAGATATAACTGGTTACCCGGCTTTATGTATCGACGACCAGGACAAGCTCTCAATCGAGATTCTTGATGATGCATCTACTGCAGATCAAATGCACCATGCCGGCCTGCAGGCACTTATCCTGAAAACTCTGCCAGATCAGGCACGGTATTTACGCAGGCAGCTGCCGGATATGCAGCAGCAATGTCTGTACTTTTCTGGTACCGGTACCTGTCAGGAACTGCGGGATGACCTGATTGCTGCCAGCCTTGACCAGTGTTTCCTGAACAACGCCTCAATGCCGCGAACTAAAAATGATTTTGAACAGATGCTTACACAGGGCCGCAAGACCTTGACCGAAACAGCCAGCCGCTTTTGCCAGATAAACCTTAAGACACTGAAGCTCTATCACCAGTGCGTGCTGGAGCTGGAAAAACAAACCGCTTACCTGCCCGCCGAAGCCATAGAGGATATCCTGCATCAGCTACAGAGTATGATCTACCCGGAATATCTGCAGTACACGGGCTTAAGCCGACTCAAGCACCTTCCACGCTACCTGAAAGGAATACTTGTGCGCCTGCACAAATATGATTACAACCCGGGAAAAGATGCCCAGGCAAGTAAAATACTTTCTCCAATCATGAAGAAGTACCTTGGGGCCGCCGAACAATGGCAGGAATTGACACCCGACCAACAGAACAAACTGGAAGCCTGTCACTGGATGCTGGAAGAGTTTCGTATCTCTTTGTTTGCACAGGAACTGGGAACCGCCAGTCCGGCGTCAGAAAAACGGCTACGGAAGTTATTTGCAGAATATGAACGGCTTTAGAGAAATGAAAGTTTTACGTTTTATGTATTACGATTTACGTAAACCGTAACCCATAAAACGTAAATCGTTTCTATTTCGCAGTTGCTACACCCGAAAACTTACCCAACGCTCCGGTGACCTTTTTAATTGCCTCATCACAGCCCTTAACGTCATGGCGCTTTGCCATGTAAACCGGGTCGTTGTAAGCCAGCCAGGTTTGTCCTGACTCATCGCTCCAGATCAACATCTTCTGTGGCAGATCGATGGCCGCAGTACGTGAGCATTTCATTAATGGGGTGCCAACTTTTGGATTTCCGAAGATCACCAGTGTTGTTGGCGGCAGATCGATGCCAACGCCTGCAGCACCTTTCGAATGATCAATAACATCAAACACTGTCATACCCTTGCCTTTCAGCGCCTTGACCAACTTATCAGCTGTCGCAGTCACATCATTGGCACTCTTGATTTTTACCAGACCGTTATCGGCAGATGCGGGCACAGCTAAAACCAGAAAAAAAACACCTAATATGAACTTATTCATGCTCTAACTCCTTTGTTTTTTGAATATCCATAATTTTTATCCAGATAAAAAAAGCCCTTCATCGAGAAGAGCTTTTCTCATTTGTAAGTAGTTATTGAAACATACTACCGCACATTTATCATATCAGGAAGTTCACGCGCCAGGTTGGGCGCTTCTCTTCTGAATTCACTGCCAACATCAACCGGGTTTGGCATGCTGATGGATGGCGCATTCCAGCCACCGGGCATCTCGCCCATTTCACTCGGAGCATTGATCATGTCATCCCACATGTAGGAGAAACCATCTTCCGGGTTGCTTGTCATCCATTCATCAGGATGCATGCCCCAGATACCATTACGGCCGCCACCAAACATATCGCCGAAAGGGCTGTTATTTCCGTAAGGTCCTCTATTACCACCAAACCAGTTGCCAAAGCCATTGTTGCCACCGCCCCAGGGGCCACGATTCCAGCCGCCGGGCCTTGCGCCATAAGGTGGTGGATAGGGAGCGCCCCGGCCATAAGGGGCACCTCCCGCATATGGCATTGGCCTGCCATAAGGCATTGGCCTACCATACGGCGCTGGTCTGCCATACGGTGCCGGGCCTCTATAAGCACCCGCCTGGGGAGGATATTGCCGTGGGTACTGTTGTGAGTTAGTGCCACTATAAGCCGGTGCAGGAGGAGCTGGCGGTATAACATTCGATGCACCATCTCGCATAGGGGGATAGGGGGGTTGTTCAGCTCTGGCCTGTCCAATGCTGCCAGCGACAGTCACTGCACCTGTTAGCAGGCATGTCATAAAAGTTTTCTGAAAAGTCATTCAAAAGCTCCTTGGAAGAGAATCCGGGAGATAATCCGGCGTGCAGTCAATCGCATATTGAAGCATTTTCAGCGCAAAATTACCAGAATACAATGTTGCAACACACCTGCGATCATCGTCTATACTGTCCATGTGAGCATGAAACAAACTTAAGGGCCTTTGCTATGAAAACAAAGTGGATTCTACTCAGCAGCATACTTTTTCTGTTTAACTCTTCTGCTCCAGCAAGAGAATGCAAATCCTGCCAGGAACACCGCAATGGCGGCAGCATCTCCTACGGCAATAGCTATGCACCCGGCGGCATTTACCAGTCTGGGGGTACCTATTATCCCGGTGGTGTCTACCCCGGTTATAATGGTTACTATGGCGGAAACCGCTACAACAGACCCTATGGCTCGGGTACAATCACACAGACCTGTGGAGCCGGCAGCATCAGCGGTGATAACAGTCGCTCTGGGGGTGGCTGCGTCACACGTTACCGCGGTCCGGCCGATGATATTCAATATCTACCCAGGATCAACCGTCAGATCCGCCAGTCATATCCACGCAGCTTCAATAACCCGTGGAACCGACCCGCAGCGGTGCCGTTGAAATAGAAGAAGCCCTGGGTCTTCGGTCTTCATAATTTTGACACCCGACACACGACATACGACCCATGACCTACGACTTACGACCTGTCTCCCCTTCTTTCTGCAACGCCCACATATGGCTATAGACGCCTCCCCGAGCAAGTAATTCATCGTGCCTGCCACGTTCAACAATCTGTCCATCCTCCATCACCAGAATCTGGTCTGCATGCTGTACGGTGGATAATCTATGGGCAATGATCAGGGTCGTGGTATTGGCTGAGATTGCTTCCAGTTCAGCCTGAATATTTTTTTCGGTGGCACTGTCCAGCGCTGAAGTCGCTTCATCAAAAACGAGTATCTCAGGTGCCTTGAGTATGGTTCTTGCAATGGCTACGCGCTGCTTCTCACCACCGGATAGTTTCAATCCACGTTCGCCGACCATCGTCTCATAGCCATCTGGCAGGGATTCGATAAACTCATGGATATGGGCATGTTTCGCTGCCTGGATAACTTCTTCCCGTGACGCATCAGGGCGCCCATAAGCGATATTATAGAATATGCTGTCGTTGAACAGCACGGTATCCTGTGGGACGACACCAATAGCACTACGCACGCTCTGCTGTGTGACATCGCGTATATTTTGATTGTCGATTAAAATCGTACCATCCGTGACATCATAGAATCGATACAGCAGCCGCGACAGTGTCGACTTGCCGGCACCGCTATGGCCAACGACGGCGACGGTCTTGCCTGCCGGTATTTCAAATGTAACCCCTTTCAGCACCTGCCGACGCTCATCATAGGAAAAACCGACATTTTCGAAAGAAACGCTGGCCTGGCCAGACACAAGATCATTGGCATCATCTCTGTCTTCCACTTCAGCAGGTGTTTTCAGCAGATTGAACATCCGCTCCATATCAGCCAACGAGTGACGAATTTCTCGATAAACAAAACCGAGAAAATTCAACGGAATGAAAAGTTGCAATAAAAAAGCATTTACCATTACCAGGTCACCCACAGACATCTTCCCGCTGACCACCTCATCAGAGGCCATCAACATCATCACCGTCACACCAGTCGCTATTACCAGCCCTTGCATAGAATTCAGCAGGCTCAGGGAGGTTGTACTGCGAACCGCCGCTTTTTCCCATTGCCGCATCGAAACGTCATAGCGGTGCAGCTCATAGTCTTCATTGTTAAAGTATTTGACCGTTTCAAAGTTGATCAGGCTGTCAATCGCAGAGGTATTGGCCTTTGAATCCATCTGGTTCATCTTACGCCGGAACCCCATGCGCCATTCTGTAATGATTAACGTTAAGCCTATATAGGTAGAGAGCGTGACGATGACAACCAGGCCGAATCGCGCGTCGAAGCGCTGCAGAAGAATGGTTATCACCAGGCCAATTTCAAACAACGTCGGCAGGATATTGAACAGCATGAAGTTCATCAGGAAACGAATACCCGATACACCGCGCTCTATATCACGAGATAATCCGCCCGTTTGGCGATCAAGATGAAATCGCAGCGACAGTCGGTGCAGGTGGCTGAACACCTCAAGTGCAATACTACGCATGGTGCTCTGAATAACGCGAGCAAACACAACATCTCGCAGCTCACCAAACAATACAGTCAAAAACCTGAGAAGTCCGTAAGCTAGCAGCAGAAAGGCCGGCACAATCAATACCGCCTGCGTAGGGTCGAGACTATCCACTATCTCTTTCAGGATTAGCGGCACACCCACATTGGCGATTTTCGCGCTGACCAGCAGTAGCAGCGCAAGCAGTGCACGCCACTTATAGCGCCAGACATACGGAATGAGTAAGGTAAAAGTTTGCCCGTACTGGGTATTTTCGGGCAGGGCTTCGGTACGACGACGGTGCAAAGCAATAAGTATCCGTTAGATTAAGGTTCTGGCAGGTATTCTACATCATGGGGATGGCCTGTACTCTGGAGCCACTACAAATACTGCGGGCAAAAAAAAGGCGCACCGAAGTGCGCCACAAACTCCCAAGAAAAATTTTCAAAAAAAATAATCAATAAACAGTCAGGTCAATTATTTGATGCCAATATTGCCTTAACGGTTAATTCTTCTTTTGATGCCCGGCTAAATCCATAGCTGACATAAATATTCTGTGCGTCTTCACTGGCCAGGTAGTCCAGATAGCATTTTGCATTTTCCTGGTTCCTTCCCTCTTTAAGTATGCCGATAGCATAACCAACTTTATGCGCCATATTGTACGGTGCAGGGATCGCTACGCCTTCAATGTTGCGGCCTTTTTTCACGCCTTCAACAACCTCAGTCGTCCAGACAATACCCACATCAGCTTCACCATTTTCGATACGATACGGCGTTTCACGATGATGACGTGAAGTGAACCATGTCTTATCCGGTATGGCCCAGCAACTTTTGCATTTAGCATCGGCTGTTACTTTTTTATAAAGCCCCAGATCTTTCAGCATTTGTGAACCATAAAACTTGAAAATGCCCTCCGTTAACGGATTAGGATGCGACTGCACCAGGTCATCTCTCGCCAGGTCCTTTGGCCCTGAAACCTTTTTCGGGTTTCCTTTTGCAACCATTAATTCAAGCTTGTTATGGGTATAGATGATATGGTCATTCATCTTGCCCTTGTCTTTCAGTTTTTTCAGATGGCTCAGATTAACGCTGGCAAACAAATCCGGTGTCATGGATGTCTTGCGGCCCTCTATCACCCCCTGTTTTAATATTTGTCCTTTAAGAATCTGCCCCGGTGGTATGGTTTCTACATAGATGCTCTTTATATCCGGGTTTTTCAGCTGAAAATCCTGTATCAACTCTTCCATTACCATGAACTGATTTCCTGCCAGGTACATCACCAGGTCTGCCGAATAGGAATCCTCTATCTGACCATACTTGACCTCACCACCTGTCATGAATGTTCGATAGTCATGATCCTTGCCATCCTTGCCAGCAATTGCTGATAAACTCATTACTGTCACAGTAATAGTTAAGGCATAGACAAATAGTTTTTTAATTTTTGTCATTAATCATTCCGTATGATGTGGAGTATTAAAGACGACTAGCGACGGGAAAACTATTGGGTTGATTCGGGAGAGGGGTCAGGGTATACCCTGAAAAAGAGACGTTTTAGGTTTTACGTATTATGTTTTACGAAAAACCTGAATTTTTAATACGTAATACGTAATACGAAAAGCTATTCCGACTCTCTTTCAGCCAGCAATGCAATCCGTACAAGTTCAGAAACAGAACCGGCATCCATTTTTGACATGAGATTAGCGCGGTGGGTTTCGATGGTTTTTACGCTGATGTCGAGCTGACGAGCCATGGTTTTGTTAGAGCACCCGGCGACAATGCAGTCCAGCACCTGCTTTTCTCTGCTACTCAGCTTCTGTAGACGATCGCGGGCATCCTGGCGGCGCTGTATGCTGACTTTCTGGCTACGGCTTTTTTCTATTGCCTGTTGAATCCTGTCAATCAGGTGCTGGTCATTAAATGGCTTCTCGATAAAATCGAAGACGCCTGACTTGAAGGCCCGCACAGCCATTGGTACATCCGCATGTCCTGTAATAATAATCACTGGCAGAATAAAATTCTGCTGCTGCAACTCTTCCTGCAGATCAAGGCCGCTGAGGCCAGGCATGCGCACATCCAGTACAACACAGCCGGTCTGCTGGTTTTTATAGCCGTCAAGAAACTCCTGTGCGGTGGCAAAACACTGTACCGGCAGCTGTACGGATTCAATCAACCAGCGCAGGGAATCTCTTACACTGGCATCGTCATCAACAATAAAAACAATAGCTCCACTTTCTTCATTCACTGACATGAATTTACGTATCTCCGGATTGTGGCAAAGCAACACCAACAATAGTATGTTGCCCTGAAGTATCAGTATACATAGTCCCGCCATGGGCTTCTATAATAGTGCGGCTTATCGACAGCCCCATGCCCATACCTTCATCTTTGGTAGTGTAGAATGGCTCAAATATCTGCTGCTGCTCACCGTCAGGCAGACCGATACCGGTATCCTTTACTTCAATATTGAGCATGCCAGTCTCAGTCATGGAGGAGGCCACCTCGATCTTTTTTTCGCCCCGCCAGGGAACATGTACTGCATCGATGGCATTACGCAGCAAATTCAGCAGCACCTGTTCAATCTGGATAGCATCAACGATTAAAATGGGTAGATTTTCAGCAAGTGGTAGTGTCAGAGTGATCGATTTTCTTTCCATTTCGCTTCTTAGAAAACCGCTGACCCGTGTAATCAATTCATTGATCTCAATTCGCTCATGATGCGGATCCTCCTTGTTGACGAATGCGCGCATACGGCGGATGATTTTTGCTGCCCTTTCTGCCTCCTGTATTGACTGCTGCATTATTGCAGTAAGCTCTGTGACTTCAAGATTGCCCCTGTCAATTCGGCGCTGGCAGCCACGTAGATAATTAGCGATCGCGGTCAGTGGCTGATTCAACTCATGCGCCAGACCAGATGCCATCTCACCCATCGTACTCAACCGTGTAACATGGGCCAGGTCAGACAGGTGCTGCTGCTCCCTGTCACCTACCTGTTTGCGGGCGATTTCCATGCCCAGCCAGTCCGCAATTAACTGTAATATATCGCGGTCCACTTCACCAAGGTTGCGACTTACATCCTGATCATCAGCCAGGCATAAGAATCCGTATGGCTTACCTTCCACTAGCACCTTTACCGCTACACAGGATAATAAATCTACTTCACCCTCTGCTTTGCCATCAACCTGGAATGATTTTTCCGCCAGCAGAACTTCATCATCCTGCAGCAATTCGTCAAACTCATCGACACCAATGCCTCCCATAAACCCTGTAGTATCATCTGCTATATTTGAAGCTGCTACTGCACCTGAATCAGAGCCCACCATCAACACTACTGAAATGCCAGCCTCATTGCGCCGATACAAACTGGCAGCTGCAAAACCGAAGTGTTTCCTGCCCAGTTCGATCAATGCCCTGATTTTTTCTTCCAGTGGAACCGGGAACAGGGAAACTATCCTGTTCAACTCCCGCAGAGTTATTTCACTATGCTGCAATGCTGCGTTCAATTCAGCCAGACTCGCGGTACGCTCTACTACACGCTGTTCAAGAAAACGCTTGTTCTCATTCAGCTTTTTCTGTGCAACGACACGCTCTGCAATCTCATCCTGCAGGATATGCTGGGTATCAACCAGCCTGCGGTTAACCCTCAGGACATAAATACTGAGTAATGCCAGACCGAAAAGCACAGCCAGGATCATGATCAACCAGTAGGCATATTCTTTTATTGTTTTGATTAGAGATAATTGTGCATCGGGAAGGTAGGGCCCAATTCTCAGTTCACGCATCAACTCATTTACATTGCTGTAGTCAAGCGGAATCGTCCAGCTCACCCAGTCAGTGCCGGACAGCGAAAAAACCCCCTTCGGTGCAGACAGCAATGCAACGACCAGCTTACTGGCCAACTCATCCGGCGTGTGCGTGAGTTTTGCCAATGGCCATTCAGGGTACAGGCGGGTGCTGTGAAGAAACTGAAAACCCTCAATATTGCGATTTTCCAGAACACGGATCTTGTCCAGTTCCACTTTGCCATTCAGAGCCATATTTTCGAGTATGCCGCTACGTATGGTGCCGGCATCCACCTGTCCACCCATCACAGCATGTACGATATTGTCCTGCGGAAATCCATTGAACTTGAGTTCAGCTATATCCTTGAAGGGGTCGACACCGGCTTCCTTCAGTTCTCGCCAGGCCATCTGAAAACCGCCAAAAGCATGATTGTTCACAATCATTAGAGATCGCCCTTTGAGATCTTTCAGAGATTTGATATCGGGGTTATCACGGCGGGTGAATACAACCGCGCCAAAACGCGAATAATCATGCCCCTGCCAGTGTCGCTTTAAAGTAGCTATACGCGAGGCGCCATATCTCGATTCAAGAAGAACATAATTACCGGGGTTGGTCAGAACAAAATCAATCTCTTCAGCTGCTGTCGCTTTGCGTACCTGCTGTAAATTCAACGGCACAATCTTAAAACGAATCCCGGGCAAATTTTCATTCAGGTAGTCAGCCATCGGCTGCCAACGAGACATGGCCTGCTGATGCCCACGGAAGGCCAACACGCCAATACGCACGGCAGCACCTTCCTGTTGTGCCGATACGGGCTGCGCCTGAAAAAAAAGCACTGCAGGCAGAAGCAGCAGGGCCATACTTAGTCCATTAAGTAATCGTAAAGGGCGGCAGGTCATCATAATGTTCATTTCAGGCAATTTTACATACTTTATACTGCCAGTTATGCTAAAAACAGCACCATGATGAAAAGAATATTCGTTATCCCTTCAATCACTCTACTGCTTATACTTTTTCTGTCAGGCTGCAATGAACAGCAAAACCCATTGCTTGGTCATTGGCAGGAAACCTCAGCAACAGCAGAAAAGATCGGCAATATTATTGAATTCACACCGTCGACTATGCGCATTAACAATCAGGTGGTAACCGTTGTCTATCAGATACGCGGCGACAAGGTACGTGTTTCAGCAAGAAAAAATGCGATTATATATGAATTTGAAAATCCCGATGTGATTCACTATGAAGATGAAACGCGCGGAACAGTGCGACTGGTCAGGGTTATTAAAAAGTAGAAATTGAAAGCAGAACATTAAATGAACGCAGGCACAAAAGCTTTTTCAGCTTTAAACTTTATGCTTTTACATGATTTATCTACGATCTCTACAAAAAATATATGTACCAATGGTCTACAATCATAATAATATTTCAGATGCCTGCATCCAGGCACATCTACCAGGGAGAGTTTATCTATGACTGAATTTGTCATTGTTTTTGTTGTACTCAGCATCGTCATCATCGCCGCCGGTGTTAAAACCATTTCCCAGGGCATGGAATATACGATTGAACGATTCGGCAAGTACCGCAGGACACTGCAGCCGGGCCTGAACCTGATCATTCCCTTTGTCGACAAAGTCGGCAGTAAAATGAATATGATGGAACAGGTCATGAATGTACCGTCACAGGAGGTCATCACCCGGGACAATGCGATGGTGACCGTTGACGGCGTTGTCTTTTATCAGGTTGTCGATGCCGCACAGGCCTCCTATGAGGTCAATAATCTTGAACTGGCCATCATGAACCTGACCATGACCAATATCCGTACCGTAATGGGCTCAATGGATCTTGATGAGCTGCTGTCCAAACGTGATGTCATTAACCATGCCCTGCTAAAAGTAGTAGATGATGCCACCACCCCGTGGGGCGTCAAGGTAACGCGTATAGAGATCAAGGACATCACACCACCGTCTGACCTGGTCGAATCGATGGCACGACAGATGAAGGCAGAACGCGACAAACGCGCCCAGATCCTTGATGCTGAAGGCGACCGGGCAGCTGAAATCCTGCGTGCTGAAGGAGAAAAACTGGCCGTCGTGCTCGATGCAGAAGGCAAAAAAGAAGCCGCTTTCCGTGAAGCTGAAGGCCGCGAACGCCTGGCTGAAGCCGAGGCCCGTGCAACACATGTTGTTTCCAAAGCGATTTCCCAGGGTGATGTACAGGCCCTGAACTATTTTGTTGCACAAAAATACGTCGATGCCCTGAAGGACATCGCTTCAGCCGATAACGAGAAGCTGGTGCTGATGCCACTGGAGGCGGCAGGTGTTATCGGTGCCATTGGCGGCATCTCCGAGATTGCCAAAAAGACATTTGGCAAAGAGAACGAATAATGGACTTCTCTATGCTTGAAGATATCGTTTACTGGAACTGGCTGGTACTTGCTGTCGTTCTGGTCACCGTGGAAATACTGGTGGCCGGCACTTTTTTCCTGTGGATGGGCATCTCTGCCGGCGTAGTCGGGCTGGTTTTGCTGCTGCTTCCGGGTATCAGCTGGCAGACACAGTTGATGCTGTTCGCGATATTCTCAATAATCAGCATCATACTTTCCCGTATCTGGCTCGCACAGCATCACCGTAATGAGTCGCCATCCACCCTCAATCGTCGCGGCAGCCAGTATATAGGGCGGCAGTTCACGCTTACTGATCCCATCGTTGATGGCATCGGCCGACTAAATATTGATGATACTGTGTGGCGTATAAGCGGACCGGACCTTGATTCCGGAACTCAGGTCATTGTTGAAGACATGGAAGGTACGATTCTTCGTGTAAAACAGGCATAATCCCGCCACTGACTGTTTCCCCGCTGGCCTGGTGCCTGCAACCCTACACCGGAGAGCTTAACTATGAAACTGGCCTGCCTGGATCTGGAAGGTGTGCTTGTCCCTGAAATATGGATCAACGTCGCAGAATTGACAGGTATTGATGACCTGCGCCTGACCACACGTGACATTCCTGATTATGACGAACTGATGACGCACCGCCTGCAGGTGCTGGATAAGCATGATCTGAAACTGTCTATTATCCAGTCTGTCATTGACGACATGGGCCCACTACCCGGTGCTAGAAGGTTCCTTGACTGGCTGCGTGAACACTATCAGCTGATTATCCTGTCCGATACCTTTTACGAATTCGGCATGCCGTTGATGCGGCAATTAGGCTCACCTACTCTTTTCTGCCACAACCTGGAAATCAAGGATGATTACATCGCCAACTATCGCCTGCGCCAGCAGGACCAGAAACGCAAAGCAGTACAGGCCTTCCACAGTCTGAACTACAAAGTTATCGCCGCAGGAGATTCCTACAACGATACCAGCATGCTTAGCGAAGCCGATGCAGGGATACTCTTCTCGCCCCCGCAAAATGTCATAGACGAATTCCCACAGTTTCCGGTTACAAATAATTACGAAGAACTAAAACAGGCATTCCTGGATGCGGACAAAAGGATAGATAGAGGAGCTTAAAAAGTTTTCTTCTGTGACTTTATCACCTCCTTTTTTGCATAATCACTGTTAGAATCACTACATTAACTCTAAAAGGAATGCATCATGGCAACAGTTAACCTTACAAACGAATCATTCAGCGATACCGTTAACGAAAACGACATTGTGATTATAGACTTCTGGGCTGAGTGGTGTGGCCCATGCAAGAGTTTCGCACCCATCTACGAAGAAGCTTCAGAAAAACATGAGGATATCGTGTTCGCCAAGGTCAACACCGAGGAAGAACAGGAACTTGGAGCATCATTTCAGATACGTTCTATCCCAACACTTATGATCTTTCGTGAAAAAATCATTCTTTATTCACAGCCTGGCATGATGGCTGGACCTCAGCTTGATGAACTGATCGATAAGGTTAAACAACTGGATATGGAAAAAGTCAGGGCTGAAATCGCCGAACAGGAAAAACAGAAGCAAGCTTAAATCAGGTATTGCGATTTATGTTTTACGCAAAACTGGCAACGTAGAAAAAAGGCGCACCGGGCGGTGCGCCAAAAAAAATCTTCAGGAGGACCTGAGGATTAATCTTTCAGGCGCTCTATGCCCAGAGCTTTAAGTATGTATTTTTCATAAACAGGCTCGGAAGTTCCTTTCTTCATCTTGCGCAGAAAATATTTCTCAAACCCAATTTTTGCTACATGCACCCACTTGCCTTTCTTGAACCAGTTGACGTTGCGCGGAGGAATTTGTGGCAGTGCAACAAAGGCAGCACCGGTATCACCGAAATCAGCCAGACAAATAGCATTCCAGGTGCCGACCTTTTCAGGTTCGGCATTTTCCAGCACAGCATCAATATTATGTACAATTGCAGTCACCATTGACTCAATCATATAGCCCGTTTTCGGGGCGCCAGTAGGAACCGGAGTTGCTTCAACAGGCGGTATAGCAATGCCTACGCCTGCAGCATAAATATTGTTATATTTTGGACTGCGCTGGTATTCATCTACAATAACAAAACCACGAGGGTTGCATAGGCCATCTACATTGGCAACCGCATCGACACCCTTGAAGGCCGGTAGCATCATAGAATGTTTAAACTCAACCTCATGCTGCTTCTTCAGCTCGCCATTTTCGTCCATTTCGTCAACAAAGATTTTTCCTTCCTCGACCCTGGTCACACTGGCGTTGGTAATCCATTCTATGTGGCGGCTACGCAGTTCTGACTCCAGCATGCCTTTCGAATCACCCACTCCGCCGAGACCGAGATGGCCGATATATGGCTCAGAAGTAATAAAGGTCATCGGCACCTTGTCACGGATTTTTCGTTTACGCAAATCGGTGTCAAGAATACCGGCAAATTCGTAGGCAGGGCCGAAGCAACTGGCAAAAGGCATGGCGCCGATGATCACTCGACCTGGATCTTTGACGAATTCTTGATATTTGTTATAGAACATTTCTGCATGATCAATCGAACAGACTGAATGCGTGTGCCCCCCGTGCGGCCCGCTGCCTTCAACTTCCTCAAAAGCCAGCCGAGGACCTGTAGTAATCACCAGGTAGTCATAATCGACAGTATCACCGCTATCCATAACCAGCCGGCTATTTTCCGCATCAATCTTATTTACCGTTCCCGCAATAAAATCAATGCCTTTTCTTTCCACGTAGGGACGAATCGGCAATGTAATGTCTTCACGCTTACGCCAGCCAACAGCGGCCCATGGATTAGAAGGAACAAACTGGAAATATTCATTCGCATTAATAATGGTAACCTTGTGCTCCTTACCCAGGATACAGCGCATTTCATACGCAGCAGGCATTCCACCTGTCCCTGCACCAAGAATGACTACATGTGCCATGACAACCCTCCTTTAAAAATAAATATTTAGTTCACAGAAAACTGATGACACATGACATTAACATGCCATGTCATGACACGGTTGCCACGTTACAGCCTGCTCTTTGTCTTGGTTTCAGGCTTTCTGTCCGTTTTTGTATAACTAAATTTTATTGAAGGAAGAATCGTGCCAACTTGTACACGCGATAAAAAAAACCTCAATCCGGGGGTAATGGATTGAGGTTAACAGGGTTCTGTTTTGCCAGAACCTTCCGCTCAGGGAGGAAAAGCGGAAACACATCTAGCGATGTAAAAACTCAGACAAGTACCTTTATCGAATAGTTCCCGCACAAAGCTTGTTATAATTATTCTGAATTACGTTTTAGATACTAGCTGTTACGTCACTGCTGTCCAGATAAATGGCTGTGATACGCATACAATGCATTGATTAAACAAGGAATAGTCGTTTTCAGGGTGATTGAAGGCATGAAGCACCTGCATTTATCCGAAGCAGATTTGCAAATCATGCCTTGCAAAAACATAACGCTTTTGACCTTCCTGCATTCCCTGCGACCCTCGCGAGAGAACTCTTTTTTGTGCAGGTTTGGGGCGGCTGTTTTTCATGTCTCCGAAGCCTTAAGCTCCCGTAATAGCAGCACTCTCAATACTTACTCATCGGTTGATATTTCTTTGTGGGACAGTAATGGTGTTACGTGAAACCGAATACGTATAACTAAAGCCGTTAATGCGCCTCATCCCAATTAGCCCCTACCCCGACATCAACCAGCAAGGGAACCCGCAAGTCAGCAATTCCTGTCATCAGAGCCTGAATTTTGTCACTGGCATCTGAAACCTGACCGGCCGGTACTTCAAATATCAGCTCATCATGCACCTGCATAATCATCCTGATATCCTGCGCTTCATGCTGGATCCAGTTATCCACTGCCATCATTGCCATCTTGATCAGGTCGGCAGCAGTACCCTGCATCGGCGCATTGATGGCGGTGCGTTCGGCATATTGCCGGCGCATGCCGTTGCCGGAGTTTATTTCAGGCAGATAAAGCCGACGACCATAGACAGTTTCCACGTAGCCCTGTTCATGCGCCAGCTTACGGGTTTCATCCATGTATTTTTTTACGCCGGGGTATCGCTCGAAATACAGATCGATGTACTCCTGTGCTTCGCCGCGCTCAAGGTTAAGCTGCTGAGCCAGGCCGAAGGCCGACATGCCATAAATCAGGCCAAAGTTGATCGCCTTGGCAGAACGTCGCTGATCGACTGTCACCTCATCCAGCGGAATGGCAAAGACCTCGCTGGCGGTTGCCTTATGAACATCTGCACCGTCAGAAAATGCCTTCAACAGGCCATCATCTCCGGATAGATGCGCCATGATGCGCAGCTCTACCTGCGAATAATCTGCAGACACCATGAGAAACCCGTCATCGGGAACAAAGGCCTGCCGTATTCGCCTGCCCTCTTTCGACCTGACAGGAATATTCTGTAGATTCGGGTCAGATGATGATAAGCGTCCGGTCGCAGCAACGGCCTGGTGATACGAGGTATGTACACGCCCGGTTCTGGGGTTAATCATCAGCGGCAGTTTATCGGTGTAGGTAGAGCGCAGCTTACTCATAGAGCGGTATTCGAGAATAAGGCGCGGCAGGTCATAGTCTGGTGCCAACTCCTGCAGCACAGCCTCCGCAGTTGATGGCTGGCCTTTCGGCGTCTTTTTTATGACCGGCAGCCCCAGCTTGTTAAACAAAATATCCTGTAGCTGTGCCGGCGAGCCCAGATTGAACTCCTGACCAGCTGCTTCGTGGGCCTGCCGTTCAAGATCCACTATGGCCTGCGCAAGCTCAGAGCTTTGGCGCTTTAGCATCCCCGCATCAATACGCACACCGTTGCGCTCCACCTTCGCCAGTATCGGCAACAGAGGCATTTCAATTTCACGATAAACAAATGTCAGTTTTTCATGTTTTTCCAGTGCCGGCCACAGGCGCTCATGCAGGCGCAGGGTGATATCGGCATCTTCCGCCGCATAGGGTGAGGCCTGTTCCAGTGCTATGTCATTAAATTTGAGCTGCTTCTTGCCCTTGCCGGCAATGTCTTCGAAATGAATGGTTTTATGCCCCAGATGCTTCATTGCCAGGGTATCCATATCATGCCGGGATGCCGTGCTGTCCAGTACATAGGATTCCAGCATGGTGTCGTGCTCGACACCCTTAAGCGTAATCGCATAGTTGGCCAGCACCTTCATATCATATTTGAGGTTCTGGCCGATCTTTTTGAGCCCTTCATTTTCCAGCAACGGCTTCATCTGCAGCAGCACCTGCTCACGATCAAGTTGCTCCGGCGCACCGGGATAATCATGGGCCAGTGGAACGTAGGCCGCCCTGCCAGCCTCAATGGCAAAGGACAGACCAACGATTTCGGCCTGCATGGCATCCAGGTCCGTGGTCTCGGTGTCGAACGCAAAAATACCTTCCTGCTGTATCTTATTTAACCAGACATCCAGTGAAGACTGATCCAGCAGCGTATCGTATTCGGCATCAGCACTCAGCTCATCATTCGCACCACCCAGTTCCGTCAGCCAGGTCTTGAACTGCAGCTGCGCATAGAGATCTTTAAGGCGTGATTCATCGGCCGCATTAATCTTTAATTCATCCAGCTTGAGCGGAAGATCAAGCTGACAACGTATGGTGACCAGGTCACGGGAAAGCGGAAGAAACTCCAGCGAATCACGCAAATTCTCACCCAGTTTACCTTTGACCTCATCGGCACGTTGCATCAATGTATCGAGATCACCAAATTCTTCAAGCAGCTTCACTGCCGTTTTTGGCCCAACCTTGGGGACACCGGGTATATTGTCAGCAGTATCACCCACCAGTGTCAGGTAATCGATAAACTTATCGGCAGGCACGCCAAAGCGTGTCTTAACACCGTCAATATCCGTCACCCTGTTATCCATCGTATTGACCAGGGTGACATGCTGATTGACCAGCTGTGCCATATCCTTATCGCCAGTCGATATCAGGACATCAGCCGAGTTCGCCACCGCCTGTGACGCCAGGGTACCGATCACGTCATCGGCCTCAACACCTTCAATCACCAGCAAGGGCAGCCCCATTGCCTCAATAATTTCATAGAGAAAAGGCACCTGGCTGCGCATCTCATCCGGCATTGGCGGCCGATTAGCCTTGTACTCTTGGTACAGATCATTGCGAAATGTTTTGCCTTTGGCATCAAATACCATGGCAATATATTCCGGCTGATACTGCTTCAGGAGACTACGCGTCATGTTAATAACACCGTAGATGGCGCCGGTGGGCTGGCCTTCAGAATTATTCAGGCCCGGCATGGCGTGGAAGGCACGGTAGAGGTACGACGATCCGTCGACCAGAATTATAGGAGCTTTAGGCATTTATTCACGATTTACAATTTACAATTTACGGAAGTATATGTGATTCCTGGCCTCATTGTTAAATTGTCACCCTGTTTCAATATTATTTGCAGGAGAACACCCCTCGTGTGTTTCTCCTGGTAAAGAATTCAATCACAATGCTTTTTTCGTCGCGAGGGGGAGGCACCTTCTGCTAATTGTGAAAATATTTTCTTTACGCCCTGCATCATGCTAAATATGAGGCATGACTAAAATTAAGATAAACCCATCGAAAGCACCGCTACCCTACATCTCAACCCGAAAACTTTCACGCCAGTCATGGAAGATCTTTCAGATCATGGCCGAGTTTGTCGAAGGCTATGAAAGGCTGGCAGAAATACACCCTTCGGTCAGTATCTTTGGCTCTGCCCGTTTCGCTCCGGATCATCCGTCCAGCCAGTTAACTGAAGAGATAGCACTAAAGTTATCCAATGCAGGCTTCTCGGTTGTCAGCGGTGGCGGGCCGGGCATTATGGAAGCGGCAAACAAAGGTGCATTTGAAGGAAAATCACCGAGCATCGGCCTGAATATCGAATTGCCCCACGAGCAAAATCCCAATCCATACCAGGATGTAGCACTAACATTTCATCACTTTTTCTCGCGCAAGGTCATGTTCGTAAAATTTGCCACTGCCTATGTAGTGATGCCCGGTGGATTCGGCACGCTGGATGAGCTTGCTGAGATGCTAACCCTGGTGCAAACCGGCAAGTCACGCCGCATACCCATTATTCTTGTCGATTCCGGTTTCTGGTCTGGTCTCGTAAGCTGGTTTAGCAGCACGCTGGTTAAGGCAGGCACCATCTCCGAATCTGATCTGGATCTTATTCAAATTATTGATGACCCGGATCAGGTGGTAGAAGCGATATTCCGCTATTACGAGCACCGTCGCTTTGAGCCCACGGAAGAAGAAGCAGAGCTACAGTTAAACCTTTAGGGCACCTTCTATTAATTCTGGATAGATCAGATTGTATTCCAAGTCTTTCATATCAAGGCAAGGATCGCACGCAATCGCTGGCTATTGCGAAGATTCTTAACGCAGAAAGGGACGATTTGGGATGGAAGATGAATATCCATAGATTATAATAGATGCGCCCTTTAGATCAAAAAAACAATAAATGCGATCAAGTTTCTGTAGCAGAATCAACCATCCCTCTTTTGCCTTTTACCTTTCATCTGGCTTTCCACCTTGCGTTGCAGGGATGATGGTAGTGTAATAGCAACAAACCTTCCTGCAAGGACATATCAATGACTTAACTCCTGATTTTCACATTCCTTCTTTTCCCGTTGATTGCAGCGGCGCAGGGTTATGAGCAGCCTGAAGATACTCCACCGCCCACTCCGTCGCAGTCAAATAATGCAGATGAGCCAGGGGGTTTCGACCCTGGCGGGGCTGAAGTTAACATCATTACCGAAGGCGATAAAACTATCGAAGAATATAGCCTTAATGGGCGCGTTTATATGGTAAAAATTCATCAAAAAGGATTTGCGCCCTACTACCTTATTGATCGTGACGGTGATGGAAGAATGGACGAACAGGTCAGTGAGCTGATGGCTCGCCGTGTGCGTCCGCCAAACTGGGTACTGTTTCGCTGGTGAAGGCAGGGAAAAATCGAAAGCTTAAAGCGGAAAATTCACCGGCTCCTCTATCGATTCCGAATAATCCGGATTCAAGAGAGGGGCCCTGAAAACTATAATAAGCTAATCAAGCTCAATAAAAAGTAAATGGAGGAATCAAAATGCAGACAAAAAGTGTAAGCGCAGGACAGGGAGTTAGCTGGTTCAGTTGTGGCTGGAATCTATTCAAACAGGACTTCGGTACCTGGTTCATTATGTTCCTGATACTTATTGGCATATCTATCGTATTGAGCTTTATACCCTTTATAGGTTCATTGGCCCTGATGATTATTTCTCCTGCCCTGACAGGTGGCTTTATGTACGCAGCATCTGAAATGGATAAAGGCAACAAGATTGAAATTGGTTATCTCTTTCAGGGTTTCAGGGACAAGGGGCGCATGAATAAACTGTTAGTATTGGGTGGACTCTATTTACTGGTGCAAATTCTTATGATGGCCATCATGCTTTCTTTGGTTGGTGGAAATGCAATGATGTCTGCAGGTGAAACAGGCAATATTGATCCTGCGGCGATGATGTCTTCTGGAACGGGGTTGTCAATACTTTTGGTCATCCTTATCGGTGTAACTGTGATGCTGGGTTTTATTTATGCCACGCCATTAGTCATGCTCGGTAATATGGCGCCGGTTGAGTCTATCAAAGCGAGTTACTCTGCTGCCTTTAAAAACATCCTGCCATTACTGGTTTTCGGCCTGGTCTTTTTGCTGCTTGCCATCCTGGCGGCAATTCCCATTGGCCTGGGCTTTCTGATACTGATCCCGGTGTCCATGACGGCTCTGTACTGTAGTTACAAGTCGATCTTTCTTTAGGAATGGTAAAAACTCTCCTGCAGCTGGTAGTCTCGTTATCCATTGCAGGAGTGTCTTTTTTAGCTTTTGCCCGTGATCCGGAAATACGCATGTATAAGATGACGCGTGACGGGCATTCTGTAAAATACACCCTTTTTGGTAAGGCAGATAACCCGGGTTGTCACAACACGCCCTATACCTATCATGTCTATAAGGTTGCTGTCCTTGCTTACAAAAGCTGCAGCGTCTATTCGGCAAAAGATTGCCAGCCCGAATCTATCCTGCCTGTCTACTGGAAGGGCAAGGACAAGATTTCTAAAAAAATGAAACAGGGCACACGCTGGTTCCTGGCCCGTGACGGCAGCGAAATCGCTGTCTCGTCATGGTCCTGTGAAGTCAAATAGATAATGCAGAACATTGTACAGATTATCGATCGTGTCAACGATGTGATTGGCCGCAGCATTGCCTGGTTTACACTGGTGATGGTACTGGTCACTTTTCTGATTGTGGTTCTTCGCTATGCTTTCAACCTCGGCTGGATCGCCATGCAGGAGTCTGTCATTTATCTTCATGCACTGGTATTTATGCTGGGTGCCGCCTACACATTGAAACAAAACGCTCATGTTCGTGTCGACATTTTCTACGATAAGCTTAGCGACCGTGCCAGGGCCTGGGTCGACCTGTCAGGTGCAATGCTGCTGCTTGTACCCTTTTGTCTGTTTATTATTGTAATTTCCTGGAACTACGTCACCCTGTCCTGGTCGTTGCTGGAAGGCTCCAGAGATGCCGGTGGATTGCCTGCTGTGTTCCTGCTGAAAACGGCTATCCCGGTAATGGCTGGCCTGCTGATGCTGCAGGGTGTCGCGCAGGCATTGCGCAGCATACTTGTAATACGTGGAAAGAAAATGAAGGATTAAGGAAGAAAGAAACAAAAGAAGTTATACAGAAAATTGAAGACTGAAAACCGGACGAAAGATAGCTCTGCAAAACCTTACACCCCCTGCATGAAACAACCAAAAAATAATGACTGAATTAATGCCTTTATTCATGTTTCTGGTCGCAGGCCTTTTTCTGATGACCGGTTATCCCGTTGCCTTTGCGCTGGCAGGCACGGCGCTGATTTTTTCCCTGATAGGCAGTCTCACCGGCGACTTTGACAGCACCTTCCTGGTTGCCATGCCGAGCCGTTTATTCGGGATCATGACTAATGAGACCCTGATAGCAGTACCTTTATTTGTATTTATGGGCGCCATGCTTGAGCGCTCGCGCGTAGCTGAACAATTACTTGATGCCATGACGGCAATGTTCGGCAGGTTGAGAGGGGGCCTGGGTATCTCGGTAGTACTGGTAGGCATGCTGATGGCGGCCAGCACCGGCATCGTCGGTGCTACTGTCGTGACTATGGGCATGATCGCTCTACCGACTATGTTGAAGCATAACTATGACCCGGCTATAGCCTGCGGCACAATCTGTGCAGCCGGGACCCTGGGACAGATCATCCCGCCATCAATCATTCTGGTTCTGCTCGGTGATGTGCTGTCATCTGCCTTTCAACAGGCGCAGCTTGATATGGGAATCTTCTCCCCGGATACGGTTTCCGTCGGTGATCTGTTTGCAGGAGCACTCATTCCCGGCCTGATACTGGTCGCCATGTATATCATTTATCTTTTGTCGCTGGCATGGCTGCGACCACTATCCATGCCAGTACAGAAAGGCAGCAGGGCTGAAAGCACTTCATGGACAGCGCTGCTGTCTGCCCTGATCCCGCCGCTGCTTCTTATTGTCTCGGTACTCGGCTCGATACTGGGGGGGCTGGCCACACCCACAGAAGCGGCATCAGTCGGCGCTGTCGGTGCCACACTGCTCGCTCTCGCAAGAAAGAGCTGCACCATAAAAGTTCTGCGGAAAGTCACCATATCAACACTGGAAGTTACCAGCATGGTATTCATGATACTAATCGGTGCCTCCCTGTTCTCGCTGGTCTTTCGCGGTTTTGGCGGCGATGATCTCATCGCACATCTGCTGGGCAGTTTACCTGGCGGCATCGTCGGTGCCATGGTCGCAGTGATGCTGGTCATGTTTCTGCTCGGGTTTATTCTCGACTTCATCGAAATCACCTTTGTCGTGGTGCCTATCGTCGGCCCGATTTTACTTAGCATGGGCATAGACCCGGTCTGGCTGGGCATCATGATCGCAATCAATCTACAAACATCCTTCCTGACACCGCCGTTTGGTTTTTCCCTTTTCTACCTGCGTGGTGTGGCACCCAAATCTGTGAATACAGGCCAAATATACCGCGGCGTTCTGCCATTCATTGTTATCCAGTTATTGATGTTGCTAATGCTAGCTTACTGGCCAGAACTGGCAACCTGGTTGCCGGGGCTTATATATGGTTAGCTCCAGGTACAAAGTTTAAGGACGAACGGTACTAATGAATAGTGGTATCCTGGAATCTGGAGCTTAAAA